>NZ_JBWKWD010000013.1:0-131773 GCF_059422045.1 Pseudomonas sp. GW821-FHT02A08
CGCTCCCACAGGTTTTGCGTCGTTCATCAACTTTGTGAACGACGCAAAACCTGTGGGAGCGGGCTTGCTCGCGAAGACGGACTTTCAGGCGCTACAGCACTCAGCCCTTGGCCCCAGCCTCCAGCATGTTCTCCGGCCTCACCCAGGCATCGAACTCTTCATCAGTCAGATACCCGAGCTGCAACGCCGCCTCGCGCAAGGTCAGGCCTTCGCTGTAGGCCTTCTTGGCGATCTCCGCCGATTTGTCATAGCCGATGTGCGGGTTGAGCGCCGTCACCAGCATCAGGCCACGCTCCAGGTGTTCAGCCATTTTTTCCGCATCCGGTTCCAGGCCTGTCACGCAGTGCTGCTGGAAGTTGCTGCAGCCATCAGCCAGCAAACGGATCGATTGCAGCAGGTTATGGATGATCACCGGTTTGAACACGTTGAGCTGCAGGTGGCCCTGACTGGCGGCAAAGCCGATGGCGACGTCGTTGCCCAATACCTGGCAGGCCAGCATCGACAGCGCTTCGCACTGGGTCGGGTTGACCTTGCCCGGCATGATCGAACTCCCCGGTTCATTGGCCGGTAGTCTGACTTCGGCGAAGCCTGCGCGCGGGCCGGAACCCAGCAGGCGCAGATCGTTGGCGATTTTCATCAGTGTCACGGCGAGGGTTTTCAGCGCGCCGGACAGCGTGGTCAGCGGCTCATGACCGGCCAGTGCGGCGAACTTGTTCGGCGCGGTGATAAACGGCAAACCGGAGAGAGCGGCCAATTCCGCAGCGATGGCCTCACCGAAGCCGTGGGGTGAGTTCAGTCCGGTGCCGACGGCGGTTCCACCCTGGGCCAGCTCGCAGACCGCGGGCAGTGCGCTGCGGATCGCCCGCTCGGCGTAGTCGAGTTGTGCGATGAAGGCCGAGATTTCCTGACCGAAGCTGATCGGTGTCGCATCCATCATGTGGGTTCGGCCGGTCTTGACCAGTTTCATATGGCGGGCGGCCAGTTCGGCCAGCCCGCCGGTCAGTTCACTGATCGCCGGCAGCAAGTGCTGCTGCACCGCCTGGACGGCGGCGATATGCATGGCGGTGGGGAAGCAGTCGTTGGAACTCTGGGAGCGATTGACGTGATCGTTGGGGTGCACCGGGGACTTGCCGCCACGGGGGTTGCCGGCCAGTTCGTTGGCGCGACCGGCGATCACTTCGTTGACGTTCATGTTGCTCTGGGTGCCGCTGCCGGTTTGCCAGACCACCAGCGGAAACTGGTCGTCGTGGTCGCCGGCGAGCACTTCGTCGGCTGCCTGCTCGATCAGGCGGGCGATATCGGCGGGCACGTCGCCATTTCGATCATTGACCCGTGCCGCGGCTTTCTTGATCAGCGCCAAGGCATGCAACACGGCCAGCGGCATGCGTTCGTTGCCGATGGCGAAGTTGATCAGCGAGCGTTGCGTCTGAGCGCCCCAGTAGGCTTCATCCGGGACTTCAACCTGGCCGAGGCTGTCGGTTTCGATACGGCTCATCTTGCTCACTCCTGTAGGTCCGATTGCGCAGTTTAGGCCGTGATCGACGGCCGTGGTTCCATCAGTCTGAATTTGACCATTCAACCCCTCTAAATCAGTCGCGACAAGGCTTGGGGTTGAGCGACACACTTTTTTAGGCGCAGAATGGACGCCCTTGGGGTCTTACCTCGCCAGCTAGAAAAGGAAACTCGATGACTCGTCTTCGTGCCATCTGTACCGCCGTTGCTTTGGTCTGCGCCAGCGGCCAGGTTCTTGCCGACACCGCCAGCCATAACGCCAGTGCCGAGGCTTTCCTGACCATGGCGCACGCTGACAAACTGGGCACTCCGGTGTACATGCAAGTACAGCAGATGTTTGCCCAGCGTTTCGAACAGACCAAAGCCCCTGAGTCGAAAAAGGCCGTGCTGGAAACCTACCAGGCCAAGGCCAACGCCGCTCTGGACCAGGCCATTGGCTGGAATAAGCTGAAACCGGACATGGTCAAGCTCTACACCACCAACTTCACCGAATCCGAGCTCAAGGACCTGGTTGCGTTCTACCAGTCGCCACTGGGCAAGAAAGTCCTGGAAAAAATGCCTCAGCTGACCCAGCAATCGGCCCAGATGACCCAGGCCAAGCTGGAAAGCGCGGTGCCTGTGGTCAACAAGCTGCTGGCCGACATGACCGCCGAGCTGACGCCGAAAGACGCGGCTGCTCCAGCCAAGAAAAAGCCTTAAGCGGAGTTCGGTATGACCATGCAACAACGCATCGAATCGACGCTGGCCCTGCTTCAGCCCGAGCATCTGCAAGTACTGGATGAGAGCCATATGCACAGCCGGGGGCTGCAAACCCATTTCAAGGCTGTGGTGGTCAGTGCGCAGTTCGAAGGCTTGAACCGGGTCAAGCGCCACCAGAAGGTCTACGGCACGCTTGGCGAGCTGATGGGCGAGTTCCATGCGTTGGCGCTGCATACCTACACGCCAGAGGAATGGGCCCGGATCGACGCGGCTCCGGCCTCGCCGACCTGTGCCGGCGGCAGCAAGCACTAAACACAGGTTTTTTGTTAGAATGCCCAACGCGCCGCTCACCCGGCGCGTTTTTTTTCGCATCCGGTTCACCCCTTACGAGGGTAGCCACCTGGAGATTCACCCATGACACAACAGATTGTCGTGGCGGCACTGTATAAGTTCGTCACCCTGGAAGATTACGTCGCCCTGCGCGAGCCCCTGCTGCAAGCGATGGTCGACAACGGCATCAAAGGCACGCTGCTGATTGCCGAAGAAGGCATCAACGGCACCGTGTCCGGCAGTCGCGAAGGCATTGACGGGCTGATGGCCTGGCTCAAGAACGACCCGCGCATGGACGACATCGACCATAAAGAGTCGTACTGCGACGAGCAGCCGTTCTACCGCACCAAAGTCAAACTCAAGAAAGAAATCGTCACCCTTGGCGTGGAAGGCGTGGACCCGAACAAAAAGGTCGGCACCTACGTCGATCCGCAGGACTGGAACGCGCTGATCAGCGACCCGCAAGTGCTGTTGATCGACACCCGTAACGACTACGAAGTCTCGATCGGTACCTTCGAAGGCGCCATCGACCCGAAAACCACCAGTTTTCGCGAATTTCCAGACTATATCAAAGCCAACTTCGACCCGGCCGTGCACAAGAAGGTCGCGATGTTCTGCACCGGCGGCATTCGCTGCGAGAAGGCGTCGAGCTACATGCTCAGCGAAGGTTTCGATGAGGTCTATCACCTCAAGGGCGGCATCCTGAAGTACCTCGAAGAGGTGCCGCAGGAAGAAACCAAGTGGCAGGGCGACTGCTTCGTGTTCGACAACCGCGTGACCGTGCGTCACGACCTGAGCGAAGGTGACTACGATCAATGTCATGCCTGCCGCACACCGGTCAGCATCGAAGACCGCACGTCCGAGCATTACGTGGCCGGCATCAGTTGCCCGCATTGCTGGGATAAGCTGAGCGAGAAGACCCGTCGCAGCGCCATCGACCGGCAGAAGCAGATCGAACTGGCCAAGGCTCGTAACCAGCCTCACCCGATCGGCTTCAACTACAAGCAAGCATCCTCCGAGGCCTGAACCATGTCTGCGCGCCTGCTCTATGTGATGGACCCGATGTGTTCCTGGTGTTGGGGGTTTGCCCCGGTGGCCAACGCACTGGTCGAGCAGGCGCAAGCCGCGGGTGTGGATGTGCATCTGATCGTGGGTGGTTTGCGCACCGGTAGCGGTGCGGCGCTGGAGCCGACCACCCGCCGCTACATCCTTGAACACTGGCAGGCTGTCACCGAGGCCACCGGCCAGCCGTTCAAGTTTGAAGGCGCGTTACCCGATGGTTTTGTCTACGACACCGAGCCGGCCTGCCGGGCACTGGTGACGGCGCGCGGACTGGCGCCGGATTACGCCTGGAAGCTGCTCGGGCTGATCCAGCATGCGTTTTATGTCGAAGGCCGGGACGTCACCCGCGCCAGCGTGCTGGTGGAGTTGGCCGAACAGGCCGGCGTACCGCGCATCGAGTTCGCCGCCGCTTTCGACCGTGCCGACATGCACACTGCGACTGATGCCGATTTCACCTGGGTCCAGGACCTGGGCATTGCCGGTTTCCCCACCCTGCTGGCCGAGCGTAACGGCCAACTGGCGTTGTTGACCAATGGCTATCAGCCGTTGAGCGAGTTGTCCCCGCTGCTCGGCCGCTGGCTGGAGCGTGCTGCCTGTGCATGACCTGCCTGATGATGTCGCTACCGCTAAACGCGTCGACCGTCTGAGCTGGGCGGAAATCCGTCGCCTGGCCCTGCATCACAAGAAATCCCTGTGGATCGCCAACGGCGTGGCCGTGCTGGCGACCTTGTGCAGCGTGCCGATTCCGTTGCTCCTGCCGTTGCTGGTGGACGAGGTGTTGCTGGGGCACGGTGACGCCGCGCTTAAGATCATGAACCACGCGCTGCCCGAAGGCTGGCAAAAAGCGGCGGGCTACATCGGCCTGATGCTGCTGGTGACCTTGACCCTGAGGTGTACGGCGTTGCTGTTCAACGTGGTGCAGGCGAAGTTGTTCGCCGGGCTGGCCAAGGACATCGTCTACCGCATTCGCATACGCCTGATCGAACGGCTCAAGCGTATCTCGCTGGGTGAATACGAAAGCCTGGGCAGCGGCACCGTAACCACGCACCTTGTGACTGACCTGGACACACTGGACAAATTCGTCGGTGAAACCCTCAGCCGTTTCCTCGTGGCCATGCTGACCCTGGTCGGTACGGCGGGCATTCTGATGTGGATGCACTGGAAACTGGCATTGCTGATCTTGCTGTTCAACCCGCTGGTGATCTACGCCACGGTGCAGTTGGGCAAACGGGTCAAGCACCTGAAGAAACTCGAGAACGACAGCACTTCGCGCTTTACCCAGGCGCTGACCGAAACCCTGGATGCCATCCAGGAAGTTCGCGCCGGCAACCGTCAGGGGTTCTTCCTCGGTCGCTTGGGGCAACGCGCCCGTGATGTGCGCGACTATGCGGTGAATTCGCAATGGAAAACCGATGCGTCGAACCGGGCCAGCGGTTTGCTGTTCCAGTTCGGCATCGATATTTTCCGGGCCGCGGCGATGCTCACGGTGTTGTTCTCCGACCTGTCCATCGGCCAGATGCTCGCGGTATTCAGCTACCTGTGGTTCATGATCGGTCCGGTAGAGCAACTGCTGAACCTGCAATATGCCTACTACGCTGCCGGCGGTGCGCTGTCGCGGATCAATGAGCTGCTGTCGCGCGATGATGAGCCTGAATACCCGGGCGGCGTCGACCCGTTCATCGGGCGCGAGACGGTCGGGCTGGAAGTTCAAGGGTTGAGCTTCGGTTACGGTGACGAACTGGTCTTGAACCAGATGAACCTGTCCATCGCCCCCGGCGAAAAGGTCGCGATCGTCGGCGCCAGTGGCGGGGGCAAGAGCACGCTGGTGCAACTGCTGCTGGGCTTGTACACGCCGTTGGCCGGAACCATTCGCTTTGGCGGTTCGACCCAGCAGGAGATTGGTCTGGAAACCGTGCGGGAAAATGTTGCTGTGGTCCTGCAACATCCGGCGCTGTTCAACGACACCATCCGGGCCAACCTGACCATGGGCCGCGAGCGCAGTGACGAGGCCTGCTGGCAGGCACTGGAAATCGCCCAATTGCACGGCACGGTGCGGGATTTGCCCAATGGCCTGGACAGCGTCGTCGGACGCTCTGGCGTGCGTTTGTCCGGCGGGCAGCGTCAACGCCTGGCAATTGCGCGGATGGTACTGGCCGAGCCCAAGGTGGTGATCCTCGACGAAGCCACCTCCGCGCTGGACGCCGCCACCGAATACAACCTGCACCAGGCACTGGCGCGGTTTCTGAGCAACCGCACCACATTGATCATTGCCCACCGTCTTTCGGCGGTGAAACAGGCCGATCGTGTGCTGGTGTTCGATGGCGGGCAAATTGCCGAGGATGGCGACCATCAGCAACTGATTGCCGATGGTGGGTTGTATGCCAAGCTTTATGGTCATTTGCAGCGGTTGTAGGTTTAACTCCACAGCACCTGGAGCGCGTTTTTCCCACCGTCGTAGCCGAACTCTTTCATCACGATCGAGCACGACTCGCAAGGGGGCATCGTCGTGGCGATGTTGACGGATTTGATTGCCTTGGGGTCGGGGTATTTTTCCCGAATCACGCGGATCAACTTGCTTTCGCTGTCCAGTGACGTCGGTTTTTTCGACTGCGCCGGCTTGTATTTTTCGATGTCCTTGATGGTCACCGGCACGGCCAGCAACTTGCCCTCGGCGGTCACGTCAAGGGAGGTATAGGGAAAGCTCTGATTCATGTCGATATTGAAGTAGGTCGAATCACCGACCGGAACTGAATCCGCTCCAAGATGTTGCTTGAACAGCGGCAATTGACCGGTTGTTTGCTGGGCACCGGACACGCTGACGTAGATTTCCCGTTGCCCACTGCTGGTCATGACATCGGCGTAGGCAATGTTTCTCGGATTGAAGGAGCGTTCGCGTTTGGGTATCAACTGGTGCAGCTTCTGCATGGTCTGGTTGATCCTTAGCGCGCTGTTGGCATTATTGGCGTCGATCGTCGGCTCCTTGAACAAGGTATCGAAAATATTGGCGGTGCTTTGACGCAAGTCCTCCGGAGCGTCCTTGCTCCTGCTCCATGTCGTGGCTCCTTCAGGCAGTCGAGTGACGATCATTCGGGTTGAATGATCGAACATCAGTGCTTCTCCAGGACTGGTGTCGACCTTCAGGAGTTTCATGTTGCCCGGAGGGTTAGAGGTCGTTCCGATCGGAATGGCGATCTCGTCCATGGTTTTCATGGCGAGCTCAAGGGCTTCTTTGCTATGGATGCGTGCGATGTTATTGGCGCTCAATGACCCGGTGTACACCGTTAGCAGTTCCGCACCCAGGGTGCCTTCAGCCATGTCAGCCTTGAACAAGCGTTTCAATGTCAGCGGCTCGCTCAGGTTTTGGCCCTTGGGCACTGTCGCGACGTAATATTTGTCGGTGTTGATTCGGCTGAAGACATAAGTGCTCGATTCATCGGTGGATGGCACCAGAATGGCCCCGATCCGGTGCGGGTCCTCGGCGCCCTCATAAACCCCCTTGACTTCGATACGGCCATAAATGCCTTTGCGGAACATCAGGCTGGCCGGCATCTCGCGACGGGGCACCAGCCACTTCTTGTCAAAGCCAAGTTCGGTGATGTCACCAGGGTAAAGGGTCGGTTTATTGTCGATGACCTGATAAAGATTTCCCTCATGGGTTATAAACTGACCGTCATGACCTGGCCGGGTAACCGCTTCAGCCACCCTGTCGCCAAACCAGGGGGCGTAACCTTTGGTTTCGTCGAATGAGCCGACCTCCGGTGTTGGGGCGGGCGTTCCTGTCACAAAACTGCTGAGGCATTCGCTGCCGTTGTTTGGCGCGCGGCGTGGCCGGCAGGGGACTGACGTCAATGCGCTGCTGTCATCGATCATCTCGATGCGGCGCAGGTCTTCGCCATCCAGGCGGTAGGGAACGTCGTCGATGAAGACTGTCGTGCGCCCATCTATATCGAACTGATAGCGAACGTGCGCCTGATCCGGGAGTTCGAAGAAAACCAGATCGTCGGTTTTTTTCACGGTGCTGTAGCTGGAGCGCCCGAGTGAAAGCTCATGATTTCGGGTGGTGAGCCGGGGCCCGTAGGGCCTGGTGGACAGCAGGTCAAACAAGTAATGGTGGCCGTCGATCTTGCGTACCGGAACGTCTTCGATGCCTTTGACGATGGCTAACTGGTCGGCGTCCGTCAGCGGCTTCCAGCGTCCCGGTTCAGTGATCTGGGGCAGGCTGTCGAAAAAGTCATAGCTATCGGCTCTCCCCGCGAGTTTTTTCAACTGGAGCATCGCCCGCTTTTCCAGATAGACGACTGCACGCCCTGCGCTTTTTATGCCGCTGCCAGTAAGCCGCAGCAGATCCACTGAACCGTCCAGGGGGTTGAAGTTTTTCAGACTCGAGGTCACCAGTTTTCGGGATAGATTCGTCATTCGCGGCAACGTTGCCCGAATCCCCATTCTGCCGGCATTGGCGCTCAAGCGGATGCTGCCGGCAACGAACTTACCCAAGGGAACCATGAATGACACGATATCGAGCGCCAGTCCGATCACGCCGAGGACGCGATCACCGAACTTATCCGATTGAAGGTCTTCGAGGCTGCCCCAGAATGGTACGAAACCCTTGAGGTTATGCAGCCAGTGTTCCTTGTTACTGTCGCGTTCGAATTGAGTGACTCCCCAGGCTTCGCGACGAAGTTCCTGTTCATCAAGATAAAACAATCGGGCTGCAATAAACGACGCGATTTGTCGTGTACGGGGGGATGTCAGCGTGAGGTTGGGAAAATGGTCGTGATATGCCGACGGCAACGCAGCTGGAGGGAGGGTGTCGCCGAGCTGGTCAAGAATCGCGAGGCAGGTGGTGCCTGATTTCGGGGGCGTGCCGGAATCATGGGCATTACGATCGAATGGCAGGCGATGTGGGCGTATGGCGATATGGAAGTCATAGTCTTCCTCAACCAGGCGGTTGACGAAGAAAAATTTGTCACGAACACCTCCGACATGGGCGGTTGTCACATCAGTGCGCGGCCTTATGACGCCAGCACGGGGCAGGCACTCATAGAAGCGCACGGCGTTGTCATAAGTTGCTTGCAGCACAAACCCCATGCGCGCCCTGAGCGGCAGCGTATGTGTTGCAGTTTCTTCTTCGGCCTTGCGCCCGGTCTCATCCCTGAGGCTGAGAACCCTGACCTCACCCTGCTCCAGTATCTTGCGATCAGCCCACGGCAGCGTGACCAACAGGCTTTTGATCAGGTTTTCGTAGGCTGTTTTTTTCTTGGCCAGATAGTTTTTGAATTGCTCGTCGAACAGGGCTGCAATGTCAGGCAGCGTGCGATTGACTGGAAACAACTGTACGTGGCGAGTCTTGGAATCTACCGGGCCTGATTCAAATTTGCGTTCAGATGACAGTCTGATCCAGTGTCTCGCGGTTTTGCCGTCGCTGCTGATGTACCACTTGTGATCGGGGCTCAAGCCATCCGAGGCATATACTTCCACCAGCGGCCAGGTTTTATGCGGTACGTCCGGTGTGTCCAGAAGACTGCGCTCAACGCGCTTGCCTGAACGATACAGGTTGCGCATCACTTTGGTGGCAACAGGGGCCGGCATAAGGTCGTTGGCCAATGCCCGCTTTAGTTGTTGTTCCGCCAGTTTCAGCCGGTCTGGAGGCGCCACTTCGAGTTGGACAATTGCCTCATTCAATTGCGCCTTGTGGTTTTCCAGCGCTTGCAAGGCGCTCAGTTTGTCCTGCGTAGCGTCGCCAGTTTGCGCACCCGGCTGCACTGCACCGGTTGCATTTGTCCACGCCAACGCCGCTGGAACTCGCGTCAGGTCAATCAACTGGTGCAGAGCGTCGGTGGCGTTGCGGATTTTCTCCAGCGGCAGATCGGTGATTTGCTGGAAGGTCAGTCGTTGCAGCAGGGCCGGGTCCAGTGCATGGGCGAGATGGGCGCCGTGAACGAAATTGACCCAGACGACAGAAGTGGCGTATGGCAAGTCGTGGGGGATGTCGCGCACCTGAAATTCAACCGGGAACCAGGCTTGACAGAGCCTTCCCAGCAACGCTGTTTCGGTCGGCGTTGTCGTGCGAAATGAGTCTTCCAGATGCTGCCGGAAGTTCTTGAGGATATTCGCGTAGCTTTGGCCTTGATTGGCGCGTTGTTGCAATTGATAGCCGGCAATGCTGTGTGGCGCTTCGGTACACGTCAGGTCGTACCATAGTCGCAATGCCTCCAGCAGCAGTTTTTCACCAATGTCCGGAACCGTTACTTCGTCGGGTTTGCTGCCGTACCAATCGAGTTCTTCCAGCAGGCGTTGGGCCAGGTTGCGTGCCTTCGCAGTGTCGAGCAAACGCTCAAGACAGGCGGTGGGCTGGACCGCCAGTTGATGGGGGGCCAGCGGTGGTTCGATTTCACTGGTCAGGGCGTCGATGACGGAGCTGGCTTCATTGGTGACCAATTCGCTGACGACGTCGAGAATCAGGGTGTGGTCGTGTGGTTCTATCAGTTCACTGATTTGCAGACCCTGCTCCAGATTCAATCGGTGAATGGCGCGTTTCTCCTCCACCTCTTCAATCAGTCGGGTCAGGGAATCGGTGTTTTGTGCAATTGGCAACGCAAGTCCGTAATACTTCAGGAACTGTGACAAAGGCAGCAATCTGTCGGTGCGGATGTATCCACCTATGTTCAACAACGCTTGTTGAAAGGCTCGAACATCGCTGGTGGAACTTGTTACATCCTCGATTGTGTATGTAGCGACGCCATCCTTGAAGCTTGTCGAGAACACACACTGATCGGCGATGCCGGTGACTTCCATCAGCAGTCCTTCAGGGGTTCGAAGATACTCAGACAAGGCCCTGTTGCCGGCGTTTTCGATAAGCCCTGACAGTAGGGTTTGCGCGTGGCTGTGCTCCATGCCCAGGGGAGAATCTGCCTCGGGAGGCATGTAAAAGTATCGCAAGTCGGAAGATGCCGTTTGCACAGATCGTAATGCGGTCAGTAATGCCCTGAATTCGGCTTGATGACTGGTACGTCGTTGTAATGGGGGGGGATTCGAGTTTGTGGATAGCATGAGAATACGGCTCTTGAAATGGAGTAGAGCCGTCAGTGTCAGAGTTTTGTGCACTCCGGATGCGGTACATATGTAATGCATGTTGTACCGTATCTGGCTTGCTGGAAACGGGAACGCCCCCTAGTCTAGCGGTAGCGATTTCGTCCGGAAGGCGAGCAAGCAGTGCTAATGCAAGGGACCTCATGAATCAAACGCGGACTCTCGGAACGCCACGGCTGTTGGGCATCGTCTGGCCATTTATTGCCGTTGTGGTGTTTCAAGCCTTGTTGGGCGGCGTTAGCCTTTACGTGCTGTCGGCGGTTCGCGGCTATGTTGCCGGCGAAAGCCTGTGGTCCAAGGGCCAGAAAGACGCCATCTATTACCTCAACCTCTACGCCGACAGCGGCGACGAAGCGATTTTTCATAAATACCAGAACGCCATTTCCGTGCCACAGGGCGGGCATGAGTTGCGTGTGGCGCTGGATCATCAACCGCCGAATATCGAGGCGGCACGTGTGGCGATCCTCAAGGGCGGCAACCATCCGGATGACATCTCCAGTGTGATCTGGCTGTACCTGAATTTCCGGCACTTCAGTTACCACCAGAAAGCCATCGACCTTTGGAGGGTGGGCGACGCGTATCTGGTGCAACTCGATGCCATTGCGCGGGAGATGCATCAGCGCATCACCACCAGGCAGGCCACCGATGCTGATATCAAGCACTGGAAGGATCAGATATTCGTCATCAACGAAAGTGTGACACCGGCGGCGAAGGCCTTCAGCGATGCCTTGGGCGAAGGCTCGCGGATGATCCTGCGACTGTTGCTGGTGACCAACCTCGCCACCGCCCTGGGCTTGATTGCATTGGCCTTGATGCGCACCCATAAACTGCTCAAGCAGCGCCATGCCTTCGCCGATGCGCTGCAGCTGGAGAAAGAGCGGGCGCAGGTCACCCTGCAATCGATTGGCGACGGCGTGATCACCACGGATGTTTCCGGTGCGATTGCCTACATGAATCCGGCGGCCGAAGCGTTGACCCACTGGAAGGCCGAGCAGGCGACCGGGTTGCCGCTGGCGGCGCTGTTCAACTTGCTGGACGAAGATGCCCAGATCGATGGTCTCACCCTGATCGAGCATATTCTCAGCGGCCAACTCAGTGGCGGCAGTAAACACTCCAAGCTGATTCAACGCCTGGACGGCAGCACGGTGTCAGTCACGCTGGTGGGCGCGCCAATCCGCAATGCCGGCAAAGTCAGCGGGACGGTGCTGGTGCTGCATGACATGACCCAGGAACGGCAATACATCGCCAATCTGTCGTGGCAGGCGACCCACGATGCCTTGACCGGGCTTGCCAACCGTCGCGAGTTCGAATATCGCCTGGAACAGGCGCTGCACAACCTGTCTCGCCATTCGGGTCGCCATGCCCTGATGTTCCTCGATCTGGACCAGTTCAAGCTGGTCAACGATACCTGCGGCCACGCAGCGGGCGATGAGCTGTTGCGACACATCTGTGCGCTGCTGCAATCCGGGCTGCGCGAAGGCGACACCCTGGCGCGCCTTGGCGGCGACGAATTCGGCATCCTGCTGGAAAACTGCGCACCGGAAGCGGCGGAGAAAATTGCCGAAAGCCTGCGCCAGACTGTGCAGAATTTGCATTTTGTCTGGAAGGGCCGGCCTTTCGTGACCACTGTCAGTATCGGGCTGGTCCATGTCGCGCAGAATCCGACGACGCTCGAAGCTTCGCTGCGTGCTGCCGACATGGCGTGCTACATGGCCAAGGAAAAGGGCCGGAACCGGGTCCAGGTCTATCATCCGGATGACTCGGAACTGTCCCTGCGCTTCGGCGAAATGGCCTGGGTGCAGCGTTTGCACATGGCGCTGGAGGAAGACCGCTTCTGCCTGTACGCCCAGGAAATTGCCCCCTTGGGCCATGTCGATCAGGGCAGCGGGCACATTGAGATTCTGCTGCGATTGCATGATGAAGCCGGGCGGATAATCTTGCCCGACAGCTTCATTCCAGCAGCTGAACGCTATGGTCTGATGAGTTCGATCGATCGTTGGGTGGTGCAGAACGTGTTCAAGGTCATCGCCCAATGCCGGGCCGAGCAAGGCCACGGGCCGCTGGCCATGTGTGCGATCAATCTGTCAGGCGCGACGATCGGGGATGAGGCGTTCCTGGACTTCTTGCGCGAACAGTTTGTGACGCATTCGATTCCGCCTGAAATGATTTGTTTTGAAATTACTGAAACCAGTGCCATTTCAAATCTTGGCAGCGCCATTCGATTCATTAATGAACTCAAAGGCTTAGGCTGCCATTTTTCCCTGGACGATTTTTGTGCCGGAATGTCCTCATTCGCGTACCTGAAACATTTGCCTGTAGACTTCCTGAAGATCGACGGGAGTTTCGTAAAGGATATGCTGGACGACCCGATTAACCGCGCCATGGTCGAAGTGATCAATCACATTGGCCATGTGATGGGTAAGCGCACGATTGCCGAGTTTGTCGAAACGCCCCAGATCGAGCAGGCATTGCTGGAAATCGGGGTGGATTATGCTCAAGGGTATGTGATTGAACGCCCGCATCTGTTTACCAGCGATAGTCTGCTAAGTCGTCCTGCCAGGCCTCAGCCGCTGCTGTTCAAGGCGCCTGGCACGTTCCGTTGAAACTCCTGTCGGTCTGACAATCACAATCAAAAGGAGCTCGACAGTGATCGATACATTCAACCGAACCGGACCGCTCATGGAAGCTGCAAGTTACCCTGCCTGGGCCCAGCGCCTGATCCAGGATTGCAGCGAGAGCAAGCGCCGGGTTGTCGAACACGAACTGTACCAACGCATGCGAGACAACAAGCTCAGTGCGAAGACCATGCGCCAGTACCTGATTGGTGGCTGGCCGGTGGTCGAACAGTTCGCGTTGTATATGGCACAAAACCTGACCAAGACCCGTTTTGCCCGTCATCCCGGCGAAGACATGGCCCGTCGCTGGCTGATGCGCAATATCCGTGTCGAATTGAATCACGCCGACTACTGGGTGCACTGGAGCCGCGCGCACGGTGTCAGCCTGGAAGACCTGCAGGCACAGCAGGTAGCACCGGAGCTTCACGCCTTGAGCCATTGGTGCTGGCACACCAGTTCAGCCGACTCGCTGATCGTTGGGATTGCCGCCACCAACTACGCCATCGAAGGGGCGACCGGGGAATGGTCGGCGGTAGTGTGTTCCAACGGTATCTATGCAGCCTCGTTCCCCGAGGAAGATCGCAAGCGGGCGATGAAGTGGCTGAAGATGCATGCCCAGTACGACGATGCCCATCCATGGGAAGCCCTGGAAATCATCTGCACATTGGCGGGCACCAACCCGAGCAAAACCCTGCAGGTGGAGCTGCGTCAGGCTGTTTGCAAGAGCTACGACTATATGTACCTGTTTCTCGAGCGTTGCATGCAATTGGAGCACGCAGAACGGGCACCGGTCGTTCGTGAGCGGATGGCACTGGCCGAAGGCTGATACAGCCATCACGCAATAAAACTGTGGGGGCGGGCTTGCTCGCGAAAGCGGAGTGTCATTCAGCTCAGATGTTAGCTGATACGCCGCCTTCGCGAGCAAGTCGAATCGTCGCACCGCCGCTCCCACATTGTTTTGTGTCGCGTCTAGTGACTCAGCCCGCCATCTCCAGCCGGTTACGACCTTCGCGCTTGGCCACATACAACGCGCTGTCTGCCCGTCGCAACAGGCTTTCGGCAGACTCGCCGGGTAACAGTGTCGAACAGCCGAGGCTGACCGTCAGCACGATCGTATGACCATCGGCCAGGTACTCTTCAGACTGCGCTGCAAACCGCAGCCGCTCACCGACCATGGCAGCGGCCTCGCGACAGGTATTGGACAGCAGGATCAGGAACTCTTCACCGCCATAGCGGAATACCATGTCCACATTGCGCAGCTGGTTTTTGATCGAGGCAGCGACCGCCTTGAGCACGTCATCGCCTGTGCTGTGGCCATGGGTGTCATTGACTTGCTTGAAATGATCGATGTCCAGCATCAGCACCGACAACGGTTGCAGATGGCGCCGAGACAGCTCGATTTCCCTTTGCAGCGTCTGGTCCATGGCGATGCGGTTACCGGCGCCTGTCAGCGGGTCGCGCAGTGCGTTTTGGGTGGCGGTACGGTACAGCAGCGCATTGCGCATCGGGAAAAGCAGCGCGGCCAGCAGTGATTCGAGATTGCCTTGTTCCTGTTCGCTGAAACGCTGATTGCGGCGGAAAACCAGCTCACCCAGGTGTTCGCCTTCGTGGCTGAGGTTGTAACTGATGGAGTGGTGGCCGCGTTGGCCGAACTCCAGGCGCAGGTCACTGCTCTTGTGCTGGTAGCACAAGGCGTCCAGCGGCACCAACCGCTGAATCTCGCGATAGAAAGTCCCAAGAATGCGTTGCGGCTCCAGACTGGTTTGCAACTGCAGGCTTAGTTGCTGGCGCAATTGCGCAAGACTGACAGGTCTTTCCAGGAGGGGCGGCTGCTGACCAAAGCCCAGGCGCTGCAATTTGGCGCTATCGAAGTCAATTGCGTTGGTCTGGGAGGGTGGTTTCATAAGGCGTGCGCCCCTAAGCAGTAAGGCTGTCTTACAAGCAGGGTGAGAGCGGCTTAGGGCTGCGCGTCGTACTGGTCCGTCAGTCCCGTAGGACATTTCGTACAAGTTTAATCCGCTTTGTAGAAGAAGAGTAATCTCTGGACTCAAGCTTCACCCCCGTCTGCTTTCACGTTACATGTCTGAGCAAACTTAGAGCGAAAGTCGTGCCATTCGGTTCATCAGAATAAAAGCTGTATTAAATCAATAGGTTGATGTTCTTCTGCTTCCTGTGTAGCGCAGGGTGTGACGTTTGTTTGACAGGCGCCTGGTTCGAATCCGATAGCCTTCGTGTGCCGCGACAGGAAGCTGGCGCGGCACCAATAAGCGACGTACGGTCGTTACTGGGCGTTGAACGCCTGGCCATTGATACCCGTGCTGTCCGGGCCCATCAGGTAGAGGTAGACCGGCATGATCTCCTCGGGTGTCGGGTTGTTCAGCGGGTTTTCACCCGGGTATGCCTGGGCGCGCATACTGGTGCGGGTGGCGCCCGGGTTGATGCTGTTGGAGCGTACCGGAGCCACGGTATCGACTTCGTCAGCCAGGGTTTGCATCAGGCCTTCAGTGGCGAACTTGGAGACACCGTAAGCACCCCAGTACGCACGTCCCTTGCGGCCGACGCTGCTGGAAGTGAACACCACCGAAGCATCCTGCGACAGCTTGAGCAGCGGCAGCAGTGTGCTGGTGAGCATGAACATGGCATTGACGTTGACTTGCATGACCCGCATGAAGTTTTCGCCGGAAAGCTGCTCGATCGGCGTGCGCGGGCCGATGATCGAAGCATTGTGCAGCAGGCCGTCGAGATGCCCGAATTCGCTTTCGATCATCGCTGCCAGCTCATCGTATTGATGGGGCAGGGCGGTTTCGAGGTTGAAGGGGATGACTGCCGGTTGTGGATGACCGGCGGCTTCGATTTCGTCGTAGACCTGGGTCAGGTTGGCTTCGGTCTTGCCCAGCAGCAGCACGGTTGCGCCGTGTGCCGCGTAGGTTTTCGCCGCTGCGGCGCCGATGCCGCGTCCTGCGCCGGTGACCAGAATGACCCGATCCTTGAGCAGTTCGGGGCGGGCGGAATAATCAAACATAAAAAACCTCACAAACAGAAGACAGATCGCAGCGCGGCCATTCGCGGGCAAGCCCGCTCCCACAAAGACTGAGGGTGTTCACACATTTTGTATCCACCAGGGGAACCTGTGGGAGCGGGCTTGCCCGCGAAGGCGTCAGACATCCCGCCACTTCCCTGGAGCCTGAAACCGGATCTCAGCAGCTACACAAAGCGCTATCGAGCACCTTGCGCAACTCCAGCGGATGATCGACCACCACGTCCGCACCCCAATGCCGCGGGTTGTCATCCGGGTGGATATAACCGAAGGTCACCGCAGCAGTCTTTGTGCCGGCATCGCGACCCGACTCGATGTCGCGCAGGTCATCGCCCACGAACAGCACGCTGGCCGGGTCGAGGTCGAGCATCTTGCAGGCCAGGATCAGCGGCTCCGGGTCCGGTTTGCTGTTCTTCACGTGATCCGGGCAGATCAGCAGCGCCGAGCGTTCAGCCAGCCCCAGCTGTTGCATGATCGGCTCGGCGAAGCGCAGCGGCTTGTTGGTGACCACGCCCCAGATCAGGTTGGCCTTCTCGATGTCGGCGAGCAGTTCGCCCATGCCGTCGAACAGCTTGCTGTGAACGGCACAACCCACGAGGTAGCGCTCCAGGAACTCCAGGCGCAGTTCCTCGAACCCCGGCGATTCCGGGTCCATGGCGAAGGTCACTGCGACCATCGCCTTGGCGCCACCGGAAATCTCGTCGCGAATGTGCTTGTCGTTCATCGGTGGCAAGCCGCGGTCGGCACGCATCGCCTGGCAGATCGCAATGAAGTCCGGCGCGGTGTCGAGCAGGGTGCCGTCCATGTCGAAAAGAACTGCTCTGATTGGCATCGGCTTATTCCTCGCGCAGGGTCTGGATCATGTAGTTGACGTCCACGTCGGCCGCCAGTTTGTAGTGTTTGGTCAGCGGGTTGTAGGTCAGGCCGATGATGTCCTTGACGGTCAGGCCGGCCATGCGGCTCCAGGCACCGAGTTCGGAAGGGCGGATGAATTTCTTGAAGTCGTGGGTGCCGCGCGGCAGCAGCTTCATGATGTATTCGGCGCCGACGATGGCGAACAGGTACGCCTTCGGATTGCGGTTGATGGTGGAGAAGAACACCTGGCCGCCGGGCTTGACCATGCGGAAGCAGGCGCGGATGACCGACGATGGGTCCGGCACGTGCTCAAGCATTTCCAGGCAGGTGACCACGTCGAACTGCTCGGGCATCTCCTCGGCCAGGGCTTCGGCGGTGATCTGCCGGTATTCGACGTTGACGCCCGACTCCAGCTGATGCAGCTGGGCAACCGCCAGCGGCGCTTCGCCCATGTCGATACCCATGACGGTCGCGCCGCGCTGGGCCATGGCTTCGCTGAGGATGCCGCCGCCGCAACCGACGTCGAGGACTTTTTTCCCGGCCAGGTTGACCCGTTCGTCAATCCAGTTGACCCGCAGCGGGTTGATGTCGTGTAGCGGTTTGAATTCACTTTCGCGGTCCCACCAGCGATGGGCCAGGGCCTCGAATTTGGCGATTTCGGCGTAGTCGACGTTGCTCATGGTCTAAGTCCTCTAAAACTTGAAAAATCCTGTTGCCCCGGATTGTGCTCCAGGGTGCTTACGATTCGATACGGCCGCTGATGCGCTGGCCCCAGGCCTTCGCGACAGTGCCAAGCTGTTGTTCATCCAGGCGTGTCAGGCGACGGTCGTCGAGCAGTTGCTTGCCGGCTACCCAAAGGTGTTTCACGCAGTCCCGGCCGGTGGCGTATATAAGCTGCGAAACCGGGTCGTAGACCGGTTGCTGGGCCAGGCCGGAGAGGTCGAAAGCCACCATGTCCGCGGCCTTGCCGATTTCCAGTGAGCCGGTTTCGGCCTCGATACCCAGAGCCCGGGCGCCGTTGAGGGTAGCCATGCGCAAGGCGCGATGGGCATCCAGCGCGGTGGCCGAGCCGGCGACAGCCTTGGCCAGCAAGGCTGCGGTGCGGGTTTCGCCGAGCAGGTCCAGGTCATTGTTGCTCGCCGCGCCATCGGTGCCGACCGCGACATTGACCCCGGCCTGCCACAAACGCTCGACCGGGCAGAATCCGCTGGCCAGCTTCAGGTTCGACTCCGGGCAATGAATCACATTGCTGTTGCTTTCTACCAGCAGGGCCAGGTCTTCATCGCTGATCTGGGTCATGTGAACCGCCTGGAAGCGCGGCCCCAGCAGGCCCAGGCGCGCCAGGCGGGCCAGTGGTCGTTCACCGCGCTGCTCGACCGATTGCTGCACTTCGAACGCCGTCTCATGCACGTGCATGTGGATCGAGGCGTCCAGTTCTTCGGCAATCACCCGGATTTTTTCCAGGTTTTCGTCGCCCACGGTGTAGGGTGCATGGGGGCCGAAGGTGATTTTGATGCGCTCGTGGTGCTTGAGGTCGCCAAACAACTCGACACCCTGACGAATGGCTTCGTCCGCCGAAGCCGCGCCCGGAATAGGGAAATCGAGGATCGGAATCGCGATCTGCGCGCGAATGCCGCTGTTGTGTACGCGCTCGCTGGCAACCTTCGGGAAGAAGTACATGTCAGAGAAACAGGTGATGCCGCCTTTGATTTGCTCGGCGATGGCCAGGTCCGTGCCGTCGCGTACGAAATCCTCGTCGACCCACTTGGCTTCGGCGGGCCAGATGTGGTTTTCCAGCCAGGTCATCAATGGCAGATCATCGGCCAAGCCACGGAACAGTGTCATCGCCGCGTGCCCATGGGCATTGATCAGGCCGGGGCAGAGCAGCATGTCGGGCAATTCGCGGGTTTCTGTTGCGTTAAGCTTCAGTGCGGCGGAACGTGGGCCGATAAACACGATGCGTCCATCACGGATGCCCACGCCATGCTCCTTGAGGACAACACCAGCGGGCTCGACGGGTACCAGCCAGGTCGGCAGCAATAACAGGTCGAGCGCAGCGGCAGTGTTCGGCATCGAGGGTCGGTTCCAGTGCTTTTGTATAGGATGGCGAAGTATACCCGAGCGTCTTCGCGGGGGGATCGCTATAATCGGCGGCTTTTGTTCATGAGTGCGGGGTGAGGGATGCGCGATCGACTGTTGGCTGCGGAAAAGGTAAAGGCCATCGATTGGCGTGATGGCGCTCTCCATCTGCTGGATCAGCGTATTTTGCCGTTCGAGGAAACCTGGATTACCTACACCAGTGCAGCGGGTGTGGCCGAGGCAATCCGCTCGATGGTGGTGCGCGGTGCTCCGGCGATTGGCATCAGTGCGGCTTATGGCATTGTACTGGCAGCCCGCGCCCGGATTGCCGAAGGTGGCGACTGGTACGCGGCGCTGGAAGAGGATTTCATGTTGCTGGCCGATTCCCGCCCTACCGCCGTCAACCTGTTTTGGGCGCTTGGCCGCATGCATGACCGGCTTGATCGCCTGAAAGACAACGCCGATCCGCTGGAGGTGCTGGAGGCCGAGGCCATCGCCATTCACGAAAGTGATCGCGAAGCCAACCTGACCATGGCGCAACTGGGGGTGGACCTGATCCGCAAGCATCAGGGCAACGCCCAGGCGATCCTGACCCACTGCAACACCGGTGCGCTGGCCACGGGCGGCTTTGGCACCGCGCTGGGGGTGATTCGTGGCGCATTCATCGAGGGCATGGTCGAGCAGGTATATGTCGACGAAACCCGCCCATGGTTGCAGGGTTCGCGGCTGACTGCGTGGGAGCTGGCCAATGAAGGCATTCCCGTGACCCTCAATGTCGATTCCGCTGCGGCGCATATCATGAAGACCAAAGGCCCTACCTGGGTCATCGTCGGCGCTGACCGGATCACCGCCAATGGCGACGTGGCCAACAAGATCGGCACCTACCAACTGGCGGTCAACGCGATGCACCACGGCGTGCGCTTCATGGTGGTGGCGCCGAGTTCGACCATCGACATGAACCTGGCCAGTGGCGACGACATTCCGATTGAAGAGCGTGATGGTCGCGAGTTGCTGGAGGTCGGTGGCAAGCGCGTCGGGGCCGATGTCCATGCCTTCAACCCGGTGTTCGACGTGACGCCGGCGGATCTGATCGATGCGATCGTCACCGAAAAAGGCATCGTCGAGCGCCCGGACACGGCGAAGATGGCGCAGTTGATGTGCCGCAAGCGTCTGCATTGATGATTCAGGGTGCCTGATAAATTGCCTTCGCGGGCAAGCCCGCTCCCGCACTCGACCTGGTCTGACTGGAGAACTCGGTAAAATGTGGGAGCGGGCTTGCCCGCGAAGAGGCCCTCAAAGTCAACAAATCAACCCGAATCAGCCACAAATTCTCCATTCAACACGGCTCTGAGCCTCTCTCGTCCCCTTCAAGCCTGTCACCGGTCAACTAACTACTCTCCATGCGCATCTGGGGGATAGGTGCGTGGCGGCTCTTGTGATAACATCCGGCGGTTTCCATGGTTACCCTTCGGGGTGACCTTTACTGCGCAGATCCATGGCATAACTCGTTGATTTGTCGTAAGCCAATGCATGGCACTGAGCCTGCAGCGGCGAGCTTCGTTGGTCCTGACGAAGTTTCACCAGAAAAAGGAATCAGGCTTCTCATGGGCGAACTGGCCAAAGAAATCCTCCCGGTCAATATCGAAGACGAGCTGAAGCAGTCCTACCTCGACTACGCGATGAGCGTAATTGTCGGGCGGGCACTGCCGGATGCGCGCGATGGCTTGAAGCCCGTGCACCGGCGCGTGCTGTTCGCGATGAGCGAGCTGGGCAACGACTTCAACAAGCCGTACAAGAAATCTGCCCGTGTTGTCGGTGACGTGATCGGTAAGTATCACCCGCACGGTGATACCGCGGTGTACGACACCATCGTTCGGATGGCGCAGCCATTCTCCCTGCGCTACCTGCTGGTAGACGGCCAGGGCAACTTCGGTTCGGTGGACGGCGACAACGCCGCGGCCATGCGATACACCGAAGTGCGCATGACCAAGCTGGCGCACGAGCTGCTGGCTGACCTGCACAAGGAAACCGTGGACTGGGTGCCGAACTACGACGGCACCGAAATGATCCCGGCGGTCATGCCGACCCGTATTCCCAACCTGCTGGTCAACGGCTCCAGCGGTATCGCCGTGGGCATGGCGACCAACATTCCGCCGCACAACCTCGGTGAAGTCATCGACGGTTGCCTGGCGCTCATCGACAACCCAGAGTTGACTGTCGACGAGCTGATGCAATACATCCCCGGTCCGGACTTCCCGACCGCCGCGATCATCAACGGTCGCGCCGGCATCATCGAGGCCTACCGCACCGGTCGCGGGCGCATTTACATGCGCGCCCGCTCGATGATCGAAGACATCGACAAGGTCGGTGGTCGCCAGCAGATCGTCATCACCGAACTCCCTTACCAGCTGAACAAGGCGCGTCTGATCGAGAAGATCGCCGAGCTGGTAAAAGAGAAAAAGCTCGAAGGCATCACCGAGCTGCGCGACGAGTCCGACAAGGACGGTATGCGCGTCGTGATCGAGTTGCGTCGCGGCGAAGTGCCGGAGGTCATCCTCAACAACCTCTACGCCCAGACCCAGCTGCAAGCGGTGTTCGGTATCAACATCGTCGCGCTGATCGACGGTCGTCCGCGGATCCTGAACCTCAAGGACCTGCTGGAAGCCTTCGTCCGTCACCGCCGTGAAGTGGTGACCCGTCGTACCGTGTTCGAACTGCGTAAAGCGCGCGAACGTGGCCACATTCTGGAAGGCCAGGCAGTTGCCCTGTCGAACATCGACCCGGTCATCGCCCTGATCAAGGCATCGCCAACGCCGTCGGAAGCCAAGGAAGCGCTGGTCAGCACCCCTTGGGAATCCTCGGCCGTGGTGGCGATGGTCGAGCGCGCCGGCGCCGATTCGTGCCGTCCGGAAAACCTCGATCCGCAATACGGTCTGCGCGACGGCAAGTACTTCCTGTCGCCGGAGCAGGCGCAAGCCATTCTGGAACTGCGCCTGCACCGTCTGACCGGTCTGGAACACGAGAAGCTGCTGGCCGAGTATCAAGAGATCCTCAACCAGATCGGCGAGCTGATCCGCATCCTCAACAGCGCCACGCGCCTGATGGAAGTGATCCGCGAAGAGCTGGAAGTGATCCGCGCCGAATACGGCGACGTGCGTCGTACCGAAATCCTCGATGCCCGTCTCGACCTGACCCTGGGTGACATGATCCCGGAAGAAGAGCGCGTCGTGACCATTTCCCACGGTGGCTACGCCAAGACCCAGCCGCTGGCTGCGTACCAGGCCCAGCGTCGTGGCGGTAAAGGCAAGTCGGCGACCGGCGTCAAGGATGAGGACTACATCGCTCACCTGCTGGTTGCCAACAGCCACACCACGCTGCTGCTGTTCTCCAGCAAGGGCAAGGTGTACTGGCTGAAAACCTACGAAATCCCTGAAGCATCCCGCGCTGCCCGTGGTCGTCCGCTGGTCAACCTGCTGCCGCTGGATGACGGTGAATACATCACCACCATGCTGCCGGTCGAGGAATACACCGAAGGTCACTATATCTTCATGGCCACCGCCAACGGCACCGTGAAGAAGACCCCGCTGGAATCCTTCAGCCGTCAACGCAGCGTCGGCCTGATTGCGCTGGAGCTGGATGAAGGCGACGTATTGATCAGCGCGGCCATCACCGATGGCGAGCGCGAAGTGATGCTGTTCTCCGACGGCGGCAAGGTCACCCGCTTCAAGGAATCCGACGTTCGCGCCATGGGCCGTACCGCTCGCGGTGTGCGCGGCATGCGTCTGCCGGAAGGTCAGAAGCTGATTTCCATGCTGATTCCGGAAGAAGGCAGCCAGATCCTCACCGCTTCGGCGCGTGGCTACGGCAAGCGCACGGCGATCACCGAGTTCCCTGAGTACAAGCGTGGCGGTCAGGGCGTTATCGCCATGGTCAGCAACGAGCGTAACGGCCGTCTGGTCGGTGCGGTCCAGGTACTCGACGGCGAGGAGATCATGCTGATTTCCGACCAGGGTACCCTGGTGCGCACCCGTGTCGACGAAGTGTCCAGCCTGGGTCGTAACACCCAGGGCGTGACCCTGATCAAGCTGGCCAACGACGAAACACTGGTCGGGCTGGAGCGGGTTCAGGAACCGTCGGAAGTCGAGGGTGAAGAGCTGGAAGGTGAAGAGGGTGAAGGGTTTGTCGGGGAAGTCGTGATCGACGACGTTGCCGATGACCAGCAACTCGACGCCGCCGCTGACGAAGAACCACAGGAATAAGCGGGCAAGCAGGGGGCGGATGAAAATTCGCCCCCTTGTTGTTTGAATTGTCGAATTGTTCTCATGTAGGAGCTGTCGAGCGAAGCGAGGCTGCGATCTTTTGATCTTGCCTTCAGGAATAAAGATCAAAAGATCGCAGCCTCGCTTCGCTCGACAGCTCCTACAGATCAAATAGATTGATTGAAATCAGAGCGAGATTGGATGTGAGCAAGAGAGCCTATAACTTCTGTGCCGGTCCTGCGGCGCTTCCCGAAGCTGTCCTGCAGCGCGCCCAGGGTGAACTCCTCGACTGGCACGGCAAGGGCCTGTCGGTCATGGAAATGAGCCATCGCAGCGATGAGTTCGTGTCCATTGCCACCAAGGCCGAGCAGGATCTGCGTGATCTGCTGAATATCCCCTCGAACTATAAAGTGCTGTTCCTGCAAGGTGGCGCCAGCCAGCAATTTGCTCAGATTCCTCTGAACCTGTTGCCGGAAAACGGCTCGGCCGACTATATCGACACCGGTATCTGGTCGCAGAAAGCCATCGAAGAAGCTTCGCGCTTCGGCCACGTCAATGTTGCCGGCACCGCCAAGCCTTACGACTATTTCGCCATTCCCGGCCAGAACGAGTGGAAGCTGTCGAAAGACGCGGCCTACGTTCACTACGCGCCGAACGAAACCATCGGCGGTCTGGAATTCCAGTGGATCCCGGAAACCGGCGATGTTCCGCTGGTCGCCGACATGTCCTCGGACATCCTGTCGCGCCCGGTGGATGTGTCGCGCTTCGGCATGATCTACGCCGGCGCCCAGAAAAACATCGGCCCGAGCGGCATCGTGGTAAACATCGTGCGTGAAGACCTGTTGGGTCACGCCCGTTCGCTGTGCCCGACCATGCTCGACTACAAGGTCGCAGCCGATAACGGCTCGATGTACAACACGCCGCCGACCCTGGCCTGGTACCTGTCCGGCCTGGTGTTCGAGTGGCTCAAGGAGCAGGGCGGCGTCGAGGCCATCGGCAAGCTCAACGAAGTCAAGCAGCGCACGCTGTACGGCTTCATCGATGCCAGCGGCCTGTACAGCAACCCGATCAACAAGTCGGACCGCTCGTGGATGAACGTGCCGTTCCGCCTGGCTGATGATCGTCTGGACAAGCCGTTCCTGGCCGGTGCCGACGAACGTGGCCTGTTGAACCTCAAGGGTCACCGTTCCGTGGGCGGCATGCGCGCCTCCATCTATAACGCCGTCGACATCAACGCCGTCAATGCGCTGGTTTCGTACATGGCAGAGTTCGAGAAGGAACACGGCTAATGTCTGAGCAAGAACTCAAGGCACTGCGCCTGCGCATTGATGCCCTGGACGAAAAGGTCCTGGAGCTGATCAGCGAGCGTGCGCGCTGCGCCCAGGAAGTCGCGCGGGTAAAGATGGCCTCGCTGGCCGAAGGCGAAGTGCCGGTGTTCTATCGTCCTGAGCGTGAAGCTCAGGTGCTCAAACGTGTCATGGAGCGCAACCAGGGGCCGCTGGGCAACGAAGAGATGGCGCGGTTGTTCCGTGAAATCATGTCTTCGTGCCTGGCGCTCGAGCAGCCGCTGAAAGTGGCTTACCTCGGCCCTGAAGGTACGTTCACCCAGGCGGCGGCCATGAAGCACTTCGGCCACGCGGTGATCAGCAAGCCGATGGCGGCGATCGACGAAGTGTTCCGCGAAGTGGCGGCGGGGGCAGTGAATTTTGGCGTGGTGCCGGTGGAGAACTCCACCGAAGGCGCGGTCAATCACACCCTCGACAGCTTCCTCGAACATGACATGGTGATCTGCGGCGAAGTCGAGCTGCGTATCCACCATCACCTGTTGGTCGGTGAAAACACCAAGACCGACAGCATCAGCCGCATCTACTCCCACGCCCAGTCCCTGGCCCAGTGCCGCAAGTGGCTGGACGCCCATTACCCGAATGTCGAGCGCGTGGCGGTGTCCAGCAACGCCGAAGCGGCCAAGCGGGTCAAGGGTGAGTGGAACTCGGCGGCCATTGCCGGTGACATGGCGGCCGGCCTGTACGGCTTGACCCGTCTGGCCGAAAAAATCGAGGACCGCCCGGATAACTCCACGCGCTTCCTCATGATCGGCAACCAGGAAGTGCCGCCGACAGGCGACGACAAGACATCGATCATCGTTTCGATGAGCAACAAGCCGGGTGCGCTTCACGAGTTGCTGGTGCCGTTCCACGACAATGGCATCGACCTGACGCGAATCGAGACTCGTCCGTCGCGCAGCGGTAAATGGACCTACGTGTTCTTCATCGACTTCGTCGGCCATCACCGCGACCCGCTGGTCAAAGGTGTGCTGGAAAAGATCAGTCAGGAAGCAGTGGCACTCAAGGTGCTGGGTTCCTACCCGAAAGCAGTTCTCTAAGGGGCGGTAGCAAATGAGTGGCAATTTCCTCGCTCTGGCACAGCCGGGCGTGCAACAACTTTCGCCTTACGTTCCGGGCAAGCCCGTGGACGAACTGGCGCGTGAGCTGGACCTCGATCCAGCCAGCATCATCAAGCTGGCGAGCAACGAAAACCCGCTGGGCGCGGGCCCCAAAGCGCTGGCGGCGATCCGCGATGCGCTGGCCGAGCTGACCCGTTATCCGGACGGCAACGGTTTTGCACTCAAGAGCCTGTTGGCCGAGCAGTGCCGCGTCGAGATCGATCAGGTCACGCTGGGCAACGGCTCCAATGACATCCTGGAGCTGGTCGCGCGTGCCTACCTGGCACCGGGTCTGAATGCCGTGTTCAGCGAGCATGCGTTCGCTGTCTACCCGATTGCCACCCAGGCGGTCGGCGCACAGGCCAAGGTGGTTCCGGCCAAGGATTGGGGGCATGATTTGCCTGCCATGCTGGCGGCGATCGATGCCAACACCCGCGTGGTGTTCATCGCTAACCCGAACAATCCGACCGGGACCTGGTTCGACGCCGAGGCGCTGGACGAATTCCTGCAGGATGTGCCGGAGCATGTGCTGGTCGTACTGGACGAGGCTTACATCGAGTACGCCGAAGGCAGCGATCTGCCGGATGGCCTGGACTTCCTGGCGGCTTATCCGAACCTGCTGGTTTCCCGCACCTTCTCCAAGGCCTATGGCCTGGCGGCGCTGCGCGTGGGTTATGGCTTGTCCACGGCGGTGGTTGCAGACGTGCTGAACCGCGTACGCCAGCCGTTCAACGTCAACAGCCTGGCCCTGGCCGCGGCCTGTGCGGCGTTGAAGGACGAAGAATATCTGGCGCAAAGCCGTCAGTTGAACGAGTCCGGCATGCAGCAACTGGAGGCCGGTTTCCGTGAACTGGGGCTGAGCTGGATCCCGTCCAAGGGCAATTTCATTTGCGTCGATCTCGGTCAAGTCGCGGCCCCGGTGTTCCAGGGCTTGCTGCGTGAAGGCGTGATCGTGCGTCCGGTGGCCAACTACGGCATGCCGAATCACCTGCGCGTCACCATCGGCCTGCCGGCAGAGAACAGCCGTTTCCTGGAAGCGCTGTCCAAGGTTCTGGCTCGTGGTTGATGTCACTGCGCTGCAATCTGCTGAGCCTATGATCGGTCGCCTGGTGGTGGTCGGTCTCGGGTTGATCGGCGGTTCGTTTGCCAAGGGGTTGCGTGAAAGCGGTCTGTGCCGCGAAGTGGTCGGGGTCGATCTCGATCCACAATCGCGCAGGCTCGCGGTCGAGTTGGGTGTGGTGGATCGCTGCGAGGAAGACCTGGGCGTTGCTTGTCAGGGCGCCGATGTCATCCAGTTGGCGGTGCCGATCCTGGCCATGGAAAAAGTGCTCGCACGTCTGGCGGGCATGGATCTGGGGCAAGCGATCCTGACCGATGTCGGCAGTGCCAAGGGCAATGTGGTGCGTGCGGCCACCGAAGCATTTGGCAAGATGCCGTCATGTTTCGTGCCTGGGCATCCGATTGCCGGTTCAGAGCAAAGCGGGGTGGAAGCCTCCAATGCCGAGCTGTTCCGTCGCCATAAAGTCATTCTGACGCCGCTGGATCAAACCGATCCGGCAGCCCTGGCGGTGGTCGACCGTTTGTGGCGCGAACTGGGCGCCGATGTCGAGCACATGCAGGTCGAGCGCCACGATGAAGTGCTGGCCGCGACCAGTCATCTGCCGCACTTGCTGGCGTTCGGCCTGGTCGATTCGTTGGCCAAGCGCAATGAAAATCTTGAGATCTTCCGTTACGCTGCGGGCGGTTTCCGCGATTTCACAAGAATCGCCGGAAGCGACCCGGTCATGTGGCACGACATCTTCCTCGCCAACCGCGAGGCTGTCCTGCGCACACTCGATACATTTCGCAGCGACCTCGACGCCTTGCGCGACGCGGTCGATGCAGGGGATGGGCACCAATTGTTGGGCGTCTTCACTCGCGCCCGGGTTGCCCGCGAGCATTTCAGTAAAATCCTGGCCCGCAGGGCCTATGTGGACGCTATGAATTCCAACGATCTGATTTTCCTGGCTCAACCTGGTGGCCGCCTGTCCGGTCGGATTCGCGTACCGGGTGACAAATCGATTTCCCACCGTTCGATCATGCTGGGCTCCCTGGCCGAAGGCGTCACCGAAGTCGAAGGTTTCCTGGAGGGCGAAGATGCCCTGGCGACCTTGCAGGCTTTCCGTGACATGGGGGTGGTCATCGAAGGTCCGCACCACGGTCGCGTGACCATCCACGGCGTCGGCCTGCATGGCCTGAAGCAGGCACCGGGCCCGATCTATCTGGGCAACTCCGGTACTTCGATGCGCCTGCTGTCCGGCCTGCTGGCTGCGCAGAACTTCGACAGCACCCTGACCGGCGACGCTTCGCTGTCCAAGCGCCCGATGAATCGCGTGGCCAATCCGCTGCGTGAAATGGGCGCGGTGATCGAAACCGCCGCCGAAGGTCGTCCACCGATGACCATTCGTGGAGGCAACAAGCTCAAGGGGCTGACCTACACCATGCCGATGGCCAGTGCCCAGGTTAAGTCCTGCCTGCTGTTGGCCGGCCTGTATGCCGAAGGCAAGACCACGGTTACCGAGCCTGCTCCGACCCGCGACCATACCGAGCGCATGCTGCGTGGCTTCGGCTACCCGGTAACGGTCAATGGTGCGACCGCATCGGTCGAGTCCGGCAACAAGCTGACCGCGACCCACATTGAAGTCCCGGGTGATATTTCGTCTTCGGCGTTCTTCCTGGTGGCGGCATCGATCGCCGAAGGTTCGGAGCTGGTGCTGGAACACGTCGGCATCAACCCGACCCGTACCGGTGTGATCGACATCCTGCGCCTGATGGGCGCCGACATTACCCTGGAAAACCAGCGTGAAGTGGGTGGCGAGCCTGTAGCTGACTTGCGCGTACGTGCGGCTAAACTCAAGGGTATCGAGATTCCCGAGGCGCTGGTTCCGCTGGCGATCGACGAGTTCCCGGTGCTGTTCGTCGCCGCCGCCTGTGCCGAAGGGCGCACCGTGTTGCGTGGCGCGGAAGAACTGCGGGTCAAGGAGTCGGATCGTATCCAGGTCATGGCCGATGGCTTGCTGGCGCTGGGCGTCAAGTGCGAACCAACCCCGGATGGCATCATCATCGACGGCGGCCAGATCGGCGGCGGTGAAGTGCACGGTCATGGTGATCACCGTATTGCCATGGCGTTCAGCGTTGCTTCGCTGCGCGCCAGTGCGCCGATCCGCATTCATGATTGCGCCAACGTCGCGACATCGTTCCCGAATTTCCTGGCGCTGTGCGCACAGGTCGGTATTCGCGTGGCACAAGAGGCGCAGTCGTGATCAACATTGCACCGGTCATCACCATCGATGGGCCAAGCGGTTCGGGCAAGGGCACGGTAGCCGGGATTCTGGCCAAGCGCCTGGGCTGGAACCTGCTGGACTCCGGTGCGTTGTACCGATTGCTGGCGTTCGCCGCGCATAACCACGGTGTCGACCTGACCAATGAAGAGCTGCTGAAGAAACTCGCCGCTCATCTGGATGTGCAGTTCATCGCAGCGACGGACGGTCAGTTGCAACGCATCATTCTGGAAGGTGATGAAGTCAGCGATGTCATTCGCACCGAAAGCGTCGGTTCCGGCGCTTCCCAGGTAGCTGCGCTGCCCGCTGTACGCGAGGCGTTGCTGCAGCGCCAGCGGGCTTTTCAGGAAGCGCCGGGCCTTGTGGCGGATGGTCGGGACATGGGCACGGTGGTTTTTCCTGACGCGCCGCTGAAGATTTTTCTGACGGCCAGCGCCGAGGAACGGGCACGCCGTCGATATTTGCAGTTGAAGGGCAAAGTCGAGGGTGTTAGTCTGTCGAGTCTGCTAGATGAGATACGTGCACGCGATGAGCGTGACACCCAGCGAGCGGTAGCCCCGCTCAAACCGGCGGCTGACGCCATACAGCTGGATTCCACGGAATTATCCATCGACCAGGTGCTGGAACGCATCATGAGCGAAATCGCCATTCGCGATATCGCCGGGTGACCAAGAAGGCCGCAGGGGACCAGTCATAGTCCTGCGGTGGCTTCTTTTAAATGAAACTAACCCACACCGTCTGGGGTGTGGAGATGGGCGTATTCTTCGCCCTCATCAACAGGAATTAAAATGAGCGAAAGCTTTGCGGAACTCTTTGAAGAAAGCCTAAAAACCCTGAACCTTCAGGCAGGCTCCATCATCACCGGTGTTATCGTTGATATCGATTACCAGGCTCGCTGGGTAACCGTTCACGCTGGCCTGAAGTCTGAAGCACTCATCCCGCTTGAGCAGTTCTACAACGACGCTGGCGAACTGAACATCAACGTCGGTGACGAAGTTCACGTTGCTCTGGACTCGGTTGAAGACGGCTTTGGTGAAACCAAGCTGTCCCGTGAAAAAGCCAAGCGCGCTGAATGCTGGATTGTTCTGGAAGCAGCCTTCGCAGCCGAAGAAGTGGTCAAGGGCGTTATCAACGGTAAGGTTAAAGGCGGCTTCACTGTCGACGTTAACGGCATCCGTGCGTTCCTGCCAGGTTCTCTGGTTGACGTCCGTCCAGTGCGCGACACCACGCACCTGGAAGGCAAAGAGCTGGAATTCAAGGTCATCAAGCTGGACCAGAAGCGCAACAACGTTGTCGTTTCCCGTCGTAGCGTCCTGGAAGCCGAGAACTCCGCCGAGCGCGAAGCTCTGCTGGAATCCTTGCAGGAAGGCCAACAAGTCAAAGGTATCGTCAAGAACCTCACCGATTACGGCGCATTCGTCGATCTGGGTGGCGTCGATGGCCTGCTGCACATTACCGACATGGCTTGGAAGCGTATCAAGCATCCTTCCGAAATCGTCAACGTTGGCGACGAGATCGATGTCAAGGTTCTGAAGTACGATCGCGAGCGCAATCGTGTTTCCCTGGGCCTGAAGCAACTGGGCGAAGATCCATGGGTTGCTATCAAAGCCCGTTACCCGGAAAGCACTCGCGTTACCGCGCGTGTAACCAACCTGACCGACTACGGCTGCTTCGCTGAGCTGGAAGAAGGCGTTGAAGGTCTGGTACACGTTTCCGAAATGGACTGGACCAACAAGAACATCCACCCTTCGAAAGTCGTACAAGTCGGCGACGAAGTGGAAGTCATGGTTCTGGACATCGACGAAGAGCGTCGTCGTATCTCCCTGGGCATCAAGCAGTGCAAATCCAACCCATGGGAAGATTTCTCTGGCCAGTTCAACAAGGGCGATAAAATCTCCGGCACCATCAAGTCGATCACCGATTTCGGTATCTTCATTGGTCTGGACGGCGGCATCGACGGTCTGGTTCACCTGTCCGACATCTCCTGGAACGAAGTGGGCGAAGAAGCCGTTCGCCGCTTCAAGAAGGGCGACGAGCTGGACACCGTTATCCTGTCGGTTGACCCAGAGCGCGAGCGCATCTCCCTGGGTATCAAGCAACTGGAAAGCGATCCGTTCTCCGAGTACGTTCAAGAGAACGACAAAGGCGCCATCGTTAAAGGCATCGTGAAGGAAGTTGACGCTAAAGGCGCCATCATCACTCTGGCCGACGATATCGAAGCGACTCTGAAAGCCTCCGAAATCAGCCGTGACCGCGTTGAAGACGCGCGCAACGTTCTGAAAGAAGGCGAAGAAGTAGAAGCCAAGATCATCAGCGTTGACCGCAAGAGCCGTGTAATTCAGCTCTCGATCAAGTCGAAAGACGTTGAAGACGAGAAAGAAGCAATCCAGAGCCTGCGCGACAAGCCAGTAGCTACTGATGCTCCTGTGGCCACCACTCTGGGTGACCTGCTGCGTGCACAAATGGAAAAACAGAACTAAGTTCTGATTTTCTGTAAAAAAGGGCGACTTCGGTCGCCCTTTTTTGTGCCTGGCGTTTGGTGAAGTACCTGGGGGGTAGTCGCTTGGGTCGTGAACCAAAAAGGACGAAAGAAGGTCTGATTGTTTAGTCGGATCAATCGCTTATTTGCAGCTAGTCTTTAGCCTGAGACTCATGATCGCTCGATAGGCTTTCTGGCAAAAGGACGTGAATGAACAAACTCATTGTCGCAGTAGCAGTGCTGGCATTGGCGGGTTGTACCACCAGCGCCAAAACTCACGTAGTGCGTGGGGTCAGCGGTATTGAAATCGATTGTTCGGGGCTCGGTTCGAAATGGGACAAGTGTTACAAGCGCGCGGCCAAGGAGTGCAAGGGGGCGGGCTATAAGGTTTTGACACGGTCTGATGATCTTAAGGAAGAGGAGGAGGAGGGAGGGCTTTTTGGGTTCAACCCGGCGGGTTTCCTGACGCGCACTATGCTGGTGATCTGCCGATGACTGGGTGAGCGCCCAGAGTCTTCCCGTTTCGGGAATCAAGCATTTTGAGGGGCTGGGATAGATGCTAAAACTCAGGCTGTTCAAAATCGCGCAGGCGTGCTAAAACCTTTGAAGCGCTGATCTAGCTGCTTGAAAAAGAAGGGAAAAATATGACGAAGTCGGAGTTGATCGAACGAATTGTCACCCATCAAGGGCTGCTCTCATCCAAGGATGTGGAGCTGGCCATCAAGACCATGCTTGAGCAAATGTCCCAATGTCTGGCTACCGGGGATCGCATCGAGATCCGGGGGTTTGGCAGCTTCTCTCTGCACTATCGCGCGCCACGGGTAGGGCGCAATCCGAAAACCGGCCAGTCTGTCAGTCTCGACGGTAAATTCGTTCCTCACTTCAAGCCAGGTAAAGAGCTGCGTGATCGGGTGAATGAAGAAGAGGAGGATGCGCTTTGACAGTCACTGCCGATCAAGGAGCCCTTCATGCGTAATCTCATGCGAGTGCTGCTTGGCGTGTTAATCCTTTTTCTGGTACTGGTGATCCTGGCTTTCGTACTGGAGAATCAGCAATCGGTTACCTTGTTTTTTCTCGGTTGGGCTGGCCCGCAATTGCCAGTATCTTTGGTAATAGTCCTGGCTTTGCTGGCAGGGATGGTCGTCGGACCGCTACTTGGCTGGATCCTGGGACGCTCGTCCAGGATTTTGCGCAAGCGACTTGTTTAGTAACATCCAGTACGAAGTACTCAGAGAGCTCGCGCCACAGCTTCTCTACATCCCTTAGTAAATCGGTCATTAAGCTGTAAAATGTTGCGCTTGTTCGAGAGTGGTCTATCTCCACATCGACTTAGACTGGCTCAGCCAGAGGCCGCATTTTTTGATGGCCTTGTATTCATGGATTTGGCAGTGCCGATGTGCAGCCCGGTCAGCAACTCAAGGGTATGGTTTCGCGTGAAAATTCTCGTAACCGGCGGAGCCGGATTTATTGGTTCGGCGGTCATTCGTCATATCATTTCGAATACCACCGATTCTGTTGTTAACGTCGATAAACTTACCTATGCCGGTAATCTCGAGTCTTTAGCGGAAGCCAGTCAGAGCCCGCGCTATGTATTCGAGCGCGTTGATATCTGCGATCGTGACCAGATCGATCGTGTACTGCTTGAGTCTCAACCCGACGCTATCATGCATTTGGCTGCGGAGTCGCACGTTGACCGCTCGATCTCGGCGCCCTCCGATTTCATCCAGACCAATATCATCGGCACCTACACCTTACTGGAAGCTACGCGTCAATACTGGATGTCGCTGGACGATACACGCAAAGCCAGTTTTCGGTTTCACCACATCTCGACTGATGAAGTTTACGGAGACCTGGAAGGTCCGGAAGACTTGTTCACTGAAACTACAGCCTATCAGCCAAGCTCGCCTTACTCGGCCAGCAAGGCCAGTTCCGATCACCTGGTCAGCGCCTGGAGTCGTACTTACGGTCTGCCAACTCTGATCACCAACTGCTCGAACAATTACGGCCCCTGCCATTTTCCTGAAAAATTGATCCCGTTGATCATTCTCAATGCTCTGGAAGGCAAGCCCCTGCCTGTCTATGGCAAAGGCAATCAGGTTCGTGACTGGCTCTATGTCGAAGACCACGCCCGTGCACTCTACAAAGTTGTGACCGAAGGCGTCATCGGTGAGACTTACAACATTGGTGGTCATAACGAAAAACAGAATATCGAGGTCGTCCATTCGCTGTGCGCGTTGCTCGATGAACTGCGTCCAAACTCTGCTCACCGTCCCCACGCAAACCTGATCACTTATGTTCAGGACCGCCCGGGTCACGACCAGCGTTATGCAATTGATGCCAGCAAAATTCAGCGCGAGCTTGGGTGGGTACCGCAAGAGACATTCGAAACGGGCATCCGCAAGACGGTTGAGTGGTATCTGAACAACACTGATTGGGTGGAACATGTGAAGAGCGGTAGCTACCAGCAGTGGATCGACCAGAATTACGCGGGTCGTTCGAGTACGGTATGAAAATCTTCCTGCTCGGGAAAAACGGACAGGTCGAGCGGGAGCTACAGCGATCACCCGCGTCATTGGGCGAGTTGATCGCACTGGATCGTCTGAAGGTTGATGGTCTCTTCGCAGACTTGTGTGATCTGCTACGTCCTTCCAAAGAGCTTGAAACTTTAAGCGTCATTGCTGATCAGATAGGGGTTGCGACAAGTGCGGATCCGATCGCCGATGTCGCCGCATTGGCTATTCAGCAAATTCAGACTCGGAAAGAATTTCTGGGTATCCGCTATGTACTTGCCAAACTGGCAATCGGGCATAGGCCGGAAAGCTTGGGGGGCTTATAAGCGGCTGATAAATACAAAAACAGGACTGTCGTTTCAATGAGTAGCGTCTTTACTCCAGGTACCAAGATTTTTAAAATTTTTTCCATGTTTAAATAAAATATTTTCACCTTGATGTGTGACTAAACTCATTGAAGGGCGCTGATTTGAGTAAGTGGGGCGCGTGCGGAGAGGAACTGAAGGTGTTTTACATGGTTGGGGCTATGGTTTTTTTTATTTCAAGGGTTTTAGGATATGCAGGTTGGTTCAAGTAATTCTGTAGTCAATGATGGTCTCGATTTGCACGCGCTTGCTTATACACTTTGGCGACAAAAAATTGTGATTTTATGCGCGGCGCTGCTAGGAACATTCGGAGCCGCTTCCTATGCATTCCTCGCTGAACCTTTGTACGAAGCGAAGGCTTTTGTGATCCCGCCTACCCAAAATGACATTGAGAACTTAAATTACGGTCGCATCGATCAGTCAAAGTTGCCTCAGTTTACGGTAAAAGACGTTTATTCGGTTTTTTTGAAGAACTTGCAAAGTGAGTCACTTCGTCGCGAGTTTTTCAAGAATACATATTTAGCTGCGCAAGGAAAGAGTGAGGATCCTAAAGGGCGGTTATATGAGAAGCTTTCTAAGAATCTTGTTGTTTCCATGGTTGGCAAAGATGCGTTGGATCGATACTCCGTTGTTATCCTGAATAATGATCCGGAAATGGGTGCCAAGTGGATTGAGCAACTGTTGGCGCGTGCACAGCAATTGGCGATGCAAGAGATCAATAAAAATATCTCCAGTGAGTATGATGTTGAGTCTCAAAATCTTCATCAGGAAATAGTCTCGTTGCGAGAAATTGGCGACAAGACAAGAGAAGATAGCTTAATTAAACTTCGTGAGGCCCTGGTGGTTGCCCAAGCTATTGGTCTTGAAAAGCCGCTAGCCGTTGGCAGCGACTCGAAGGCCTCGATTGGTATTGTAGGCAACATGGACGGTGATCTTACCTACATGCGCGGCACGAAAGCACTGACGGCTGAAATAGAAAATTTGAAAACAAGGAAGTCTGACGATCCATTTATCAGCCGGTTGCGAGAGATAGAAACGAAGTACAATTTTTATAATCAACTCTCAAAGAGCTATCGAGAAGCGAAAGCTTTCAGGATAGATGGGCTCGTAGAGAAATCGGGCTCACCAGTCAAGCCAAAATTTTTATTTATAATTTTGGCTGGTATGTTTTTAGGTCTTGTTTTCGGGATGGTTTTTGCAGTTATTCGGGACTTTTTTATAACCAATAAAGTTGGCATACAGAAGACCCTATAACGCGCAGCGATCTTGCTTATTTTGATAGATTTTATTTATCGTGGCGGTTGTTTGATTTGCCAGGTCTATTGAGCGGGGTTGGTTGTCTTGTGGGACGGCTTTATGTTCGTCTATCGGAAAAATAGCACTAAACAGGTGTAGGATTATGTTTAGCCGGTAGATGGTTTGTATCAATGTTGGTGAGTAGCCTAGGATCAGGCACGAGGGAAGAGTATGAAAGGTATCATTCTGGCAGGCGGTTCGGGAACTCGTTTGTACCCACTGACGAAAGGGGTATCCAAGCAGCTGCTTCCGATTTACGACAAGCCGATGATTTTTTATCCGCTTTCTGTGCTCATGCTCGCCGGGATCCGTGACATCCTGATTATCACGACGCCTGAGGACCAAGCTGGATTTCAACGTTTGCTTGCTGATGGCAGTCAGATCGGTGTCAACCTCACATATGCAGTTCAAGCAAGTCCCGATGGTCTTGCACAAGCATTTCTTATCGGTGAGGAATTTATTGGCAAGGATTCGGTGTGTTTGGTGCTTGGCGATAATATTTTTTACGGCCAGGGCTTTACGCCCATGCTCCAAGAGGCGACGAAGCGTAAAAGCGGCGCCACAGTATTCGGTTATCAAGTGAAGGATCCGGAACGATTTGGTGTTGTTCAGTTCGATGAAAGTCGTAAAGCGATTTCTATTGAAGAAAAGCCACTCAAGCCAAAGTCGAATTTCGCAGTAACCGGATTGTATTTTTACGATAATGATGTGATTGAAATTGCAAAGCAAGTCAAGCCTTCTGCACGCGGCGAGTTTGAAATTACCTGTATAAACCAGGCATATCTGGAGAGAGGAAGTTTGCATGTCGAACTTCTGGGGCGAGGGTTTGCGTGGCTGGATACCGGTACACACGAAAGCTTGCTCGAGGCTTCGCATTTTGTTGAAACAATAGAAAGGCGCCAAGGTTACAAGATCGCCTGTTTAGAGGAAATTGCCTTTAATAATGGGTGGTTGACCGTTGCAGAGCTCAAAAGGACTGGCAATGAACTGAAGAAAAACAGTTATGGACAGTATCTGTTGAGTCTGGTTGACGAGATTGATGAAAAGTAATTCGTTTCGAGTTTGAGTTGAGTTCTACATGGGTGGCCTATGGCGTACTTGAGCGCAATACAGTTGAGTGAACTAGGTTTCAGAACCCTAGGGAAACAAGTAAAAATCAGTGACAAGGCTGCTATCTATAACCCAGAGTTGATTGACCTTGGGGATTACACACGAATAGATGATTTTTGCGTAGTGTCGGGGCGCGTGGTGTTTGGTAAGTACAATCATATTACACCAATGTGCCTCGTTGCTGGTGGAGAGCCAGGTATCGAGTTTTCCGACTTCTGTACGCTGGCTTATGGTGTAAAAATTTTCTCGCAGTCAGACGATTACAGTGGTGCCACACTTACTAACTCGTTGGTTCCAAAAAAATATAAAAATGAAATATTCGAGAAGGTTAAGCTCGAGCGTCATGTAATAGTTGGTGCAGGAGCAATAGTGATGCCTGGAGTCACTATTAAAGAGGGCTGCTCGATAGGTGCTATGGCATTGGTTACGAAAAGCACTGATCCATGGGGGATTTACGTTGGTGTTCCTGCTGAGCGAGTGAAGGAGCGCAAGCGAGATCTCCTGGCACTCGAACGAATGTTTCTGGATGAACAAAAATGACTATTCCATTTAATAAACCACCTTATACCGGAAATGAAGATCAATACGTCATTTCCGCAATGCGCAGCGGAAAGATGTCTGGTGACGGGGAGTTTACCCTTCGTTGTCAACGTTGGTTTGAAGAAAAACTACACTGCAAAAAAGCGTTGTTAACGCCGTCGTGTACTCAGGCTCTTGAAATGGCTGCTCTGCTGGTTGATATTCAACCGGGCGATGAAGTGATCATGCCTAGTTATACGTTTGTCAGCACAGCTAATGCTTTTGTATTGCGCGGTGCAAAAATCGTATTTGTTGATATTCGCCCTGACACTATGAATATTGATGAAGCGCTTATTGAGGCTGCAATTACCGACAAAACAAAAGCTATTGTGCCTGTCCATTACGCGGGGATTGCTTGCGAAATGGACACAATTATGTCCATCGCAAAGCAATATAACTTGTTTGTTATCGAAGATGCTGCTCAAGGTATGATGTCGACCTATAAAGGTAAGGCGTTAGGTACCATTGGCCACATGGCGGCCTATAGTTTTCATGAAACAAAGAACTATACGAGTGGTGGTGAAGGTGGACTGCTACTGATAAATGATGAACAATTTATAGTTCGGGCGGAGATCATTCGAGAGAAAGGGACTAATCGCAGTCTGTTTTTTCGCGGCATGATTGATAAATATACCTGGGTTGATGTGGGTAGTAGTTATCTTCCAGGAGAACTGCAAGCTGCTTATCTATTCGGTCAACTTGAAAAAGTGGACGAGATAAATAGTGCAAGACGTCATATCTGGGAAAGTTATTATCTGGCATTAAAAGAGCTCTCCGATGCTGGCCATGTCGAACTTCCCACGACACCTGATGGATGTGTCGGCAACGCCCATATGTTTTATATAAAAGTTCGGGATATCGACGTTCGAACAAAAGTACTGGGTTTGCTCAAAGATCAAGAGATCGGTGCAGTTTTCCATTACATTCCACTCCACTCAGCGCCTGCGGGATTGCGGCTTGGTCGTTTTCACGGCAAGGATGTTTGCACCACAGTTGAGAGTGAGCGCCTGATTCGTCTGCCAATTTGGTACGGAATGCAAAAGAAGGACATAGATCGAGTAGCTTCTGTTGTCATCGGTGCGGTTCATGCATCCGACCAGTAAAGTTACAAAAAATTTCTCTGATAACAAGCGTGCGCTAATCAGCGCCGCTTTAACCAGTCTCGCCCAGATTTCGAAAATTGGAGTTGGTTTCGCCTTCATTAAGCTTGTTGCTGTATACCTCGGTGCAGAGGGTATGGGGCAATTGGGACACTTTATGAGTGCTGTCACCATGCTTTCTCTGCTTGCAGGGGGAGGGATTGTAAATGGCCTTATTAAATACGTCGCACAGTACAAAAAACAACCTAAGGAACTGCTGAAGACGATTGCGGTTTCCAAAGCTTATTCTTTAGTTTTTTGTGTTGTTGTGTGTTTGTTGGGATGTTCTTTTTCCCGAGTTATCTCCAGTTATATCTTTAAAACGCCTGATTACTATTGGATTGTGGTGTTTCTTTCTGTTGCTCAGTTTGGGTTTGCTTTTACCAATCTAGTGACGGGAGTCGCAAATGGTCTTCGTGATACCAAGACATTTGCGGTTATACAAATAGTCGGAAATATATTGGTTCTTCCGGTAAGCTGGGTCTTGATTAAGAGGTTTGATTTTGTCGGTGCATCGATATCGATGGTGCTTTTTTTCTCATTTTATTCGATACCGGCACTGTATTTTTACTGTAAATCTATTTTCTTGAAATTGCCCGTTGGTTTCAAGTTTGAGAAGCAGGGTTTTAAACGATTGTTGTCCTTTACGTTGATGGCAACAGTTGGAGCAATCAGTGTTCCATTGGTCGAAATTATTGTTCGTGAACAAATTATTGAGCATGTTGGGTTTGTAGCAGCGGGTATTTGGCAGGCATCGATAAAGTTATCCAGTGCATACATGGGGTTTTTTACGATATTTCTCGCTGTTTATTTTATGCCAATGGTTTCAGAAAAGACTAAGGTGGCGGACATTACACCTCTGGTTTTTAAGTTTATGAAGCTCGTTATGGTTATTTTTGTATTGGGTGGAGCGTTGTTTTTTGCTCTTCGTCAATACGTAATTCCATTACTGCTTTCGTCCGAGTTTTCCGAGCTTGAAGGTCTTGTTAAGTATCAACTGCTAGCAGATTTTTTTCGTGTTATCACGTACGTGATAAGTTTCGTCGTTGTGGCACGAGCGGCACTCAAAATATATTTGCTAAGTGAACTGACTCAGGGTGTGGTGTTTTGCAGTTTAAGTCTGTTTTTTTTGAATAGTGGACAGGGCGTCGAAGGCGCTTTTATCGCTAACTTAATAATGAATGTAATTTATTTTATCGTTTCGGTTTTCGGTTTTGTAATTTATAAAAGGAGAAATGCTTGATGTTATCCGGGAGTGTGGTTGTATCTTGTTATAATCAACAAGATTACATAGAGGAATGTCTGGATAGTATCCTTTCTCAGGATATAGATTTTGATTGTGAAATTATTGTCTCGGATGATTGTTCAACCGATCGAACACAGGAAATACTTCGTGAGTACTCAAGCAAACACGAAGGTAGAATAAAGTTACTATTGAGAGAGAAAAACGTTGGCGCCGCCTTGAATTACCATGGTGTCCACAAAATGGCGTCAGGAGATGTTGTTTATCATTTTGATGGTGATGATGTCATGCTGCCGGGGAAGCTTCAGCAGCAGTATAATATTTTTAAAGAGAACGCAGATGTAAATGTCGTGTTCCATAAAGCTATTTATTTTTCTGATGACGGTTCTTACTCTTCTGAAACACAGTACCCAAGTTCTGACGCAAGCATGGTTTCTTTTATCTCGCTTCAGGAAATGGCCCGCTGGGGAGCGATTGCGGTTCACAGTTCCTACGCCTATCGTCGAACCTCCAGGAAGGCAGTCATCACTCGAGAATTTATGGAGTGGTTCTTCGTTATCGATTCTTTACTTCCTGACGGCAAGGCAGCCTACATAAATTCTCCGTTAGTAAAATATCGGTGCAATCCATCTGCAGGTTCTTATTTGTCGACGACCAAAGGGAAAATAAAATCGTATACGATTTATTTTGATGATTTGTATCGATATTTTTATCAGCTACCAGAACTGAGAGAAGATCTATACTCTAATTTTATTGTCACGTTCCTGGCGATGGCGAAATCCACTCGCAAGTGCACATTCAAGGGGTTGGTTTTTCTGTTGCGCAATTTTTACTACTTCCGACTACACAAGTTTATGGATACGGTAAGTGTCAGAAAGCATGTAGGCCCTGAGAGCAAGGTTCGTTGACTAGAGAACCGTGCGATGTGAGGCTGATCGAGGCGAGAAAATGGCTGGTTTAGAGTTGTATGGCACACCACTGTATGTGATAAGCGTTTTTCTACTGTTATTGACTGCAGTGAGAGCGTTGGTGCCTGATAACAGGGCGAGCAATCTGTTTCGCACGATAGAGGTTTTTATCGTATTTCTTGCGATTGTTTTGGCGTCCTATTATATATCTAATCGACCATTTGATATGGAAGGTGATACTGAGGTCTACATAAATTTTTACAACGATTTTAATTCTGGTCTCGAAAATCCATTTCAAACCTTTGAGCCAGGCTTTATCGGGGTGGTCAGCTTTTTTGGCTTTCTTGGTTTGAGCTATCAGTGTTTTTTCTTCTTTGTTGCATTTATGTTTTTATGGTCCTACTACCTTTTGCTGAAAGTTGTATTTGGCAGTAGCTCTGGTTGGGTGCTCCCTGCTTTTGGGTTTTTGTTGTTTTATCCGTTCTTTTTTTCATTGACGGCAAATATTATTCGTCAAGGTTTTGCTCTTTGCTTTGTGAATTTTGCCTTGGTTTGTTGTGTGAGAAACTATTGGCGTCGAGGTTTAGTGTTTTCACTGTTGGCAACATTGTTTCATAAGTCCTCATTGGTTTACTTTCCTTTTGTGCTTTTTCGAAAGCAAATAATGGGGGTTGGTGTTTTTGGTGTAGTTGTTTTTTGGGTGTTGGTGTCTATGGCATCCTACTTTAAGGTTTTTTCGTTACTGGTATCCATGTTGTTCGAGTTGTTGTCAGGTTACGGTCTGTCAATAAACTATACTGATATCGATAATATTGACTATCTCACAGGGTTTAGATGGGATTTCTGGGCGTTTTCATCGTTTTCTATTATATTGTTGATAGCGCTTAAACTGCTAGAGAGGGACAGAAAAAACGAAACGTATATATTCTACGTCTGTGCGTTTCTTTCTTGTTTGCATATTGCGATGTTTGATGTGGCTTATAATGATCGGTTTGGCATTTATGCCTGGATTTTCTATCCCTTGGAGATCGGGTACGTCATTCGCCTCGCATGTGCCAGTTTAGCAACTGGAAAACAACCAAAAGAAGCTGGAAACGAAAATGTGTTTTTGTAAGTGGGGGGAGGTGAGATGTTCGTATTACTGACAGGTGCCAAGGGTTTTATTGGAAGCCAATTGCTCGCGCGCCTGTGTGCATCGGGCCATAAAGTCAGAGTTGTAACTCGTACCTCCTTTGAGACCAGTTTCAGCGGTGTAGAGGTTGTGCTGGCTGACTTAACGAACCCTGAAACGAATTACGATTCTTTGGTATCCGGTTGCGAAGTCGTTTTCAATTGCGCGGGTGAAATCCGCGATGAAAAGGCCATGCGATCACTTCATGTCGATGCCACCAGTCGTTTGATTGCAGCTGTTAATCGTTTGGCATCTCCGGAACACCCTATCCACTTTGTTCAATTAAGTAGTGTGGGAGCATATGGCCCTGCCCAAGGTGCGCTCCGTATTGTAAGTGAAACAACAAAAGAAAACCCTCAAGGAACCTACGAAGAAACCAAGACGATAGCCGACTCACTGGTAATGAAAGGTGGAAGTAGTAAGTTCTTCAGTTACTCGATATTGAGGCCGTCTAACGTATTTGGTGCAAGCATGACGAACAATTCGCTTCGTCAGCTTGGGAAAATTGTACAGAAAGGCTTGTTTTTTTACATTGGGACTGCCAGGAGAGATGCCGTCGCTACATATATCCATGTTGAGGACGTTGCCTCTGCCTTGATGCTTTGTGGATTTCACCCATTGGCTAGAGGTGAGGTATTTAATCTTTCTAATGACTGTCCATTGTCTGATCTGATAAACGGAATGGCCGATGCACAACATGTATCCCGTCCGAAATGGAGCGTTTCAGAAACTCTGCTACGCGTGATGATTACCGTAGCCAATCGTTTTTTGCGTCTACCTGTCACACCGGCACGTATTGACGCACTAGTGTCTAAAACAACTTACCCAGCCACCAAGATTCGTGACACCCTCGGTTTTGTTCCTGAAAAAAATGTGCCAGAGGCTATCAGTGAACTTTTTACGAAACAGCCGATAGTCTGATAAATGGAGTCATCTTTATGTTTTACGACCAAGTACTCCTAAATATCATTCGTGTTTTTTTGCAACCTGTGGTTGCAGCTATTGGTTTGATTGTTTCGACGCCGGGTAATGGACGGAGCCAAGGTGTTAAGAGGGGGGATTCATAGTGCAGGATAAAAACTTAAAAATTGCTCGAGTTTCAACTGTTCCTTTTTTTGTTCTAACACAGTTGAAAGCGCAGATTGACGCGTTGGCAGCTTCTGGTGCTGCGGTTACTGTTATTGCTAGTCACGATGAAATGAGTAGTCAGCTAGCGGAAAGTACGAATTATATACCTGTAAATATTGAGCGTAAGATAGATCCTGTAAAGGATTTGTTAAGTTTGATATCGCTGATTAAGGTTTTCAGAAGCAAAAAATTCAATGTCGTTCATTCTACGACACCGAAAGCAGGGTTGCTTTGTGCAATTGCGGGTTTTCTATCGGGTACTGAAGTCCGTCTGCATACCTTTACCGGACAGCCTTGGGTGACGATGGGTGGAGCCAAAAAATTAATACTGAAGTTTTGTGATAAAGTTATAGGAGTACTGAATACACATTGTTATGCCGACAGTATAAGCCAAAAGAATTTTCTTGTTTCCAGCGGTGTAATAAAAGCTGAAAAAATTTCCGTTCTAGGAAGTGGGTCATTGGCAGGCATAAATCTTGATCGGTTTGATTCTTCTCGTTACGGCGTGGAGGAGTTGGCCGATTTGCGAAGTGGTCTTGGTATTCCGGAGGGCAGCAAAATACTATTGTTTGTCGGGAGAGTTACTCCAGACAAAGGAATCAGAGAACTTTTGGCGGCATTTGGTGAAATTGTACGTGCCGATAAAAGTGTATTTCTCATTCTGGTAGGGCCATTTGAAGCCGATGCCGAAGAAATTGTCGCCAGCGCCTCTACGGATGACTTGACTCGTAACCTTAAAATTGTCGGTTATTCAAACGAACCTGAAAAGTATATGGCTCTGGCGGACCTGCTATGTCTACCCAGCTATCGCGAAGGCTTCGGCACCGTTGTCATTGAGGCAGCGGCCATGGGGACCCCTACGGTAGGCACTGATATTTACGGTTTGTCAGATGCGATAGTAAATGGCGAGACGGGAATTTTGGTTCCTGTCAGGGATTCTGCTTCACTTGAGCAAGCCATTGTTTCGATATTGAATGATGCTCGATTACTGGAGGCGATGGGGGAGGCTGCGAGAATGCGGGCCATTACCGAATTCAGTGCGAATACCTGCTCTGAACTGTTGATTAACGAATATAAGAGGTTTTTTAATTGACTATTGATTCAGTTCAGGTCCCCCTACGTATCGTAGTTACAGGGGCAAGTGGCTTTGTCGGATCCGCGGTGGTGAGTGCGCTGGATAAAGTCGAGCGATATTTCCCAGTGGCTGTCGTGCGTTCAAAAAAAGATGGCCAACAACTTTCTTCGTCAATGTTTTCAGTCCCGGATATATCCTCTGCTACTGATTGGAGTGCTGGAGTAAAGGACGCTGCAGTTGTTGTTCATGCTGCCGCACGGGTTCACGTTATGAAGGAAGTAGAGCAGGATGCGTTAGCCGAGTTCAGGAAGGTTAATGTTGAAGGCACAATCAATCTTGCTCGGCAGGCTGCCGCAGCGGGAGTTAAACGTTTTGTTTTTATCAGTTCCATAAAGGTAAACGGGGAGCAGACAAATTGCGATAAGCCGTTTACCGCTGACGATAAGCCTGCCCCATCCGATGCCTATGGTGTTTCCAAAAAAGAAGCCGAAGACGCATTGCGGGTTATTTCGAAAGAAACTGGTATGGAAGTTGTCATCATTCGGCCTACCTTGGTTTATGGCCCTGGTGTAAAAGCTAATTTTAGAAATATGATGGCTTGGCTCTACAAGGGTATTCCGCTGCCATTTGGTTCTATTCATAACAAGCGAAGTTTGGTTTCACTCGACAATCTCGTCAGTTTGATTATGGTTTGCATTGAGCACCCCAATGCCGCAGGACAAACATTTTTGGTCAGTGATGGCATTGATTTGTCTACAACTGAATTATTACAACGTACTGCCAAGGCGCTAGGGGTCAAGAGTCGGCTGCTTCCGGTTCCTGCAAAGATGTTGGCATTTTGTGCTGTTGCCTTGGGACGTCGATCACTTTCCCAGCGTTTGTGTGGATCACTGCAAGTAGACATACAAAAGACCCAGCATCTTCTTGGATGGTACCCAGCAGTATCAGTCGAAGACGCTCTAGACAAAACAGCCAAAGAATTTTTGGAACATCACTGATGACGAACTTATATTGGATTTTACCTTTGGCGTTTTTTGGCGCTCTGGTAGGCACTGCTGTTCTACGTCGATATGCATTGTCCAATAGCCTTATTGATGTCCCAAACGCGCGGAGCTCCCACGTGTTACCCACCCCCAGGGGAGGAGGGGTCGCGATCGTGGTTTCCTTCCTTTTGAGTGCGATTTTTCTTGCTGTGACTCAACAGATTCAATGGTCCGTCGCCTTGGCTGTCCTGGTGCCCGGGGGACTTGTCGCGATCATTGGTTTTCTCGACGATCACGGTCATATCCCGGCACGTTGGAGACTGCTAGGCCATTTTTCGTCGGCAATCATCGGAATGGTGATTTTCAACGGAATGCCGGCGATTCACCTGTTCGGCATGGCCATCGATCTAGGATGGGCGGCGTATTTATTTGGAAGCTTCTATCTGGTCTGGTTATTGAACCTGTACAACTTTATGGACGGGATCGATGGATTGGCGAGTATGGAAGCCATTTTTGTTTGCCTGGGTGGAGCAATCCTGTACATCGTTTCAGGAAATCCCGGTTCTGTGTGGGGGCCGGTGGCGCTCGCGCTGGCTGTTGCCGGTTTCTTGTATTGGAATTTCCCTCCGGCGCGAATTTTCATGGGCGATGCCGGTAGCGGTTTCCTGGGCATAACGCTAGGTTTTCTGTCATTGCAGGCAGCGTGGGTAAACCCCGCTTTGTTTTGGGGGTGGCTGATTCTCCTGGGCGCGTTCATTGTCGACGCGACATGCACGCTTTTCGTTCGACTGATTAGAGGCGACAAGGTTTACGAGGCGCATCGCAGTCATGCTTATCAGTACGCGTCACGTCAGTACGGAAGCCATTTACCTGTAACGCTTTCAGTAACCGGTATAAATGTGGTTTGGCTGTTACCAATTGCCATACTGGTGGCGATAGGCCTGCTTGATGGTCTCGTCGGATTGTTGGTGGCTTATGTACCCTTGCTTGTGCTGGCATTGCGATTCAAAGCTGGTCAGCGCGAAGTGTGATGTGTCGCTTGAAGTTGTTTGAGATAAACACGCTTGAGCTTTAAGCTTGTCGTTTGCTTTATTTGAAAAGGATATTGAGATGCTTCGCCAATGGCTACTGCAGCTTCCGCGGCGCCAAAAAAGGCTGATGCAAGTTGCGACCGATATTTTTCTGGTCTGGGCTGCGCTTTGGTTGGCATTCGTCGTTCGCTTGGGTATTGACGAGATCGTAAATCCACTGCGGGCGCACACCTGGTTATTCGTGTGTGCACCGATTGTCGCGATTCCGCTGTTCATTCGCTTCGGATTGTATCGTGCGGTTTTGCGCTACTTCGGAAACGACGCACTGATTGAAATCGTAAAAGCGGTTAGTCTCTCGTCGCTGATCCTCGGGCTCGTGGTTTATTGGTATAGCAATCATCAGACTGTTATTCCTCGCTCGATCATTTTTAACTATTGGTGGCTCAGCTTATTGATGATCGGTGGGTTGCGACTAGCAATGCGCCAGTATTTTCTTGGCGATTGGTTTACTGCTGCCCAGCATGTCCCGTTTACGAACAGAGACAAAGGGTTGCCAAAGGTTGCAATCTACGGGGCAGGTGCCGCGGGGAATCAACTGGTAGCAGCGCTTCGCATGGGGCGATTGATGAGACCTGTCGCGTTTATCGATGACGACACCAGTATTGCTGACAGGGTCATTTCCGGATTGCATGTTTACGAGCCCAAGCATATCGAGAAGATGATAGATGTTACCGGGGCTCAGGAAATCCTTCTGGCCATCCCGTCGGCAAATCGCGCGCGGCGTCGTGAAATATTAGGGTACCTGGAAGGCTTTCCGCTGCATGTCCGAAGTGTTCCCGGCTTTATGGATCTGGCGAGCGGTCGTGTAAAAGTAGACGACATTCAGGAAGTGGATATTGCGGACCTGCTCGGGCGCGATGCCGTGCCTGCGCAAAGCAATTTGCTCGAGCACTGCATCAGGGGCCAGGTCGTGCTGGTGACGGGGGCAGGTGGATCGATCGGTTCTGAACTTTGCCGCCAGATACTGCTGCTGCGACCCACTACGCTTTTGTTGTTTGAGCATAGTGAGTTCAATCTTTACAGCATTATGTCCGAATTGGAGCAGCGGGTTGCACGCGAGTCTTTGCCTGTAAAGTTGCTGCCGATCCTTGGGTCTGTCCGTAATCAGGAAAAGCTGCTGGACGTGATGAAGACATGGCGTGTCGATACGGTTTACCACGCTGCAGCTTACAAGCATGTCCCGATGGTTGAGCACAACATTGCCGAAGGTGTACTCAACAACGTCATCGGTACGCTGAATACCGCGCAGGCTGCGTTGCAGGCCAACGTTGCCAATTTTGTACTCATCTCAACGGACAAGGCAGTACGGCCAACCAACGTCATGGGTAGCACCAAACGTTTGGCTGAGATGACGCTACAGGCGTTGAGCCAGGAGTTGGCACCTGTTTTGTTTGGGGACGCCTCGAATGTTTCGCGGGTCAATAAAACCCGTTTTACGATGGTTCGATTCGGCAACGTCCTGGGCTCTTCAGGATCAGTCATCCCGCTATTTCACAAGCAGATTCAACTCGGTGGCCCACTGACGGTTACGCATCCGAAGATCACTCGCTATTTCATGACGATCCCCGAGGCGGCCCAGCTTGTGATTCAAGCAGGCTCAATGGGGCAGGGAGGCGACGTTTTCGTTCTGGACATGGGCGAGCCGGTAAAGATTGTCGAGTTGGCGGAAAAAATGATCCACCTGTCCGGTCTCAGTGTGCGCTCGGAGAGAAATCCCCATGGAGATATCGCGATTGAGTTCACCGGACTTCGCCCTGGTGAAAAGCTGTATGAAGAGTTGTTGATCGGCGACAACGTAGCCGCAACGCCTCATCCAATGATCATGACCGCCACTGAGGACTACCTTTCCTGGGAGGTTCTCAAAGTCAAGCTGGCGCAATTGCTGGCTGCAGTCGAGCAGGACGACTACTCCTGCGTCCGCCAACTCCTGCGCGAAACCGTCAGCGGCTATACCCCCGACGGCGAGATTGTCGACTGGATCTATCAGCAGCGTCGCCTCGAACCCTGATTGTTTCACATGCTGTAACGGACACATTTTTGACGCGCTCCAGACATCACCTGAGTTTTGAAGGCAGCTTCGGAAAAGCTACTTTCTCAATCGATGTCATGGAGCGTCATTTATGTGGACTGGCTATCTCTACTCTCTCGTTTTTGCCCTGCTGACCAGCATTTCAATTGCCGTCGTCAAACACCCGGCCAATACACGGCCGGCTTCTTCCGGGAAGGGGGCTGCATGTCCCTGGTACGCAGGCCTGCTTCAACATGGGCAAACGGAATTCGGCGATAAAAACATGCCAGAGCCAAAGCGAAAACAGTGGTGGTATCACCTTATGTTCGACGCAGGAACCAGCGCGTCATCACAAAAGTAACGGGGATAGTCACCACAATGACGACCAGCGGTGCAACGCTCTGAGGAATGCTGAAGCGCTCGACAAAGACGCTTAACAGTGCTGCTGACAACAGATACTGCACCAGGTATACCAGTGGAAAGGCAAAGAAGCCTTTCCAACTGACGGGGGTCTTGAAAACGACCGTTGCGTTGAACCAATAGGAAAATACTACGCCGGTGGCAAAGGCCAGGGCGTATGCCACTTGATAAGGCAATACGACCTGAAGGCCGAAGTACAGGCCGAAGGTAAAGGCGGTGTTGATGCCTCCACCAACAACAAATTTGATCAGGTCTGTCAACGTCTTTCGCCGCGACATCCGCTCAAACCCGCTTTTGAGATTTAATCAGATCGACAAACTGACCGTAGTCGCGGATGTAGTCGTCCGCGTCGTAATAGTCGGATGCGAACACCAACAACATTGCATCGGCTGAGTACTTGTACTGAATGCCCCAGGTCTTGGGCGGCAGGTACAAGCCCATGTTAGGGCGATCCAGTGTGATTTCTTCACGCGTCTCGCCATCATCCACGACTACGCGGATGCTGCCTCTGACTGCGATCAGAAATTGGTGGCACTGGTGGTGAGCGTGCTCGCCACGGGTATCGGCAGTGGGTACGTCATAGACCAGGAAATAGCGTTTCGGGTTGAACGGAATCTCGCGTTCGAATTCACCCACCGACAGGCTGCCACGCAGGTCAGGAACAGCCTTGAAGGTATGCAATGTGACTCCGGACACTTTGGTGCCGGTCACTGCCGGTTTCGACGAGGCGCTGACCTTCATGCTCTCGTTGGTACTCTCGACGGCGTCAGCGTAACCAATGATCTTGGCCGGGTTGCCGACGACTATCGCAAACGGAGGGACGGATCGGGTTACAACGGCACCAGCGCCGATCATGGCGTTTTCACCAATGGTCAGGCCGGGGAGAATGGTGGCGTTGGCACCGATGGTCGCTTTGGTCTTGACGATGGTGCGCAGGAATTCATCCGGATACTGCTTGCTGCGCGGGAAGCGGTCATTGGTGAAAGTGGCATTGGGGCCAATGAACACATCGTCCATGATCTCGATACCATCCCACACTTGAACTCCGCACTTGATCGTGACGCGGTCACCAATGACCACATCGTTCTCGATAAAGACGTTATCGCAAATGTTGCATTCGGAGCCGAGACGGGCTTCGGGCAATACATGCGCGAAAGCCCAGATCTTAGTGTCCTTGCCGATATGTGGGGATTCGCAAAGCCCTTTGGGGTGAACGAAATACTCGGCGTTTTCATTATTCATGATTGAAATTCTCTGTCCTCATCGGGATGGCTAACGGCCTGGCCTTGGTATTTTCGTAGGTACGCCATGCGTATGAACCTACGATCCCCAGGCCCAACAGGTTGGCTGCCCCCAGAAAGACGATGACATTAATGGTCATTGCGTAACCTGAAACTGTAATCAGTCCAAGAAGCCGCGCAATGGCTACGGCGATACCGAAACTGGCAGCCAGAAGGGTAGTTACACCACCCAAACGTGTCAGAAGGCGGATGGGAAGGTCGGTAAATGCGAAAATGCTGTCCATCATGTAGTTCACTTTTTTGGAGAACGTCCATGCCGACTTGCCGTGCTCGCGCTTAAGGCGGTTGTAGGAAATAGTCTTGCGACGATAGCCCAGCCAGAAAATCTGTGCGATCAACGAACTGTGCCTTTCATCGAGGGTCAGCAGCGTGTCGCGAAAGGTTTTGTTGCAGCCGAATACATCTACGCCACCTTCCGGAATTTCCGGCACTACATAGCGTCGATACAGGTTCCAGAATGTTTTGGAGGCAATACGCGACAGAAGGGGGTCGTCCCGACCTTCACGGACACCGAGAATCACATCGTACTGCCCGGTGAGCAGTTGCGTGTTCATCTCCAGCACCAGTTCCGGTGGTTCCTGCAAATCGGCAGCCATGACCGCAAAACGATCACCTCGACCGGCCTCAAGACCTACCCGAATGGCCGGGAACGAGCCGAAGTTGCGGGAGAGCAAGACCAGGCGGGACTCGAAGCGTTGTTTGGGTAACTCATCCCGCAAGATCTCGTAGCATCGGTCTGGACTGCCATCGATCACAAAGACCACTTCGAAATCGCCTGCTAATTTGCTGTTCAGTCCATCGATGGCGATCAACAAGTCCGGCAATGAGCCTTCGTTTTTGTAAACAGGAATGACTAAAGTTAGCAAGCGACGATGCTCCTTATTGTTCGAAGTATTTTTTCACAGCTGTGATGACGGTCTCTACCGCTTCATCGGTCATGCCGGGGAAGCAAGGTAGGGTCACCAGGTTTTTACATGTGCTTTCGGTCACTTCCATTGAGCCGACAACATGGGGCTCGGCATAGGCCGCTTGGTGGTGGTCCGGAACCGGGTAATGAACGTCAGTGGTAACTCCTTGGGATTTCAGGAACTCACGCAGCGCATCACGATTCTGAATGCGCGCGACATACAAGTGTGCGGCGTATGACTCGTCGACCGATGGCAAAGCTTCGAAACCCAGGTCCGCAAAGGCGGCATTGTAGCGAAAAGCGATGTCGCGGCGCGCAGCGTTCCAGGAGTCGAGCAACGGCAGCTTGATCCGTAGAATCGCGGCTTGCATTTCATCCAGGCGACTGTTTTTGCCGCCGGCATGCCCAACGTGATACTTGGAAGACCAGCCGTATTGGCGCAGGGTCTTGAGGCGTGCGGCCAACTCCTTATTGCTGGTCACAACTGCACCACCATCACCCATGGCGCCGAGGTTTTTGGTGGGGTAGAAACTGAAACAAGCCACATCACCAAAGCTTCCGGCCTGACGACCATCGCGCTGTGCGCCGTGAGATTGTGCGCAATCCTCAATCAATTTCACGTCGGCCGCATGAGCCAGAGCCAGCAATTCCTTGATATTTGCCAACTGACCGTAGAGGTGAGTGACAATCACGCACTTGGGCTTGTGTTTGAGTGCCTCTGATAGGGCCTCAACCGACATGGTCATGCTGGACGGGTCGATGTCGACATAGAGTGGCGTGGCGCCGATGGCATGAATAGCCGTGCTGCTGTAGAAGCCGGCGTTGGCCACGGTAACTACGCTATCACCACGCTCAACACCGACGCTGCGCAGGGCAATCTCAATTGCGTCTGTGCCGTTTGCCATGGTCACACAGTGCTCGACGCCTACATAGGCGGCGAACTCCGCTTCGAAACCAGTCACTTCTTCACCCAGAACATACCAGTGGCGGTCCAGAACCTTTTTAACTGCACCAAGGAAGTCCAGATTTTTATTCATTGCTACATCGGAAAAGAGGGGGATCATATCAATGCTCCTTGGTTATTCAATCCGGAATTGATTGCTGACGTTTCAGGTTTTTTGAAGAAAACCTTTTTTAGACGCATGGCTCTTTTTTCGACGAGATGCCAAGAGGCAATACCGCAAGTCAAGGCGATCGTACTGGCAACCAGGCAGTTTTGAGTCCCTGAAAACTGTGGGAATGCCCAGGCGGTCAGCTGTTGTGCCGGCCAGCCGTAAAGATAGACGCCGTAAGAGTAATCTCCCCACTTATCCATCCATGCGAATTGTTTCAGGAAGCTGACTGAACAGAAGAACGTCACCAGCAGCAGTATGTAGCCATAGGCAAATTTTCCAGTACCCAGCGTAATGCCGGCCAGAAATAGTGCGATCAGTAAAAAGTACGGACTGACTGGTACGCTGTCGCGGTTGATGTATAGAAACGAGCCGATATAGAACAACAGGCAGACATGCAACATCGTCGAACCGAATGCCGCCGGCAGAGAGGCCTGGTTGTTCCAAATCACCACAATCAGAACGAAAAACAACGTATTGAACACGGCACGATTGCGCATCAAGCCGAAGAGGTAAAAGAACAGGACAACGACATATAGCCAGACTTCGATCACTACCGACCAGATCGAACCGTTCACTGCGTGATTATGATTTTGAGTGAATACGCCCGGCAGGAAAAAAGCACCTTGGTAGGCAAATGCCAGGTTTTTGAAGTAAGACCAGACCTCGCCGTTGGTGAGGTAGTCCGATACGGACAATGTGGTGACGATACTGCCCAGCACAAACGTCACTAGTATCAGATTGACCCAAAGTGCCGGAAAAATCCTCAGCACCCGGGAGATGACATAGCTCTTCACGCCGCTGTTCAGGATACTGGCCGTAACCAGAAAACCGCTGATCAGGAAGAACAGGTCGACTGCAATTCCGCCAAAAAATGCGTAACCTGTGGTGACCGCTACCCAGTCTGATGGGGCACCGGCAACAATCGCCGAAGTATGGCCGTAGATGACCGCAAGCGCGGCTACTAGCCGGATAAAGGTCAGATTGTTGTTCTTTCCAACGAATAGATCCGCCAGCGTACGCATCATTTAGCCTCGGCGATCGAAATTTTTATGCAGCTTGCATTTGCATCTGCTTTGTCTGTCACGACGACCTTTCCATGGGATAAACCCGCCCCCTGCTGGAAGCCCGGATAGAGCGGAGAGTTCTTGTCGACAACGATATTCCAGACAGTATGCAGACCCATCAAAGTGTCCAGATACTGGCCACTGTGCATGTACCACGGTGAGAAAGCACCGGCGCCGTAAACGCACACGGATGGCGCGGCATTGATGGCGGTCCTATTTTCATCAAGTTGTTTGAACACTCGGGAATTGTCTGAAGCAATAACGTTGTACCAATTGGCAATGCTGGATCGGCCTGGAGTGTCTACCACATACAACAGGATGGTAAGAGCCGCCAGCAACGCGCAGGTTACATAAGCGCTAATCGGGTTCACGGAGTTGGTCTTGAACAATTCTGTCAGTGCGACATAGACGCCGCCAATGATGAAAGGCAACCAGATCAACTCATAGTACGGATTCACGTGGTTCGGCAGGACGGAATAAGGGGCGATCAGTGTCAACGCCGCCCCAACTATATAAAGTGTTTTCGGGATCTGTTTGTCACGCACCAGCACGTACAGCGCCACAATTGCGGAAAAGACTATTGCCGCCGCAACGATGCGCCCGTGGCCAATCATGGTCGAATGTCCGGTGCCTGTCAGGTAGCGCCACACCGTGGCTGCCACGCTGGTCACCGAGGTATCGAGGTAGTATGGGGAGTGGGCACCGTTTTCGCCCAGGAAGCTGGAAGCGGCCAGGAACTTCGCGCCTGCAACCATGAGCAGTGATACTGCCAGGCCGATCAGGCCAACGATGATGCGTTTTTTGACCGGGTTGTTCGACTTGATCAGAATGTACGCGAAAGAAAACGCATAGAACAGAATAAAGTCTTCCTTGGCCAGTGTGGACAGCAACAGCAACCCCACTGATGCATACAGCCAGACGTTACTGGTCTCACGATCATCCTTGAACACGAAATATACGGCTGCGAGACCCAGGCAGCCCGACATCATATGCGTCACCATACCTGTGTAACGAGCGTATTCGGCGACGATAGGGCTGGATAGCGAAGCTACCGCAAACAGCACCAGAGTTATCCAGTACTGGCGAGGTTGCAAGACCTGAACCAGGATCTTCCAGCACAGGAATACGTAGGTGGCGGTGAAGATCCTGACAGCCCAGATCAGGTAGTCAGGTCCCATGGAGGAAAATATGTAAATCGCCCAGGTCGACAGCGGACGGTTCCACGACCAGGCCAAACCTCCTGAAGCCAGCGCATAGTTGGCGTAATCGTCGTGATGAACAGGAATGGAGCTTGGCAGCAAGGCTGAAACTGAGTAGTACGCCATTACATAGAAGATGGCACAAATTAATGCATATGAAAGGAGATTCATATGCCTTGAAATAATCGTTTTTTGCATCGGGTTCATTGAGCTGCTCATTTTTTCCCATGTTTTTGTAAGTGTGTGGCGTCCACGTGCCCCACTTGGCTTAGTTTAATGCTGTGTTCTGCTCGAACAGAGCCTGACGATCGGCGCTTTTAAGCTTATTGAAGGACGCAGACATGTGATGGTGAATAAACACATCTTCCGCACACACACAATTCTTGGGCCTGGCTGCTCTACACGGCGGCAATAGTCATCGTCCTCGAAGAATCCTCGACCGGAGGCCTCATTCAGTGGGCCGACCTTTTCATACACTTTTCGCGTGAACATCACGCACAAACCAACGAAAAGAATGATGGCGAAGTCGGTTTTACTTTCATCTGCCGATACACCCCAGCGTGCCTTGAAAACTACCGAAAAAACGAACGTGTAAATAACCAGCATTAAAATGGTGGTGAAAAAAGACCATGACAAACCCAATGTCGAACCGCGATAACGGCCAAGCAAATCGCGTTTACTCAACTGCATTGTCAGCCGTTTGTTGCGCCAAAAGCTGCTTATCATTTCCACGGGGTTTGCTGAGTAATTTCGCATTAGTAATGTGGCTCGACTTCTTGTACAGGTGGCCTGTCGACGTTCAAGTATTGACAATGAAGACTGTTGTCCATTGGTCAGGTAAGTCAGAATTTGCTTTGATACACTGTTGTCGATACAAATTCATACGTATTACGCCTTGAACAAAGGGATGCGATAGGTTGCTCAATGGTTTCGCTTGGCCCCTGTGAGCCCAGCGTCTCAACCGCGTCGCGCATGGTAGCGTATTGGACTGTGCCATTTCACCTTGTAATCGCCGTTTTCCTAAGCGGTGATGGTTGCAGGTGCAGCAGGTTCTTTTCAGGAGGGGCTTACCATTGCAAGTGCCTAGAACCAAGGGATACCGAGGCCTTTTGCCGTTTCTGACGGGTACGGCCATACGGAAAACAAACGGTCAAGAGAAGGTGTTAAATAAATGAAACACCACGGGTGGATGGGGAGGATGGATATTTTTTCGCGACTTTTTCATCCAACTGTAAAATTTTGGCTGATGGCTATATAGATAGGTAGGCCCGAGGCAACCTCTGCGTACGACATCGGGTCGTCTTACTGCAGGAAGCGAGTAGCACCGAGGATCCAGATCACAACGGGGCATTGCGGTCGTCAGCAAGACGCATTTTGCGCAGCGGCATGGTCGGAAGGGGCGACTATACATCTTGTGGAAAATTCAGGGTTTTCCTGCTGAGTCTGCCCCGGCGCCCTGGCTCGCCTTCATTGTGCGTCTGGGCATCGATGATATGTATAACCCGTTGCGGGTTCATTTCTGGCTATTCGCCTGCGCGCCGTTGCTTGCCTTTCCTCTATACATACGTTTCGGCAGGTACCGTGCGGTAATGCGGTAATGATGCCTTTCGCAATCATCAAGGCTGTCAGCCTTTCCTCTTTGATTCTGGCCCTTGTGGTTTATTGGTACAGTTCTGTGATTCCGCTGTTTCACCGGCAGATTAAAATCAGCGGTCCATTGTCAGTCACGCATCCTGAAATCACTCGCTACTTCATGACCATTCCTGAAGCAGCGCAACTGGTGATTCAGGCAGGTTCCGTGGGCCAAGGTGATGATGTGTTTGTTCTCGATATGGGCGAACCTGTGAGGATTGTCGAGTTGGCTGAGAAAATGATTCATTTTTTCGGCTTAAGCGTTCGTTTCGAAAAAACTTCATGGTCATATCTCCATCGAGTTCACGGGGCTGCGTCCTGGCGAGAAGTTGTATGAAGAGTTGCTGATTGGTGACAACATATCGGCTACCGATCATCCGATGCTCATGAGTGCCAATGAGGACCATCCGCCTTGGGACGTTTTAAAAGGCCGGTTGGCTGAGCTTCTCACAGCAGTCGAAAAGACGACTATTCCCGCGTACGCCAGTTATGCGAAGCCGTCAGCGGCTACACCCCGATGGCGATATCGTCGACTGGATCTACCAGCTGCGCCGTCTCGAGCCCTGATTGTTTCACATGCTGTAACGGACACATTTTTGACACGCTCCAGACATCACCTAAGTTTTGAAGGCAGCTTCGGAAAAGCTGCTTTCTCAATCGATGTCATGGAGCGTCATTTATGCGTACTGGCTATTTCTACTCTCTCGTTTTTGCCCTGCTGACCGGCACTTCAATTGCCGTCGTAGCTGCACCTGCAGTCAAACAGGAAGCTGGAAATCCTCCTGTGGTGATGGAGGCTTCAGAGAAAGAGCAGTCCGGCAAAATAAACCTCAATGCGGCGGATGCAGCGACACTGCACCGCGAACTGTCCGGTGTGGGCGAGGCCAAGGCGAAAGCGATTGTTGCGTATCGTGAGGTTAATGGACCCTTTGCTTCAATTGACGAACTGCTTGAGGTCAAGGGTATCGGCAAAGCCATTCTCGATAAAAACCGCGATAAGCTTGAGGTGAACTAAACTTGTAAATCTACGCCAAGGGGCCGGTCATTGACCGGCTTTTTTGCATTCTGGCAAGTGGGAACATTCCGGGCGTTGACTGTTTCTGGCCCCGATCATTGAGACTGACCCTCTGTCAGCATTATAAAATTACGACTATCATATATTGCTTAAATTATGCCTATAATAAATCGACGTTCCGTCACCGCGTCCTGAAACACAGGCGCTGGTTTTCTCTTTGCGTTTCTCAGGAGCACTGCCATGAATTCTGTTCAGTCCCCAGGTACGGCCCTCGTCACCGGTGCTTCGTCGGGTATCGGTGCGGTTTACGCCGAGCGTTTGGCGGCACGCGGTTTTGATCTGTTACTGGTTGCCCGCGATCAGGAACGATTGGAGTCCGCAGCCAGCAAACTGCGCACCGAGCATGGTGTTCGGGTAGAGGTGCTTAAAGCGGACCTGACTCAAAAGGAGGACCTGCTCAAGCTCGAGCAGCGTTTGCGTAGTGATTCGAGTATTAGCCTGCTACTCAATAATGCAGGTGTGGCAGCGGATGGTTTGCTGGCCAATGCCGATATGGACCAACTTGAGCGCTTGATTCAACTCAACATCACGGCGGTTACGCGGTTGGCGTCGGCCGCTGCGGCCAGCTTTACCAAGGCCGGGCGCGGCACGATCGTCAATATCGCATCGGTTGTGGCATTGTTTCCCGAGCGTTTCAACGCGACGTACAGCGCCAGCAAGGCCTATGTATTGAGCTTGACTCAATCGTTGAGCGCCGAACTGAATGGCACTGGAGTGAAGATCCAGGCGGTGCTGCCCGGTGTGACACGAACCGAGATCTGGGAGCGCTCCGGTATCGATGCGTCGCAGATTCCTGCGGAAATGGTGATGGAGGCGGGTGAGATGGTCGATGCTGCGTTATCGGGTCTGGATCAGGGTGAACTCATCACCATTCCTTCGTTGCCTGATGCGGCGGATTGGGATGCGTTCGTGGCGGCGCGTCTTGTGATGGCGCCTAACCTTTCGAAAAGCAAGGCCGCAGCCCGTTATCGGTAAGCGCCATCAATCGGCTTGAGGTGTATTTGGTATGAATGATCGTCGAGTGGTTGTAACGGGCATGGGCCTGGTGTCACCGCTGGGGAGCGGTGTCGAAGCGGTCTGGGAGCGGCTGCTGGCCGGGCGTTCCGGGCTGCGCAATTTACCGCAAGAGGTGGTGGCCGATCTGCCGGCCACGGTCGGCGGTGCAGTGCCTGGGCTGGCGGATGATCCCGAGGCGGGGTTCGATCCGGACCGGGCAACCCCACCCAAGGAACAGAAGAAGATGGACCGCTTCATCCTGTTCGCCATGGAAGCGGCGCGTCAGGCACTGGAGCAGGCCGGCTGGCAAGCGCTGGATGCCGAATCCCAGGAGCGCACGGCCACCATCATCGGTTCAGGTGTGGGTGGTTTCGGCGCGATCGCCGACGCGGTGCGCACTACCGATAGCCGTGGTCCGAGACGTTTGTCCCCATTCACAATCCCTTCATTCCTGGTCAACCTCGCGGCAGGTCATGTGTCGATCCAGCATGGCTTCAAGGGGCCATTGGGAGCGCCGGTCACGGCGTGCGCCGCCGGGGTTCAGGCGATTGGCGACGCGGCGCGGCTGATTCGTGCAGGTGAGGCGGATATCGCGGTGTGCGGCGGCGCGGAAGCGGCGATCGATCGGGTCAGCCTGGCCGGGTTTGCGGCTGCTCGCGCCTTGTCCAGCGCTTACAACGAAACGCCTGAGCGCGCTTCGCGACCTTTCGACAGTGGTCGCGATGGTTTTGTCATGGGGGAGGGGGCCGGGCTGCTGGTCATCGAGTCTCTGGACCATGCGCTGGCCCGGGGCGCTCAACCCCTGGCGGAGCTGGTCGGCTACGGCACCAGCGCCGATGCCTTTCACCTGACTGCCGGACCCGAAGACGGCAACGGTGCGCGACGGGCGATGTCGTTGGCATTGGCACAGGCCGGTGTTTCACCAACTCAGGTTCAGCATCTGAATGCCCATGCAACCTCGACTCCGGTGGGGGATCTGGGTGAGCTGGCGGCGATCAAGGCGTTGTTCGGTGCGCAAAACGGCATTGCCGTGACATCGACCAAGTCGGCGACCGGGCATTTACTCGGTGCAGCGGGGGGAATCGAGGCGATCTTTACGCTGCTGGCGATCCGTGACCAGGTTGCACCGGCGACCCTCAATTTCGAGAACCCGGACCCTGCCACTGAAGGTGTCGACATCGTTCATGGCAACGCGCGGCCGATGGCCATCGAATATGCGCTGTCCAACGGCTTCGGATTTGGCGGGGTCAATGCCAGTGTGCTGTTCAAACGTTGGCAGGGTTAATCCTGCGAGTGCTTGAGGTGTTCGCGTGCGACGTCGAGAATCCGTTGGGCAAACTCGGCGTCGGCGACGCTGCGCGATAACAGCAAGGCGCCGACCAGCGTAGACATGATGACGATGCTGCGGTCGGCGGTGTGCTCACCCTCAAGGGTGTGCTGGATCTGATCGAGTCGCGCCTGGAGCACGACGTCGCTGGTCGGACTCGGTTGACCACGCAGCCCCAGTTCCGAAGAAATGGTCAGCAGAGGGCAGCCTTCGTGGGGTGAGGTTTGATGCCATTCGGACAGGTAGGCGTCAATGAAGGCTTCGAGTGGCTTTTCCTCGGCGAAGATTTGCGCGCACAACTCGTCGACTTGTGCGCCAGCCTCCTGCAAGGCTTTTTCTACCAGTTCATCTTTGGACTTGAAGTGCGAGTAAAAACCACCGTGAGTCAGGCCCAGTGCTTTCATCAGGGGTTGCAGCCCGGTCGCGCCGATACCGTCGCGTCGAAATCGCGCTGAAGCTTCCTTGATTATGCGTTGGTGGGTCTGGGCTTTATGGTCCTGCGAGTAACGCATCTGATATCTCCGCATCAATGCGGCCCATATTAACCAATGAAAATTGCATGGTGACTGTACTTCTACGTCTAAAAAGCATGCAGATGCTTCGATATGGGTACAAAGCGGCATGATTTCAGGGGAAGCCACGCAAAAACAAACCCCGCCGTCCAAGGCGGGGTTTTCAGTCAGCGGTCCTGCGCTTCCTTGGCGTCCATTTCCGCATTGCGTTCGGCGACGCGCTTGCGTTGTTCTTCGGTCAGTTCGACCTTGTTGGCGGTGTCGCGCAGCAGCATCAGACCACCAACGATCGAGCCGATGGCAACGACCAGGATCAACCAGGCATACCAGGGCATAGGACTCTCCTTGAAAAGCAGGCGGTCGGCGAGGGGTCGCCAACCGATCGTGCATACCGTTTTGAGTGATGGGGTTTCATCGCAGTTCCATCGCCATCATCCCCATTCTATGCCTGTTACTCGAGGTCTACCCGAACGCTTTCACAGTCCGGTCAGCATCGCATCCGCCGGCGCGTCGGCGCGCAGTTGTGCGGTGAGCATGAAGTACACGAAACCTGCCGCCATGAAGCCCAGAAAAATCACGCCGATCAAGGTGTTGAACCAGGCCATCGCCACCAGGCACACCACGGCCAGCATCAGTGCAATGAACGGCACCAGCGGGTAGCAAGGGGCACGGAAGGTGCGTTCCAGGTTCGGCTCGGTTTTACGCAGTTTGAACAGGCTGAGCATGCTCATGATGTACATCACGATAGCGCCGAAGACAGCCATGGTGATCATCGCGGCGGTCAACGTCATGCCGCCAAGGTTGATCAAGCCATCGCTGTAGATGGCTGCGATGCCGATGACACCGCCGACGATGATCGCCCGGTGCGGGGTTTGAAAGCGCGACAGCCTGGCCAGGGACGCCGGCAGGTAACCGGCCCGGGCGAGGGCGAAGAACTGCCGCGAGTAGCCAAGGATGATCCCGTGGAAGCTCGCCACCAGTCCAAACAGGCCGATCCACACCAGCATGTGCAGCCAGCCCGAGCTTTCGCCAACCACGGTTTTCATCGCCTGGGGCAGCGGGTCGTTGATGTTCGACAGGGTACGCCAGTCGCCGACGCCCCCGGCGAAAAACATCACGCCCATCGCCAGCAGCACCAGGGTCAGAATTGCGCTGATGTAAGCCTTGGGAATCGTGCGTTTCGGGTCCTTGGCTTCTTCGGCGGCCATGGCTGCGCCTTCGATGGCGAGGAAGAACCAGATTGCAAAGGGGATCGCCGCGAACATCCCGGCAATCGCCGGAGTACCGAAAACATCGGAGCCGGCCCAGCCATTGAGGGCGAAGTTGCTGAAACTGAATGCCGGGGCGACCACGCCCATGAACACCAGCAATTCAGCGACAGCCAACACGCAGACCACCAGTTCGAAGGTGGCTGCCAGTTTCACGCCGAGGGTATTGAGGCCCATGAATACGATGTAGGCACCGACTGCCGCGTGTTTCGGGTCCAGGGCTGGAAACTGGACATTGAGGTAGGCGCCGATGGCCAGGGCAATCGCCGGTGGGGCGAAGACGAATTCGATCAGAGTCGCCAGCCCGGCGATCAACCCGCCTTTCTCGCCAAAGGCGCGACGACTGTAGGCAAATGGACCGCCGGCGTGGGGAATGGCGGTCGTCAGCTCGGTGAAACTGAAGATGAAGCAGGTGTACATGGTGGCGACCATGAAAGAGGTCACCAGAAAGCCCAGGGTTCCGGCCACGCCCCAGCCATAGCTCCAGCCGAAATACTCTCCGGAAATCACCAGCCCGACCGCAATGCCCCACAGGTGCAAGGTGCCCAGCGTGGGTTTGAGTTGTGTGTTCATGGGTTTGCTCCCTGAGTGGTTTGGAAAGCTCGGGGGAGGCCAGTGCAGTGGGCGTGCCATTTTGTGATGTTGCGTCGTAAAGCGCTGAAAGCTGTCGTATCGGGGATGATCGCTGCTGGATGCGTGCTTTTTGATGCGCCAGTTGGGTGCGTTGTTGTCTGTTGTGCCGCCATCGCGAGCAAGCTCGCTCCTACAGTGGAGCCATGTTGTATGGGCTGACGCATCTCCAATGTGGGATCGCGATGAGGCCCGCGCATGCGCCATCAAACCTCGCTGTAACAAAGCCATAAACCCACTCTTTACGCTTTCTTTATGCCCCGCCCGCACCCTCGGTCTCGTTCCTTTACAGCCTCCTTACCGACAATGACTCCACACGCGGCAATACGCCGTAACACGGAGAACTTCCATGAGCGTTCTGGACGGGGTGTCGCTGCTGCTGGCAGTGGGGCTGTTCATTTATCTGTTGGTTGCGCTGCTGCGCGCGGACCGGAACTAGGAGCGGCTATGCACAGTTATGACTATTGGCTGATCCTCGGGTTTTTCGCCCTGGTATTGGTCCCGGCGCCGTTTCTCGGGCGCTTCTACTACAAGGTGATGGAAGGGCAGCGCACCTGGCTGACGCCGGTTCTCGGTCCGGTCGAACGCGGTTGTTATCGTCTGGCCGGCGTCGATCCGCAGGCTGAACAGAGCTGGCAGAAGTACACGCTGGCCTTGCTCGCCTTCAACCTCGCGGGTTTCCTGCTGCTGTTCACGATCCTGCTGTTGCAGGACCACCTGCCGCTCAATCCACAGAACCTGCCGGGCCAGGAGTGGACGCTGGCGTTCAACACCGCCGTCAGCTTCATGACCAACACCAACTGGCAGGCCTATAGCGGCGAAGCGTCCCTGAGCTACCTGAGCCAGATGGTCGGCCTCACCGTGCAAAACTTCGTCAGCGCCGCCACCGGCCTGGCGGTACTGGTCGCGCTGTGTCGCGGTATCGGCCGCAAATCCACCCGGACCCTGGGCAACTTCTGGGTCGACATGACCCGTGCCACCCTCTACGGCTTGCTGCCGCTGTGCCTGCTGCTGGCGCTGTATCTGGTCTGGCAGGGCGTGCCGCAAACTTTCGCGCAGTACGTGAATGCGGTGACGATGCAGGGTGTAGACCAAGTGATTGCGCTGGGGCCTGCTGCCAGTCAGATTGCGATCAAGCAATTGGGCACCAACGGTGGCGGTTTCTTCGGCGTGAACTCGGCGCATCCGTTCGAGAACCCGACGGCCTGGAGCAACCTGTTCGAAATGGCCTCGATCATTCTGATCCCCGTCGCGCTGGTGTTTACCTTCGGCCATTACGTGAAGGACCTGCGGCAAAGCCGCGCGATCATCGCCTGCATGCTGGCGTTGTTCCTGATCGGCGGCGCGACTTCGCTGTGGGCCGAATACCAGCCGAACCCGGCCCTGAACAATGTCGCCGTCGAACAGACCGCGCCGCTCGAAGGCAAGGAAGCGCGCTTCGGCACTACCGCCACTGTGTTGTGGTCGGTGACCACCACGGCCGCGTCCAACGGTTCGGTGAACGGCATGCACGACAGCCTCAACCCGCTGAGCGGCATGGTGGCGCTGGTCAACATGATGGTGGGCGAAGTGATCTTCGGCGGCGTCGGCGCCGGGCTCTACGGCATGTTGCTCAACGTGCTGATCGCGGTGTTCCTCGCCGGCCTGATGATCGGTCGTACTCCGGAATACCTCGGCAAGAAACTGCAAGCCAAAGAAGTGCAATTGCTGGTGGTGACCCTGATGGTCATGCCGATTGGCGTGCTGGTGCTCGGCGCGATTGCCGCCAGCCTGCCAGGTCCGGTGGCCGCGGTGAGCAACCCTGGTGCTCACGGTTTCAGTCAGCTGCTCTACGCCTACACCTCGGCCAGTGCCAACAACGGTTCGGCGTTCGGTGGCTTCGGTGCCAACACGCCGTTTCACAACCTGATGCTGGGCCTGGGCATGTTGATCGGTCGCTTCGGTTACATCCTCCCGGTGCTGGCTCTGGCCGGCAGCCTGGCGATGAAGAAAACCGCACCGATTGGCCAGAACAGCTTCCCGACCCACGGCCCGCTGTTCGTAACCCTGCTGACTGTGACCATTTTGCTGGTGGGTGGCCTGACATTCCTGCCGACCTTGGCGCTGGGCCCGATTGCTGAACATCTGAGCATGGGCTTCTGAGGACTATTTGATGAATATGCCCGTAATTAAACCGGCCACCGTAAAGGCACCGGAACAACCGAAAACCGCGATCTCGGCCCTGTGGCGTCCGGCGCTGGTGCAAGCCTTCGTCAAGCTCGATCCACGGCAATTGCAACGTGCGCCGGTGATGCTGGTCGTTGAACTTACCGCGATCCTGACCACCGTGCTGTGCTTTATTCCTGACACGGCGGTGCCGACTTTCGTCGCCGCGCAAATCGCTGTGTGGCTGTGGTTCACCGTGCTGTTCGCCAACTTCGCCGAAGCCCTGGCCGAAGGTCGCGGCAAGGCCCGCGCCGACAGCCTCAAGGCCGGCAGCGAAGGCCTCAGCGCCCGGCGCAAGACCGGCAACGGCAGCTTTCAGGTGGTGCCCGCCGCCAACCTGCGTAAAGGCGATGTGGTGCGCGTCGAAGCGGGGGAGATGATCCCCGGTGACGGCGAGGTGATCGAAGGCATCGCGGCGGTCAATGAAGCGGCGATTACCGGTGAATCGGCGCCGGTGATCCGTGAGTCCGGTGGCGACCGCTCGGCCGTCACCGGCAACACACGGTTGGTATCGGACTGGCTGCTGGTGAAGATCACCGCCAACCCCGGTGAGTCGACCCTGGACCGCATGATCGCCCTGGTCGAAGGCGCCAAACGCCAGAAAACCCCGAACGAAGTGGCGCTCGATATCCTGCTGATCGGCTTGACCCTGATCTTCCTGCTGGTGGTCGTTACCCTGCAACCGTTCGCCCACTTCGCCAATGGCAGCCTGCCGCTGGTGTTCCTGGTGGCGTTGTTGGTCACGTTGATTCCGACCACCATCGGCGGCTTGTTGTCGGCCATCGGTATCGCCGGCATGGATCGTCTGGTACGCCTGAACGTGATCGCCAAGTCCGGTCGTGCGGTAGAAGCGGCGGGGGACGTGCACGTGCTGCTGCTGGACAAGACCGGCACCATCACCTTCGGTAATCGTCGTTGCTCGGCGGTGTATGCCGCGCCTGGCGTAACAGCCAGGGAATTGGCCGAAGGCGCGTTGCTGGCGTCGCTGGCCGACGACACGGCTGAAGGCAAGTCCATCGTCGAGTACTTGCGTGGCCTTCACCCTCAGGCAGAGCCATCCGCCGAGCTGTTGACCGCTGTGCCGTTCAGTGCTGAAACCCGCTTGTCCGGTGTCGACTATCAAGGGCGCGTGTACCGCAAGGGCGCGGTGGATTCGTTGTTGGCGTTCGTGGGCCTCAAGCGCGCTGATCTGGCTGCACCGTTGTCCCGTGAAATCGACAAGATCGCCCAAAGCGGCGGCACCCCGTTGCTGGTGTGTGCCGACGGCAAGTTGCTCGGGGCGATCCACCTCAAGGACGTGGTCAAACCCGGTATCCGCGAGCGTTTCGCCGAGTTGCGCAAGCTGGGAATCCGCACCGTCATGGTCACCGGCGACAATCCGTTGACCGCCGCTGCCATCGCCGCCGAGGCGGGTGTGGACGATGTGTTGGCGGAAGCCACTCCGGAGAAAAAACTGGCGCGCATTCGTCACGAGCAAAACGACGGTCGTCTGGTCGCCATGTGCGGCGACGGTGCCAACGACGCCCCGGCCCTGGCCCAGGCGGACGTCGGCATGGCGATGAACGACGGCACGCAAGCGGCTCGTGAAGCGGCCAACATGGTCGACCTCGACAGCGACCCGACCAAGCTGCTGGACGTGGTGCAGATCGGCAAGGAATTGCTGGTCACCCGTGGGGCGCTGACGACCTTTTCCATCGCCAATGACGTGGCCAAGTATTTTGCGATCCTTCCGGCACTGTTCGCCGCGATCTACCCGCAACTGGGCGTGCTCAACGTGATGCAACTGAGCAGTCCGCAGAGCGCGATTCTGTCGGCGATCGTTTTCAACGCGTTGATCATAGTGGTGCTGATTCCCCTGGCATTGCGTGGTGTGCGCGTGCAGGCGGCGAGTGCGGCGGCGTTGCTGCGGCGCAACCTGCTGATCTATGGCCTGGGCGGGATCCTGGTGCCGTTCGTGGGCATCAAGGCGATCGACATGCTGTTGACGGCGTTTCATCTGGTTTGACCTGACACCCCCACAGGTTTTTCCTGTGAATTCGAGGATTTTGATATGTCCACATTGATACGCCCGGCCCTGAGCCTGCTGGTCCTGATGACGCTGATCACCGGGGTCGCTTATCCACTGGTGGTCACCGGCGTGGCCCAGGTCGCGTTCCCGGATCAGGCCAACGGCAGCCTGGTGCGCGATGCCGAGGGCAAGGTTCGCGGCTCCTCGCTGATCGCCCAGGATTTCGTCGGCGACGCCTGGTTCCACCCGCGTCCTTCGGCCGGTGCCTTTGCCACCGTGTCGAGCAGTGCCAGCAACCTGTCGCCGAGCAACCCGGCGCTGGCGACGCGGGTACTCGAAGATGCCAGCAAACTGCTGGTGCCCGGCCAGGGACCGGTGCCATTGGCGCTGGTCACTACGTCGGGCAGCGGTCTCGATCCGCACTTGCCACCGGCGGCGATTGCCTATCAACTGGCGCGTGTCGCGACGGCGCGCAACTTGCCGGTAGCGACGCTGCAACAACTGCTGGACGCCCACATCGAACAGCCTCTGATAGGCCCGCCGGTGGTGAATGTGCTTGAGTTGAATCTGGCGCTGGAAAAGCTTTAGGTCCGTGGTGCTGCCATTCGCGAGCAAGCCCGCTCCCACAATTGGAATGCGTACTCCTGTGGGAGCGGGCTTGCTCGCGAAGACGGTTTGACAATCACTACATCAACATCTGAAAGACGAGAACTCCAAGCATGAGCAACTCCGGCCGCGCCGACGCGCTGTTAGCAGACCTGCCCCGCGATGGCCGTGGCCGGCTAAAGGTATTTCTCGGTGCCGCGCCGGGTGTCGGCAAGACCTACGCCATGCTGCAAGCGGCCCACACCCAGTTGCGCCAAGGGGTGAAAGTCATCGCCGGCGTCGTCGAAACCCATGGCCGGGCGGAAACCGAAGCACTGCTCGGCGGCTTGCCGCAGCAGCCGTTGGTACGTTCCGAGTACCGTGGCGTGTTGCTTGAAGAAATGGACCTCGACGGTCTGATCAAAGCCAAGCCGAAGCTGGTGCTGGTCGACGAACTGGCGCACACCAACGCACCCGGCAGTCGTCACGAAAAACGCTGGCAGGACATTCAGGAACTGCTCGCCGCCGGCATCGATGTGTACACCACGATCAACGTTCAGCACCTGGAAAGCCTCAACGACCAGGTGCGCGGCATCACCGGCGTGCAGGTCCGCGAAACCCTGCCGGACTGGGTATTGCAGGAAGCCTATGAATTGCTGCTGATCGACTTGCCTCCACGGGAGCTGCTCGAGCGTCTGCGCGATGGCAAGGTCTATGTGCCGGAGCAGGCGCGGGCGGCCATCGACGCGTTCTTTTCCCAGACCAACCTGACAGCCCTGCGCGAACTGGCAATGCAAACCGCGGCGGCGCAGGTCGATAACGATCTGGCCCAAGGGTATCGTCAGTTGGGGCAAGCGGCGCCGGCCGTGCGCGGGCGTTTGCTGGTGGGGGTCGACGGCGATGCCCAGGCCGAACGCCTGGTGCGTCATGCCAGTCGTGTGGCCCAGCGGCGGCACCTGCCCTGGAGCCTGGTGCACGTGGACAACGGCAGCGTGCGTGACGAGCAGTCGCGCCTGCGTCTGCAGAGTGCCCAGCAACTGGCCGAGCGCCTGGGCGGCGAGGTGGTGTTGCTGCGCGCCGGTGAAGTGGCGAAAACCCTGATCCAGCATGCCGCCGAACGCCGCGCCAGCCTGGTGCTGGTCGGCCAGTCCCGGCCGCGATTGCGCCGGCGTCTGTTCGGTGGTGGGTTGGCGGCGCGACTGCTGCGCAATGCGCGCGGGCTGGAGATCAACGTTCTCGACAGCGATCACCAACAGCTGCAACCCCATCGGCGGTCGATGCATTCACTGGTCTGGTTCGACTACGCATTGGCCGTGGTCGCGACGGTACTGGCCAGCGCATTGGCCTGGGCTGTGGCGAGCGTGCTGCCACTGCCGAATATCTCTCTGGTGTTCCTTGCGGCGGTGTTGCTGGTGGCGGTGCGCAGCAGCCTCGGTCCGGCGTTGGCCTGTGCGGCGCTGTCGTTCCTGACCTATGACTTCCTGTTCATTCCACCGACTTTTTCTTTGAGCATACAGCGCGAAGAAGATGTGCTGACCTTGCTGTTTTTCCTGTTGATGGCTGCCCTCACCGGCAACCTCGCGGCGCGCCAGCGCAGGCAATTGCAGGCGCTGCGCGATACCCAGGAAGAGACCACTGAATTGCTCGACCTGTCACGCAAACTGACTGCCGCCACCGACCGCCAGGCCGTGGTCAGTGCGGCCGCCCAGCACCTCAACGGTTGGAGCGATGTGCAACTGTGCCTGCTCAATCGCGACGGGCAGAGTGGCTGGAAAGTCGAAACCGGTGGCCCGCTGGAGTTCAGCGAAGCCGAACGCGCCGCCGCCGACTGGGCCTGGCAGCACGATCAACCGGCAGGTGCGGGCACCGGTACATTGCCGTTCGGCCGCTGGTGGTGGTGGCCATTGTCGGTGGAAGACGGCCCGCTGGCGTTGCTTGGCGTGTGCGCCAGGGAAGGCCAGACCCTGAGCGGCCAGCGCCGACGCTTGTTGACCGCGCTGAGCCAGCCGCTGGCCCAGGCGCTGGCCCGGGCGCAACTGGCCGATGATCTGGAGGCGGCGCGGCTGCACGGCGAAACCGAGCAACTGCGCAGCGCCTTGCTGGCTTCGGTGTCCCACGATTTGCGCACTCCGTTGACGTCCATGCGCGGCAGTATCGATAGCCTGCTGGCCCTGGGGGAAGCGATCCCGCTGGAGGACCGGCGTGAACTGCTCGAAGGCACCCGCGATGAAGCCGAGCGCCTGGACCGTTACATCCAGAATCTGCTCGACATGACCCGCCTCGGCCACGGAGCCCTGAAGCTGGCGCGGGACTGGGTATCGCCGGCGGACATCGTCGGCAGTGCGCTCAATCGCCTGCGGGCAGTTCTTGCGTCGTTGCAGGTCACTACCGAGGTGCCGGCCGAGTTACCGCTGCTGTATGTGCATGCCGCGCTGATCGAACAGGCCCTGATTAACGTGATGGAAAACGCCGCGCGGTTTTCGCCACCCCACGGGCGCTTGCAACTGCGCGCCGGGGCCGATGACAGTGAGCTGTTTTTCTCGGTCTGCGATGAGGGCCCGGGGATACCGGAAGAGGAACGGGCGAAGATTTTCGACATGTTCTACACCGCGGCCCGGGGGGATCGTGGCGGGCAGGGTACCGGGCTGGGGCTGGCGATTTGTCAGGGCATGGTCGGTGCCCATGGCGGGCGCATCAGCGTCGCCGACGGCATCGAGGGGCGCGGCACCTGCATCACGTTGCACTTGCCGCTACAGGCTCAGCCGGGATACGAAAGTGAAGCCTGACCGCGCTTGCGCTACTCTCTTGCAACTTCTTTGTTTTGATGTGAATTCATGAGCCAGACCGCGACCATTTTGGTCATTGACGACGAACCGCAGATCCGCAAGTTCCTGCGCATCAGCCTCGCTTCCCAGGGCTACAAAGTGCTGGAGGCGGGTACCGGCAGTGAAGGATTGGCGCAAGCGGCGTTGAACAAACCGGACTTGCTGGTGCTCGATCTTGGCTTGCCGGACATGGACGGCCAACAGGTATTGCGCGACTTTCGCGAGTGGTCGACGGTGCCGGTGCTGGTGCTCTCCGTGCGCGCCGGTGAAGGGCAGAAAGTCGAGGCCCTGGATGGCGGCGCCAATGACTACGTGACCAAGCCATTCGGCATTCAGGAGTTCCTGGCGCGGATCCGGGCGTTATTGCGCCAGGCGCCCGCAGGCGAGGTGCAACAGGCGGCGCTGAGCTTCGGTCCGTTGACGGTCGACCTGGCGTATCGCCGGGTGCTGCTCGACGATGTCGAAGTCGCGCTGACCCGCAAGGAGTACGCCGTGCTGGCGCAACTGGCACGGCATCCCGGGCGGGTGATCACCCAGCAGCAATTGCTCAAGGACATTTGGGGGCCGACGCACACCGAAGACACTCATTACCTGCGCATTGTGGTCGGGCACTTGCGCCAGAAACTGGCGGATGACCCGACCCGGCCAAGGTTTATCGTCACCGAGGCGGGGGTGGGGTATCGGTTGTTGAGTGAGTAGTTTTGAAATTTTGTGGTGACTATCAGGGCCACTTCGCGGGCAAGTCGGATCGCCGCACCGCCGCTCCCACAGGGTTCGCGTCGTACACATGAATTGTGACCGACGCGGTCATTGTGGGAGCGGGCTTGCCCGCGAAGAGGCCCTGATAGTCACCTGAGAACTTTCAGACGTTCAATTCTGCTCATTCTCATACCGATCCAGCGTATCGCGCGCAATCTCCCGTCCCAGCGCGATCAGCTCCGGCGCCTTGTAGAACTCGAAAAACCGGCACACGCGCTTGGGCACGTTGATCAGGATGTCCGGCGGATACCCGGCAATCTTGTATTGCGCCAGCGACGTCTGCATCACCTCGAAACTCTGGTTGATCAAGTCGAGCAAGGACGCTGGCCCGACGTTGTCGATGATGAACGAACCGGTGGCGGAGCGGGGCGCGCCACTGGCTTCCGGAGCGGCGGCGGGTTGCTGCGCTTCGGGCTCGGCGGATTCGATCCACGGATTGAGGTCCGCCCCTTCGGCCCTCAGGGCTTCCTGCTCGAGGATCAACAATTGCTCGGCCTGTTTGCGGCGGAACGGCAGCTTCGAGCCCAGGGAATTGATCAGGCTGTCGAAGCGGGTCTTGAAGGCGGCGGGACGCTGGATGACCGGCAATTGATAGTGGCGCTGGTTGGTGGAGTTGAGGTTGACCGCAATGATCAAGTCGCAATGACTCGACACCACCGGCACGATCGGCAGCGGGTTGAGAATGCCGCCATCGACCAGCATGCGGTTGCCCTGCATCACCGGAGTAAACAGGCTGGGAATCGCTGCCGAGGCGCGCATGGCCTGATGCAGGCAACCTTCCTGGAACCAGATTTCCTGCTGGTTGGTCAGGTCGGCGGCCACGGCGGTGTAGGGGATACGCAAATCTTCGATGTTGATCTCTCCGACGATCTTGCGGATCTGCCCGAAGACTTTTTCGCCACGAATCGCCCCCAGACGGAAACTGACGTCCACCAGGCGCAACACGTCGAGATAATCCAGGCTCTCGATCCAGTCGCGGTAATCATTGAGTTTGCCGGCGGCGTAGATCCCGCCCACCACCGCGCCCATGGAGCAACCGGCGACACAGGCAATGTCATAGCCGCGCCGTTCGATCTCTTCAATGACGCCGATATGCGCATAACCCCGGGCTCCACCCGAGCCCAATACCAGTGCGACACGCTTTTTCATGGATCGCCCTCGTTTGAATGGTTCAACAATGCACCCATCGAGGGTCATGCTTCAATCGCCATGGTCGTTCGAGGGGACAAGTGCGTCGTATTTTCGACACTCCATGGCGGCACATGATTATTCTCGTCAGCGCTATAGTTGCATAGCGGACCAACGGCACTTTTCAGGTGCCACACCGTCTTACCTGCACGACTGTTGACCTATCTTTGAGGAATGAGTGATGAAAGCCTGGATCTGCTTGCCATTGATTGCCCTGGCACTCGCCGGTTGTGCCGGCAAAACCGCATATCGCGACAGTTGCGGGAGTAACCTGGATGCCGCGTGGCATGAGCTGGACCTGGCCAAGGCTGAAGGTTTCGCCGGGACCGTCAGCTACTCCAAGGCCTTGTCGCTGTTGACCGCAGCCAAGACCCAGCAGCAATTCGAGGGGTTCGAAGGCTGCGCCAAAAAAGCCGAGAAGGCCCGTTTCTATATTCGTGAGTCGCGCGCGGGGCGTTGAAAGCGAAAGGCGGCTACAAGCTCTAAGCTGAAAATTGCGAGACCCATCGAGCTTGCAGCCTGGAGCTTGCAATCTGGCGCTGTTTACGGAGTAAACCCCCATGATCGATCGCTTGGTGGCTCAGATTCTGGGCCTGGAAGTTCGTCTGCTGGCCTGTCAGGCCCGCTTGAAAGAGCGTACTGATCCTGAAGCGTTACACGACCTGCGCACGACCATGCGGCGGTTGCGCAGCCTGCTACGACCTTTGCGCGGGCTGCCTGGCGTCGAACAACTGGAAGCGGCGGCCTCCCGGTTGGGGGGGCTGACCACGCCATTACGTGATCGCGAAGTGCTGGCGGCGTACTTGCTCCAGCACCATCAACCCCAAGCCGCACAGTGGCGCATGGCGCAAATGGCCGAGGCCTATCCGGCCGTGGCTGCCTGCCCCGAGCTCGCGCAAATGCTGATCGTCCTCGATGCTTTTCCGCGTTTTCTGCGTGCCGCCCAGCGCCAGGGACTGCTCAAGGGCCTGCGCAAGCGCATCCAGAAACGCCTGGGCAAGCAGTGGAAAAAACTCGACGAGGCACTGCACGATCCGACCCATGACCGTCATCGGCTGCGCCTGCTGATCAAGCGCGTGCGCTATGGCATCGACGCTTACCCCGAGCTGGACCGTTTGCCGAAAGCGGCCATGCCCCGGTTGAAATCGGCCCAGGGCGCGCTGGGCGACTGGCATGATTGCGTGCAATGGCTGGCCATGGCCGAACGGGAAGCGGATTTGCAGCCCTGTGTTGCAGTGTGGCAAGCCACCATGGCCGAGGCGGAAAGCCGTGCGGACCAGGTGCTGGAAAAACTCAGCCGCGATTGCTTCAAATCCTGATCACCACCGATCAAATGTGGGGGCGGGCTTGCTCCGGGCGGCGCTCCGACGAAAGCGGTGTGTCAGTCAGCATTGATGCTTAGGCTGATGGCCTCTTCGCGAGCAAGCCCGCTCCCACAGGGGGGTTATGTTCGATATGAAACCTGCGCGACTTATCTGTCAGTCAATTTGTCCGGAATAGGCGATGTATCCACCTCGCCAGATGGTTAAGATCCCTTCATCTTTTTCCGACCCCTGAGGTTTTCATGCGTTTTTCCGAACTGCTCGATGCTGTCCGCAGCCAGCCGCTGGAGCTGTCTATTCCGGCCTCATGGGCCCAGGGGCGCGCCAGTTTCGGTGGCCTGGTGGCGGCTTTGCAGTACGAAGCGATGCGCGCCCGGGTTCCGGCGGATCGGCCGGTGCGTTCGTTGGCGATCACCTTTGTCGGCCCGGTTGAGCCCGAAGTACCGGTCAGTTTTGAAGTCGACGTATTGCGCGAAGGCAAGGCCGTCAGCCAAGTGCTGGGCCGGGCGGTGCAGAAGGGCCAGGTGGTGACGTTGATCCAGGGCAGCTTCGGCGCCTCGCGCCCTTCGGAAGTGGCGGTGGCCGCTGAACCGGCACCGGAAATGAAGCACTGGGACGAATGCCAGGAATTGCCTTTCGTCGAAGGCGTCATCCCGGAATTCATGCGCCATCTGGCGATGCGCTGGAGTGTCGGCGGGTTGCCGTTCAGCGGTAGCACATCCCGGCAAATGGGCGGCTGGGTACGCTTGCGCGGCGACGTAAAGGAGGAAGCTATCGGCGAGGCGCATATCCTGGCGCTGGTGGACGCCTGGCCGCCGGCCCTGATGCCGTTTTTGAAGAAGCCGGCGATGGGCAGCACGCTGACCTGGACCATCGAATTCGTGCAGCCGTTGCTGGAACTGACCACCCTGGACTGGTGCAAATACCTCGTCGAAACCGAATACGCCGCCGACGGCTACGGGCATGCCGCCGCAAAAATGTGGAGCGCGGATGGCCGGTTGATCGCCATGAGCCGGCAGACGGTGACCGTGTTCGCCTGATCAGTGACGGCGGTGGCGCTCACGCCAGGCGCGCCACCAGCCACCGCTGAGGAAGAACCGCGGAAACGTCAGGAACTGCTCGACCAGCAGGCGCGATACCGCATCCTTGCGATCACTGAAGGGTTCGGAGGCTTGGGTCTCCAGGCTGTGGCCGTGGCGTTGCAAGGCCAGCGCCGCAATCAGTCCGATCACGCCGATGGCGATGTTTGCCAGGCTCAGGCTGAACACCCCGGACACAATCAGCAGAAATGCCACGATGAACAGCGGCACTGCGATCAGGTGCAGCACCAGATTGGTCGGGTGCTGATGATTGTTCGGGTACGCTCGCCATTGCCAGGCGGGTAGGTTGGGGTGACGTTTGCCCATGATGCCGATCCTCGATCCATGTTGAACACATGTAGGAAGAATAGGCCCGGTCTATGCTGGCGGCGAATCAAGGCTGGCTATTGGCTTGATAGGTGTCATGACTGGAATAGATGGTGCCAGTTCTGACGCCTTCGCGAGCAAGCCCGCTCCCACATTTTGACCGTATTCCAATGAAAGAACGCGGTCCCCTGTGGGAGCGGGCTTGCCCGCGAAGAGGTCCTCAAAGTTTGAGCTGACCGATAGCCTTGCTCAACTCCCCGGCCAATGCCGCCAGCTCATTGCTGGTGGTCGCCGACGTCACCGTCTGCTGCACCGTGTTCTCGGTCACGTCACGGATGCTCACTACCGCCCGGTTCATCTCTTCCGCCACTTGGCTCTGCTGCTCGGCCGCCACCGCGATCTGCGTGTTGCTTTCACGCATCTGCGCCACCGCGCCGGTGATCTCGGCCAATGCCGCGCCGGCCTCTTGCGCCTGTTGTACGCAGTCGTCGGCCTTGAACGAGCTCTCCTGCATGAAATCCACGGCGTCCCGCGTGCCAGCTTGCAATGCCGACACCATGATCGTTATTTCATCCGTGGAGGCCTGCACGCGTTTGGCGAGGTTGCGTACTTCATCGGCGACCACCGCGAAACCGCGACCCATCTCGCCGGCTCGGGCCGCTTCGATGGCGGCGTTCAATGCCAACAGGTTGGTCTGCTCGGCGATGCTGTGAATCACGTTGACCACGCCATTGATCTTCTGGCTGTCCTCGGCCAGGCGTTGAATCATCTCGGCGGTCTGCTGGACACCGGTTGACAGTCCGGCAATCGAGCGCTGCACCCGCGTCACGACCTCTTGCCCGCTGCCGGCCAGGGTATTGGCCGATTGCGAAAGGTCACGGGTGGCACCTGCGTGTTGGGCGATGTGATAGACCGTGGCGGTCATTTCATTGATCGCCGTGGCGGCCTGATCGGTTTCGCTTTGCTGGCCCAGCATGCCGTGGCGCACGTCATTCATGCTGGCCGCCAGCCGTGCGGCGCCGATGTCCAGTTGTCGGGCGGTGCTGGCGACGGTGTTGACCACCCGTTGATAACCGGCCTGCATGGCGTTGAAGGCGTTGGCCATTTGCCCGACTTCGTCGCTGCAAGCCAATGGCACGCGGGCCGACAGATCGCCGCTTTTCTCCACGTGCAACATGACGTCTTTCAAAGTGTTGAGCTGGGTGAGCAGGAAGCGGATCAATAACTGCGATGCGCCGAGCATTGCCAGCATCAGGATGAACACGGCCAGCGCGTAGTTGGCGAAGCGCTCGCTGAAAACCTGACTCAGGCTTGGGCCGTGGGCAATTACGGCGACCTGCTGGCCGTCGGCACGGGTAAACACTTCGGCACCCATCAACGGGTTGTCACCGAACAGCGGCATCACGTTGATCTCGACCCAGCCGTTTGAGTCGGTGAGTTCAAGCACGGGTTGTCCATCCAGTGACGGCGCCTGTCCGCGACTGAATGTCAGAAGGTTATCGGCCCTGGGTAGCGGCTGCGCGGCAGGCCAGTCACCCAGCAATCGCGCTTGTGCCTGGGCCGAGGCCCGGGACGCATGACTACGGGCCTGCTGTTCAAGCTGCACCGCGTACAGCACTAACAACAGGGTGGTGACGAACGCGACGGCATTGACCGCCCAGAATTTGTATTTCAGCGAGATATTGCTAAGCCAGGCACCCATGGAGGTCTTCTCTGATAGCGGAAACAGTTTTGGCAAGGTGCCATTATTGTGCCGCCATGCAGAATTCGGATTTTGATACAGGTCAATGTGGGAGCGGCGGTGCGGCGATCCGACTTGCTCGCGAAGGCGGTGTGTCATTCAGCATTGAAGTCGATTGATACAGCGCTTTCGCGAGCAAGCCCGCTCCCACAGGAGGTTCTGTGTTTACTGTGGGATGGAGGGCAACCCGAAGAACGCCCGGGCACAGGCTGTGGTGTGCGCCGCCAGGTCTTCCTGGCTTTCCCCGCGATGCAGCGCCACTTCGCGCAATACTTCGGTCAGGTACGCCGGCTCGTTTCGCCCGTTTTTCGGCTTGGGGCGAAGGCTGCGCGGTAGCAGATACGGTGCATCGCTTTCGAGCATCAGGCGCCCGCGCTTGATCTCCTTGACCAACGGATGCAAATGCGTGCCCCGGCGCTCGTCGCAGATCCAGCCGGTGATGCCGATGTGCAGATCGAGGTCGAGGTAGCTGTACAGCGCCTTCTGTTCGCCAGTGAAGCAGTGCACCACCGCGGCCGGCAGCCGATCGCGGAAGTCGCGCAGGATTTCCAGCAATCGCTGGCTGGCGTCGCGTTCGTGCAGGAAAACCGGCAGCTGCAATTCAACGGCCATGGCCAGATGTTCTTCCAGGACCTTTTCCTGCTGCGGGCGCGGCGAGAAATCACGGTTGAAATCCAGCCCGCATTCACCCACGGCCACCACATTCGGCTCGTTGAGCAAGGTGCGCAAACGTCGGGCGCTGTCGGCGTTCCAGTCGCTGGCGCAGTGAGGGTGAATACCGGCGGTGGCGAACAGGCGCAGGGCGCTTTCGTCCAGTTGCTGGCACACTTCGAGGGCCTGTTCACTGCCCTCGACACTGGTGCCGGTCAGCACCAGTTGGCACACGCCGGCTGCGTAGGCGCGATCGAGTACGGCCTGGTGTTTGTCGGCAAAACTGGCGTTGGTCAGGTTGACGCCGATATCGATGAGTTGCATGGTGCTACCTCGGCCCAAAGGCCGGAAAGCATATCAGAGCCGTGGATTTATAAGAAAAGCCAAGAACTACAACGGGTTAACGCTGTCTCTTGAGCCGTGGACCAGGCTGGGTTGGTAGTTTTGCCATCATTGTGCCAGTCTTTCGTGCGTTGTCAGCGCCCTGGGCGCCCTGTTTTTGTCGCCGCGCTTCATTGAAGCGGCCTCATATTCTTTCCGGAGAGTGGATGATTCGTCCCTCGGTTTTGCTACTGCTGTGTTGTTCGCTGCTACTGCCGATGACGGCGGTCGCGCGTCTGCCCGGGCCGCTGCAAGCCGTACCGGCCAGCGAGGTGCGCGACCTTGCGCAGATCCGCAGCAGTCGTGTGCTGCGGGTTCTGGTCAACCAGAGCCGCAACAGTTCCGGCGAAGTCCAGGGGCAGGCGATCGGGGTCGAATACCATCGCCTCAGAGCGTTCGAGCAATACCTCAACGGCCACGCCCGTGACGGCCAGGAAATCACCCTCAAGATCATTCCCAAGGCCAAGGATCAACTGCTCGGCGCATTGCAGCGCGGGGAGGGCGATCTGGTGGCGCCAGGCGAGTTGCTCGATCTGCAACCGGGGTTCGCCGTCAGCACCAGTGAGCCGATTGCCAGCAACATCCCGTTGGTCCTGGTGGGCATCAAGGGCGAACGCCGTTACACCCGGCTTGAACAGCTTTCCGGCAAGACCCTGGCATTACCCGCCGGCAGCGCCGCCGGGGATGCCGTCAGCCAGATCAATCAAAAGCTCGCCCTGCACAAACTGCCACCGGTCACCATCGAATGGGTCGATCCGAGCCTTGCCGTCGAGGACGTACTGGAAATGGTGCAGGGCGGGATCTTCCACCTGACCATCGTCGAGCAGCCGATCGCCGAGCGCTGGGGCAAGATCCTGCCCAAGTTGCGTTTCGACAAGCAGGTACTCATCAGTGAGCCAGGCGAAGAGTTCTGGTTCGTGCGCCGCGATGCGTCGATGCTGCGGGCCAGCATCAATCGCTTCCTCACCGTCTACAAAAAACCATCGGATCAGGACGCTGCATTCCTGCGCATCTATCGTCGTCTCTATCAAGTGCACTATCCACTGGCCAAGGCGGACCGGCAGCGCCTGGAAAAACTCCGCCCGGTGCTGCAGAAACACGCCGATGCCCAGGGCATGGACTGGCTGAACCTGGCGGCGCTGGCCTTCAAGGAGTCAGCGTTGCAGCCCACCGCCCGCAGTGGCGGCAGCCCGACCGGCCTGATGCAGATCACGCCTTCTGCGGCGCAACGGGTGGGGGTCAGCAATATTCAGGACGTAGACGGTAATGTGCAGGCCGGGGCCAAGTACCTGGCGATGATCCGGCGCAAGTTCTTTGCCAGCCCGAAACTCAACGAGCGCGAACGCATGGCCTTCGTGTTGGCGGCCTACAACATCGGGCCGGAGCGGGTTCAGGGCATGCGCACCGAAGCCCGGCGGCGAGGCTTGAATCCCAACCAGTGGTTCTTCCAGGTCGAACGCGTGGCCATGGAGCAAGTGGGTATGGGGCCTGTCAGCTATGTTAATAGCGTGAACAAGTATTACTTGGCGTTCGATCGGGAGCGGGAGTCGTTGGAGCCCCAGGGGCAAAAGGTTGCCTCACGCAAATGATCAACTAATCTGATTGTTATGACGGGTTTTTTGCGCTTTTAACATGTGAATTACTGATTAATATAGCGGCCAACCAACACACACCTACAAGGAATGAAACAGCATGAGCACTCTGATCAACAAGGTACTGTCCACCCGCGCTGGCTACGGCCTGACCGTTCTGCGCATCGTGGTCGGCATTATTTTCGCCGCTCACGGCTCGCAGAAACTCTTCGGGGCATTCGGCGGCTATGGTCTGGCTGGAACCGCGCAGTACATGGAAAGCATCGGACTGACGCCGGGTTACCTGATGGCGGCACTGGCGGGCGGCACCGAATTCTTCGCCGGCCTGGCCCTGATCATCGGCTTGCTGGTTCGCCCGGCCGCGCTGGGCCTGATCTTCCTGTCGCTAGTCGCAATTTTCTCGGTGCACATCAGCAACGGTCTGTTCATGGCCAACAACGGTTATGAGTTCGCCCTGGCGTTGCTCGGTGGCAGTATCGCGGTATTGATCGAAGGTGCGGGCAAACTCTCGGCGGACCGTGCCATTGCCGGTTGACCGCTCTGGCTCAACGAAAAGGCCCGCATTGCGCGGGCCTTTTTTGTTGAGCGTCATTCTTGACACTGTCCAGTCAGCTTCTCTAGGATGTTGCTCATGCGCCGATTTAAACAGCTACTTGCGGGGCGCCAGGTGACTCATCCAGTTGCCGATAGAAGCCGGAACAGGCTTCGAAATTCCGCTAAAGCGCTGGTTCGGTGTTGCCTCTCACCTGCCATGCAGACTTTTGAGGCAGAGACACGACACAATGAATGCACTCAACTCCGTTGTACGTCCCGCGCCGATCACGGCACACCTGACCCAGCGCAATCCAAAAATCCTGCTTGGCGGCAAACATCAGCCGACGCTCTTGCGTTATCTCGATGGCTGGCCACGTCGTACCGGCGGTCCCGCTGCCTTCCTGATCCAGTTTGTCGAAGACGGTGAGTCCCTCGCTCGTTTCGCCGACGACAGTTTCGATCTGGCAGTGATTCAGTCCCCCAGCCTCGAAGATGCGCCTGAAGTGATCCGGCAACTGACCCGCGTTGCCCGGCAAGGGTTGATTACCCGGCGTTAAGGCTCACGGATAGTCGATTGCCACAATGTACACACACTGTTCGCCGGTCGGTGTCTGGACCCGGACTTCGGCGTCCAGTGCCTTGCCGATCAGTGCGCGGGCCAGGGGCGAGTCGATGCTGATCAGGCCCTGTTTGAGGTCCAGTTCATCGGGCCCGACAATGCGGTAGCGCGACTCCTTGCCATCCTCGTCCTCGATCGTGACCCAGGCGCCGAAATAGACCTTGTTCGGATCGCTGGGTTTTTCGCTGACAACCTTGAGCGCTTCCAGGCGTTTGGTGAGAAAACGCACGCGGCTGTCGATCTCTCGCAGCATCTTTTTGCCATAGGTGTATTCGGCGTTCTCCGAGCGATCACCCTGGGCCGCGGCTTCGCTGACAGCCTGGGTAACCTGGGGCCGACGAACATGCCACAGCTCATGGAACTCGGCGCGCATCCGCGCTTCGCCCTCGGGGGTGATCAGCGCGGTGCCGGCAGTGCGGGGAGGGCGGTAACGGCTCATGACAGCTTCTTGTGGTGAGGATGGCAGGAGTCTATCAACCCTCGCGCAGGACTGTCAGCGGGCTGGCGTTCAACGCCCGACGGGTGCCGAACACCCCGGCACCACCAATGAGCACGGCGCCCAGCAGTGGCAGCAATAACAGCCATGGATGCGGATGCCACGGCAGGTCAAAGGCATAGCGGTACAGCACCCAACTGACGACTTCCGAACCCAGCGCCGCCAGCAAACCACTGACCGCGCCCAGCAAGCCGAACTCGATGCGTCGAGCCTTGATCAGCAACTGCCGCTCCGCGCCCAGTGCCCGCAGCAATGCACCCTGGCGAATGCGTTCGTCCAGCGTCGCTTGCAGGCCGGAGAACAGCACTGCCATCCCCGCCGCCAACACGAACAACAACACGTACTCCACCGCCAGGGTCACCTGGGCGAGAATGCTGCGCAGTTGCTCCAGCAAGGCTTCGACCTGCAGGATCGTTACCGCCGGGAAGGCGCGGGACAGGTCGACAATCTGTTGGTCATGACCGGATGCCAGATAGAAACTGGTCAGGTACGTCGCTGGCAGATCCTTTAGGGTGCCGGGCTGGAAGATCATGAAGAAGTTCGGCTGGAAGTTGTCCCAGTTGATCTCCCGCAGGCTGGTGACTTTCGCCTCGCGATTGGCCCCGCCAACGCTGAAAACCAGATGATCGCCGAGCTTGATTTTCAGGCTTTCAGCGACCTTGCCTTCTACCGACACACCGGGAATATCGTCCGGCGTTTGTTCGTTCCACCAGTTGCCGGCCGTGAGCTTGTTGCCCGACGGCAGGTCCGCGGCCCAGGTCAGACTCAGGTCGCGCTGGATCGCCCGGTCGCCAGCCGATTCTTTGGTGACGATTTGCTGCACTGGCTCGCCGTTGATACTGATCAAGCGCCCCGGCACTACCGGGTACAGCGGCGCCGATTGTGCCGACACGGTGATCAGGTGGTCGGTGAAGGCCTGTTTGTCCGCTGGCAGGATGTTCAGCGCGAAATAGTTTGGCGCGTTCTTCGGCAGCTGGTTCTGCCAGGTGTCCAGCAACTCGCCGCGCAGCAGCGCAATCAGCGCCATCGACAGCAGAATCAGGCCGAATGCCAGGGACTGCCCGGCGGCAGCGAGGGGATGGCGCAGCAGTTGGCCCAGTCCCAGGCGCCAGGGCAAGGACGCACGGGCAAGCATGCGCCGCAGACTCTTCAACAGCAGCAACAACAAACCGCCCAGCACCAGTGCTGCAATCACGCCGCCGCCGAGCAGGGCAAAGGTCAGCACCAGGTCCAGGCTCAGACGCCACATGATCAGGCCGAGGGCGCCCAGCGCTGCGCCGTAGACCATCCATGTACTGGAAGGGATCGGCAGCATGTCCCGGCGCAGCACACGCAATGGCGGAACCCGACCCAGAGCCGCCAGCGGCGGCAAGGCGAAACCGGCCAGCGCCACCAGCCCGGTGCCGATCCCGGCGACGGCCGGAAACAGTCCGCCCGGAGGCACGTCGGTCGGCAGCAACTCATGCAGCAGGGCAAACAACCCCAGTTGTGCGAGCCAGCCGAGGAAGGCGCCGCTGATGCTGGCCAGTAGCCCGAGCACGGTCAGTTGCAGGCTGAACAACACCATGGTTTCCCGGCGCGACAGTCCGAGACAGCGCAGTAAGGCACTGGCATCGAAGCGGCGGGTGGCGAAGCGGGTCGCCGACAACGCCACCGCTACGCCGGAGAGCAGCACCGCCACCAGACTGGCCATGTTCAGGTAGCGCTCGGCCTTGCCCAGGGCGCCACCGATCTGTCGATTGCCGTCGCGGGCGTCCTGCAGGCGCTGGTTGGCGGCGAGCCCCGGTTTGATCAGTTGCCGATAGGTCTCGAGTGCCTGAGCGTTGCCTCGCCACAGTTCGCGATAGCTAACCCGGCTGCCGGGCTGGACCACGCCGGTGGCCGCAAGGTCGTCGAGGTTGATCAGCACCCGCGGCGTCAGGCTGTAGAAATTGCCGGCGCGATCGGGTTCGTAGGTCAGCACCCGCGCCAGTTTAAGGGTTTTCATGCCGACATCGATGCTGTCGCCGATCTTCAGGTCCAGGGCGGTCAGCAGGCGTGCCTCGACCCAGGCTTCACCGGGTTGCGGTCCGCCGCCGACTGTTTCCGTGGCGAAGGGGGCGGGCGCGCTTTTCAATTCGCCCCGTAGCGGGTAGGTGTCATCGGCCGCCTTGATGCTGGACAGTTGAATGCCGTTGTCGGTGGCGATGACGCTGGAGAACTCCACCACTTGGGCGTGCTCCAGACCCAGTTCGGTGCCGCTTCTGATCTGTTCGGGACGCGCAGGCGAACTACCTTCGAGCAGCAGGTCGGCACCGAGGAATTCGGTAGCGCGCAACATCATGGCGCCGTTCAGACGGGCACCGAAATAGCCAATGGCGGTGCTGGCGGCCACGGCCACCAGCAAGGCGAAGAACAACACGCGCAATTCACCGGCGCGGGCATCGCGCAGCAATTGGCGGATGGCGAGACTGAACAGGCGCAACAGCGGCAGACGTGCCATCAAGGCTCCAGAGGGGCGACCAGCAGGCCGGCTTCAAGACGGATCAGGCGCCGGCAGCGATGGGCCAGGCGTTCATCGTGAGTCACCAGCACCAGGGTCGTGCCGCGTTCCTGGTTGAGCTCGAACAGCAAGTCGCTGATACGCTCACCGGTGTGGCTGTCGAGGTTGCCGGTCGGTTCGTCGGCGAACAGCACATCGGGCTCGGCGGCAAACGCGCGGGCAATCGCCACGCGCTGTTGCTCGCCTCCGGAGAGCTGGCGCGGCGAGTGAGTCAGGCGTTTGCCCAGTCCCACCCGTTGCAGCAATTGGGTGGCGCGTTCGCGGGCGTCTTTGCGGCCCTCGAGCTCCAGCGGCAGCATGACGTTTTCCAGGGCATTGAGACTGTCGAGCAGCTGAAACGATTGAAAGACAAAACCCACGTGCTCGGCGCGGATGCGCGCACGCTGGTCTTCATCGAGGTTGCTCAGGCCTTGCCCGGCGAGGGTGACTTCGCCGCTGCTCGGCAGGTCGAGGCCGGCGAGCAGACCCAGCAGGGTGGACTTGCCGGAGCCGGAAGCGCCGACGATGGCCAGGCTGTCGCCCTTGTTCAGTTCCAGGCTGAGTTGGTGCAGGATGGTCAGTTCACCTTCCGCGCTGGGAACCACTTTGCTAAGGTCCTTCGCGATGAGAATGCTTGCGCCCATGGAGAGTCCGATGCGTGTGTGGTTTTTGAGTGCTGGCCTGGCCTTGATGTGCATGGCCCAAAACGCAGCGGCGGGTACAGTCCTGATCGTTGGCGATAGTATCAGCGCCGGTTTCGGGCTGGATACCCGGCTGGGGTGGGTGTCGCTGCTTGAGCAACGGCTCAGGCGCGAAGGTTTCGACGACAAAGTGATCAATGCGTCCATCAGTGGCGACACCAGTGCCGGAGGCCAGGCGCGCCTGCCCGCGCTGCTTGCAGAGCATAAACCGGAGCTGGTGATCCTCGAGTTGGGCGGCAATGACGGCCTGCGCGGAATGCTGCCAACTCAATTGCAACAAAATCTTGCTTCGATGATCGACAGCTCTCGGGCCAGCGGTGCCAAGGTGTTGCTGCTCGGCATGCAATTGCCACCCAATTACGGTGCGCGTTACACCAAGGCGTTCGCCGAGGTCTATAGCAACCTGGCCGACGAGAAAAAGATCCCGTTGGTGCCGTTTTTCCTCGACGGCGTGGGCGGCCATCCGGACTTGATGCAGGCCGACGGCATACACCCGGCGGCCGGGGCCCAGGACAAGTTGCTGGAAAATGTCTGGCCTACCCTAAAACCGCTGTTATGACACTTTTCTAGAAGCAGGCTTTCGGCTAAGGTGGCGCCCCCGATTTGGAGCCCCCGATGCCGCGTCCCGCCTGGTCACTATTTGCCTACCAACTGATCGAGCCTGACGAACAGCTGGATCTGTTCGCCTGCCAGGAAGTGCGGGTGCATCTGGTGACCCGTCAGCTGGAGTTGGGCGGCTCGGCGGACCGGACCCTGTGTGGCAGTCTGTTGCCGGCTTCGCCTCGCTGGTCGAGTGTTGATCGCCGGGTGTTTCAGGATCAGCGACTGTGTTCGTTGTGCCGGGCCATTCTTGAGTCGCAGAAGCGGGGCACTTCACCGATCTGGCCGGAGTTGCGATTCGAGCTTTGACCCGCCGAACGGCGCTGCGCGCCTTCCCCCCGGATGAACACCGGAACGAGGCCTCCCGAGGGGGCGGGTGGATCAAGAGCAAGAGCTGCAGGCGAGCTAACGCTCGGCCTGATGAGTGGTGAAGAGCGAAGGTGTACGCCGCTCGGCCTTTGCTCTTCTGTGGGAGCGGCGGTGCGGCGATCCGACTTGCTCGCGAATGCGGTTGATCATTCAACATCTCTGTTGGCTGACACTCCGCTTTCGCGAGCAAGCCCGCTCCCACAGGGATCTTCAGTGGCCAGGGGACCCAATGTGGGAGCGAGAATAATCGTAAAATCGCCTTACAGTGCCTGCAATCGGGGCATCTCCCCGAAATAACGGACAGCGGTGTACAATCGCGTTCTTATACCCTCTGTTGATCATGCGAAGGATTTTCCGGATGTTGCCGCGTTTTCCTGCCGTCACCCGCTGCCTGACTCTTGCCGCCCTCTTTGTGGCCGGCCCAGTCGCAGCATTGGAGTTTCCCCTGCCACCGCCAGGTGAGGACATCATCGGCCAGGTGCAGGTGATCAAGGCCAAATACGAAGATACCTTCGCCGACCTTGGTACCGCCTATGATCTGGGCTATACGGAAATGGTCGCGGCCAACCCGGGTGTCGATGCCTGGTTGCCAGGCGCCGGCACGGAAATCATCCTGCCCACCCGCTTCATCCTGCCACCAGGTCCGCGTGAAGGCATCGTGATCAACCTGGCCGAGTACCGCCTCTACTACTACCCCAAAGGCAAGAACGTGGTGTACACGTTCCCGCTGGGTATCGGTCGTGAAGGCTGGGGTTCGCCGATTGCCCACACCAGTATCACCGCCAAGACACCGAACCCTACCTGGACGCCTCCGGCTTCGATCAAGGCCGAGCACGCAGCCGACGGTGATCCGCTGCCCAACGTCGTGCCGGCCGGCCCTGACAACCCGCTGGGGCCGTTCAAGTTCACCCTGGGCACGCCGGGCTACCTGATCCACGGTTCGAACAAGAAGTTCGGCATCGGCATGCGCACCAGCCACGGTTGCTTCCGCATGTTCAACAACAACGTGCTGGAAATGGCGGGCATGGTGCCGGTCGGTACGTCGGTGCGGATCATCAACGACCCGTACAAGTTCGGCCTGAGTGGCGGCAAGGTCTATCTGGAGGCGCATACGCCGCTGGACGACAAGGGCAACCCGTCGGTGGTCGACAAGCACACCGCGGTCATCAATGCGATGCTCAAGCGCGAAGACATCACCAACAACCTGCGCATGAACTGGGATGTGGTGCGTGATGTGGTCGCCGCTGAAGACGGCCTGCCGGTCGAGATCGCTGTGCCGGGCAACGGCGTTACGCCGATGGTGTCCAGCATGCCGATCGACCCGCTGCAGTAACGCTGGCAAAGAGCCCGTCGACGCTGACCGCGTCGACGGGTTTTTTATTGCCTGGAGAAACGCCGGGCAATAAAAAAGCCGACCCAAAAAATGGGTCGGCTTGATAACAATCCCGAAGGATTATTACTTGCGGCTAGCTTTGTCCAGCATGCGCAGAGCACGCTCGTTAGCTTCGTCAGCAGTCTGTTGTGCTTTTTGAGCAGCAGCCAGAGCTTCATCAGCTTTACGGTAAGCTTCGTCTGCACGAGCCTGGGAGCGAGCAGCTGCGTCTTCAGTAGCGGTCAGACGTGCTTCGGTTTCTTTCGATGCGCTGCTGCAACCGGTAGCCAGAACTGCGGCCAGAGCCAGAGCAGAGAATTTCAGAACGTTGTTCATCGTGTTCCCCTTCAAGGACTTTCTATTAAGTAGCTATCTCCTCCGATTGAGGAAATAGCCGGCGTACATACTACCCATTACTTGTAGTAAGTAAAACTGACGTGACGCAAGAAGCAAAAAAAATTGTAGGCGTTGATTCTTTTTCGAGCAACTTTTAACTGAATTGTTTAAAAAATATCCAGCTGCAAGGCCCGTGGCTGAGCGAGCCGACGAGAAAAAGTTCCTGTGGCACGGCGCTGTTTTTCAGTCTGGCTAAAGTCCACCTACATGGATTCGTCTACACTTTTGTTCGGCTTTTGTGTAGCGCCTCTCAATATCTTTCTCGATGTTCAGGTGACTTTAACAACGGGTGCTCGTCTTAAGTCTCAACATCCGGCAATGTACAGGCTATCGACCTGGAGTGATCTTCGGTCGAGCGCAATCCTGCGTGATCCGGAGCAGCACCCGCCAACCCGCACGATGACGAGCGCACCTTGAGCATTTCTGCCAATGGTGCCTACTATTTGTACGTGCTCGGTAGCGCGAGATCGGTGCAGCTCTTCTCGGTGTCCATTCAGGCACGGGGTGGCGTAGATGTTCCTTCGCCGGAAAAACATCGGTAAGGTAGGGGTCGGAATTCCAGACCCGCGAGGAGTAGTGATGAGCGAGGCGTTGTCCATCCACCATGACCAGGCTGGTCATCAGTTCGAGACCAATGTGGACGGTCATCGTGCCTATCTGACCTATATGGATCTGGGGAAACAGACCCTGGATATCTATCGCACCTTCGTGCCCAACGCATTGCGTGGTCGCGGTATTGCGGCAGCCTTGACCGAGAGGGCGCTGGAGTACGCTGACGAAATGGGCTACACCGTCATTCCATCGTGCTCCTACGTCGAGCGCTACATGGAGCGTCACCAGCGGCATGCGGCCAAGCTGAGTCAGTGACCTTCAACAAAACGAATGCATAAAAAAACGCCGGGTTCAGCCCGGCGTTTTTTTGTGTGCGCTTTTTGCACCGCCAAACAGGCGATCAGCTGCGATCGCGTTTAGGCAACACATCCTTGAGCTTGGCATGCATGCTGCGCAAGGTATTTTCGGTCGCGGTCCAGTCGATGCAGGCGTCGGTGATCGACACGCCGTACTGCAGGTCGGCGAGGTCTTTCGGGATCGCCTGGGCGCCCCAGTTCAGGTGGCTTTCAACCATCAGGCCGATGATCGACTTGTTGCCTTCGAGGATCTGGTTGGCGACGTTCTCCATCACCAGCGGTTGCAGGGCCGGATCCTTGTTGGAGTTGGCGTGACTGCAATCGACCATGATGTTCGGCTTGATCTTCGCCTTGTTCAGCGCCTGCTCGCAGAGTGCAACGCTGACCGAATCGTAGTTCGGCTTGCCGTTGCCGCCGCGCAGCACCACGTGACCGTAGGCATTGCCCTTGGTGGTCACGATCGACACGCCACCTTCCTGGTTGATGCCCAGGAAGCGATGCGGGCTGGAAACCGACTGCAGGGCGTTGATCGCCACGGTCAGGCCACCATCGGTGCCGTTCTTGAAGCCGACGGCCGAGGACAGGCCGGAGGCCATTTCACGGTGAGTCTGGGATTCGGTGGTACGCGCGCCGATAGCCGACCAGCTGATCAGGTCCTGCAGATACTGCGGGGAGATCGGGTCGAGGGCTTCGGTGGCGGTCGGCAGGCCTTTTTCCGCCAGATCCAGCAGCAACTGGCGACCGATGTGCAAGCCGTCCTGGATCTTGAACGAGTCGTCCAGGTACGGGTCGTTGATCAAGCCTTTCCAGCCGACGGTGGTGCGTGGCTTCTCGAAATACACGCGCATGACCAGATACAGGGTATCGGACACTTCAGCTGCGAGGGCTTTCAAGCGATCGGCGTATTCGTGGGCAGCCTTGATATCGTGGATCGAGCAAGGCCCGATGACGACGAACAGGCGATGGTCGGTGCCATCCAGAATGTTGCGAATGACTTCGCGGCCTTTGGTGACGGTGCGCAGTGCGGCGTCGCTCAGGGGAATATCGCGCTTGAGCTGATCGGGAGTGATCAGTGTCTCGTTGGAGGCGACGTTTAGGTCGTTGATCGGTAAATCAGCCATCGTTTACTCGTCAGGTCACGGGTGCCGGCCGCCAGCGAACCCGCGCGGCGGAGCACAGCAAATTAAGCGCGTCGGGGAGCTGAACCTTAGCGCGTTACACCGTGGCTCGACAATGGGCAGACGCCGGTTTGGTGGGCTTTCGCAGTCAGTTTCCCTGCCGTGAGGGGTAAACCGATCAAGAATGCCTCTATTCCAGCACCGGTTGCGCAAAAGCCTTGCGCACCGAATCGTGAGAGAACTCGTCGGCATGCTCCTGGACCCATTCGAGGGCCAGGGCCTGGATATCCTGCAAGTCTTCGTGGGCGTCATGCAGGCGGCAGTAGCGTTCGATCTGGCACACCTGTTCGCCCATCCGGGCGCTGAACAGCGTTTGTTCGTCGACGAAAGCGATGCCTACCAGGTAACCGTGCTTGCGTCGCAGGCACCAGGCGACATAGCCCAGGTAGCGCATGTCCGGGTTCACGGTCGGCATGCGTACCTCCAGCGCCGTGCCGTGGCGCCACGCGCGGTGATAATTGCAAGCCATGCCGCCGAGGCTGATAGTGTGCAGCTGTCGTCGCGAAATACACTCAGGTTTCAGCAACGTTAACTCGACGGGCACATCGTCAGGGTGAGGAATAAAACGTCCCATGAACACAGACTCCATGTGTCGGCCATCTGACATTGTTCCCCCCAGTATAGTGGTCGAATTGGAACTGACCGATTTTGACGCCGACCAACGGCTGCTGGCGATGAGCGGTGTATCGCTGGTCATTTTCACCAGTGTCGGCTGCTCCGGTTGCCGTTTTGCCCGCGAGCAATTGCCGACACTCGACCTGGCAGTCGACCGACTGTGCTGGATCGATGCCGGCAACAACGGCGGGGTGGTCGAGCGTTATCAGGTCTTTCACTTGCCGGCGCTGTTTGTCGTTCGCGACGGCGAATTCTTTGGAACACTGAAGTCGCGCCTGACCGACACCGAGCTCAATCGGGCCGTGCGCCAGGCGCTGAGTCGAACAGCAGAGGAGTTGCCATGATGGGAGCAGTTGCCAGGCCGACGATCGGCATTATCGGGACCGGCGCAATCGGCGGTTTCTACGGGGTGATGCTGGCGCGTGCCGGTTTTGATGTGCATTTTCTGCTGCGCAGCGAGTTTTGCGCCGTGACCGAGCACGGGTTGCAAGTCGATAGCGCGCCCCACGGTGCGCTGAAACTGAATCCGGTACAGGCTTATTCGAACGCTGAAGACATGCCGCCCTGCGACTGGCTGCTGGTGGGGGCGAAAACCACCAGCAACGCCGACCTGGCACCCGCCATCCTGCAGGCGGCGGCACCGAACGCCAAGGTACTGCTGCTGCAAAACGGCCTGGACGTCGAAGACAGCCTGCGCGCGTTGCTTCCCGATTCGCTGCATGTGCTTGGAGGCCTCTGTTACATCTGCGTCCATCGCGAGGCGCCGGGCGTCATTACCCATCAGGCGCTGGGCGCGGTGCATGTGGGGTACCACAGCGGTCCCGCCGATGGGCCGGCACGCACTGCGATTGTCGAGGAGGGCGTCGGGCTGTTTCGCAGCGCCGGCCTCGATTCCCAGGCCATGGCGAATTTACATCAGGCGCGTTGGCAAAAACTGGTCTGGAATATCCCTTACAACGGTCTCTCGGTTTTGCTGGGAGCGAGCACTACACCGTTGATGGCCGATGCCGACAGTCGCGAGCTGATCAAGGCGCTGATGGCTGAAGTGGTGCAAGGCGCAATCGCCTGCGGGCACGACGTACCGGCAGGGTATGCCGAGCATTTGTTCATGGTGACTGAAAAGATGCCCGACTACTGGCCGAGCATGTACCACGATTACTTGCACAAGCGACCGCTGGAACTGGCCGCGATCTACGCCCGGCCTTTGGCGGCGGCGAAGGCGGCCGGGTGTGAGATGCCACGCATCGAGGCCTTGTATCGCAGTTTGAGTTTCATTGATCGACGCAACACCTGAGTCGACCGACCTGAGGGGGAAGGGCATGCCAAAGGCAATTGACGACAAACTGGTGCTGGCGATTTCTTCGCGGGCGCTGTTCGACCTGAGCGAAAGCCACAAGGTCTACCTGTCGAGTGGCGTCGAAGCCTACCGGCAATATCAGATCGAACATGAAGACGAAATCCTCGAGCCCGGCGATGCCTTCCCGTTGGTGCAGAAACTCCTGAACCTCAACAACAGCCTCGGCCGCGCCCGGGTCGAGGTGATTCTGGTGTCGCGCAACAGCGCCGACACCGGGCTGCGGGTGTTCAACTCGATTGATCACTACGGGCTGGCGATCTCCCGTGCGGCTTTTGTCGGCGGGCGCAGTCCATATCCCTACCTCAAGGCCTTTGGCTGCGACCTGTTTCTCTCGACCCACGCCGAAGACGTACGCAATGCGCTGGACGCCGGGTTCGCGGCAGCGACCATTCTGTCTGGCGGTGCCAGCCGTGCGGCCAGCGACGAGTTACGCATTGCCTTCGACGGAGACGCGGTGCTGTTTTCCGATGAGTCGGAGCGCATTTATCAGGCCGGTGGTCTGGAAGCGTTCCAGGCCAGCGAACGTGAGGCAGCCCGCGAGCCGTTGCGCGGCGGGCCGTTCAAGGGTTTTCTTGCGGCCCTCAATCTGTTGCAGCGTGAGTTCCCGCAGGACACCTGTCCGATCCGTACCGCACTGGTCACCGCGCGATCGGCGCCAGCCCATGAGCGGGTCATTCGCACGTTGCGCGAATGGGACATCCGTCTCGACGAGTCGCTGTTCCTCGGCGGCCTGACCAAGTCGGCCTTTCTCGAAGCCTTCGCGGCCGACGTGTTTTTCGACGATCAGGCCGGCCACTGTGAATTGGCCCGTGAAGTCGTGGCCACCGGTCATGTGCCCCATGGCATAAGCAACGAGCAAAAGGTTTAAGCCCACCGTTCAATGCGTTGCGCCGGACGCCGTAGTCGCCAAGGCACTGCTAAGCTGAATCAAATCTCCGCCATGTTGGCAGTCGAGGAGGTCATATGATTCGTACGATGCTGTATGCCACTGACCTTGGCCTGTACGCGCCCGTGGTGATGCAGCATGCCCTGGAACTGGCCAGGACCTTCAATGCCGGTTTGTATGTCGTGCATGCGGTTGAACCCATGGGGTTGTTTGCCGAATCGGTGCTGCAAAGTTATCTCGATGAGCAGGCGCTGAATGAGTTTCACAGCCAGGGCCTGAATACGGTGATCGCCAGTATCGAGCAGCGGGTGCTCGCCAGTTTTCGTGAGGAATTGGGGGATGAAGGGGAGCACGACCTGGAGCGGATTCAAGCAGTACGGGTGCTGCAGGGCGATCCATCGCAGGTGATTCTGGACCAGGCGCAGAAACTCTCTGTGGATTTGTTGATCGTAGGTAGTCACAGCCACGGCGCCGGTGCGGAAACGCCTCTGGGACGAACCGCCGCCCGTGTGTTGCAACTGTCCAAGGTGCCGGTCTATCTGGTGCCGCTGGTGCAACGTCGTCGTCAAGGGGACCGCTAGGACACGAATAATGGCAATTTGATAAAAAAGTTCTAGATTTATTCTTCGAGCCATTAATATAGTTATATATCGTCGCTGATGCCCGTGGCGTCTACCTGCTTTGAGGGATTCATATGAAGCTTCAACAATTGCGCTACATCTGGGAAGTGGCGCACCACGACCTCAACGTTTCCGCTACAGCCCAAAGCCTTTACACCTCTCAACCCGGCATCAGCAAACAGATCCGTCTGCTGGAAGACGAACTGGGCGTCGAGGTTTTTGCCCGCAGCGGCAAGCACTTGACCCGCGTTACCCCGGCCGGCGAGCGCATCATCACCACCGCTGGCGAAATTCTGCGCAAGGTTGAAAGCATCAAGCAGATCGCCCAGGAATTCTCCAACGAGAAGAAAGGCACCCTGTCGATTGCCACCACTCACACCCAGGCGCGCTATGCATTGCCGCCGGTGATCAGCAATTTCATCAAGCAATACCCGGACGTTGCCCTGCACATGCACCAGGGGTCGCCGATGCAAATCGCCGAAATGGCCGCTGACGGCACCGTGGATTTCGCCATTGCCACCGAAGCGCTCGAGCTGTTCGGTGACCTGGTGATGATGCCGTGCTACCGCTGGAACCGTTGCGTGGTCGTGCCTCAGGGCCACCCGCTGACCAAACTGTCGAAGCTGACCCTCGAAGCACTGGCCGAATACCCGATCGTGACGTACGTGTTCGGTTTTACCGGCCGTTCGAAGCTCGACGAAGCCTTCAGCCATCGCGGCCTGACGCCGAAAGTGGTGTTCACCGCCGCCGACGCCGATGTGATCAAGACCTATGTTCGCCTGGGGCTGGGCGTGGGCATCGTGGCGAAAATGGCTGTCGATACCAAGCTCGACAGCGACCTGGTGGTACTCGACGCCAGCGAACTGTTCGAGTCCAGCGTGACCAAGATCGGCTTCCGCCGCGGTACCTTCCTGCGGGGTTTCATGTGCGACTTCATTGAGAAGTTCGCGCCGCACCTGACCCGCGAAGTCATGGCCAAGGCCATTCAGTGCCACAACAAGCAGGAACTGGAAGAACTGTTCGAGGGCGTTGAACTGCCCGTTCACTGACAGCGTTTCTGCCGGTCAAACCACCTCGGTGACAGCGAACTGTTGCCGAGCGCCCGCCACCATGATCTCCACCTCGTCACCCTCGAACTTGCCCAGCAGGCTTTTGCCCAGCGGTGAGCGCGGGGTGATGACGGTAATCAGCTGCCCCACCAGATCGACCTTCAGGCCGGCTGCATCGGGGGCCAGAAACAGCCATTGTTCGCGCCCCTTCTCGTCCTCGAGCCCGAGCAGCGCGCCCACTTCGATGCCCCTCCGATCGTCATACGGGCGCAGGGTCAGGTTCTGGCAGAGGCTCAGTGACTGGCGAATTTCCTCGACCCGCCTGGCTTGCCCGGCCGCGAGATAGGACGCTTCCAGTCCCAGGGTGTCGTACTTGTTCTCGGCGATGTTTTCTTCGTGGGTCGCCGTTTCGTACGCGGTTTGCGCGGCCCGTTCGGCGATGTCGAGATCGATCCGCAGCTTGTCGAGAATCAGTTGGTGGACGGTTTGCTTATTCATGATCAATCGCAGAATTGCAGGACGTTGGCGCGGCTTTTTTCGCTGGGTGCAGTCCGGTCCTGTTGCAGCCAGAACTGACAGCTTGGGTTGGCCAGGTTGCGACTGCTGCTGCGCGCCTGATCGAGCCGTTGCTGCTGCTCGTTCTTGCGCAGGTTTTCTTCATATTGCTCGAACAGTGGGCTCTGTGGCGCAATGCTCGGTATCGGTTGAGTCTCCATCGGCGGTTTGGCCAGTTGCTCCACTGCCGCTGCCACGGGTGCCAGTTGTTCGCTGAAAAGCAGGCGCGAAGCGAGCCAGCAGGTCAGCACGATGGCAATGAACCCCAGCCACATGCCGAGGGCGATGCTGCCGGTCAGTTGCAGGGCGTTGAGGCTGATCGGGAAGGATCGGCGCTGAGTGGGGCGGTGGGGCATGGTTGCCTCCTGGCGAAAGGTCACTGGCGAGTGGCGATTGTCGCATGAAGAATAATCGTCGTCGGCTCTTCTGCACGGGGTAATTTATGCGGACAATCGGCGCCTTTGCCAACGGGAGCCTGCAATGCCTGAAATGAAAACCCGCTGGGATATTTTTTGCACCGTGGTCGACAACTTCGGCGACATCGGCGTGACCTGGCGACTGGCCCGGCAACTGGTGGCCGAACATGGGCTGGCGGTGCGTCTATGGGTCGATGACCTGCGAGCGTTCGAGCGTTTGTGCCCGGAAATCGACATCCACGCCGGGCAGCAGTGGCAGCACGATGTCGAAGTGCGCCAATGGCCCGCCGAGTGGCAGCCGACCGAAGCTGGCGATGTGGTGATTGCTGCATTTGCCTGCCAATTGCCTAGGGCCTATATGGAGGCCATGGCCGAGCGCGAGAAGCCACCGCTATGGATGAACCTGGATTACCTGAGCGCCGAGGACTGGGTGACCGGCTGCCACGGCTTGCCCTCGGTGAAGTACAAAAGCGTACAGAAGTTCTTTTTCTTCCCGGGTTTCCAGAAGGGCACTGGCGGATTGTTGCGTGAGCGCGGGTTGCTTGAGCGTCGTCGGCAATTTCAGCAGGACCCGCAAGCTCAAAGTGAATTCCTGCACGGTTTAGGGATTGATCCTGCACCCGGTGCACAGTTGATCTCATTGTTTGCCTATGAAAACACCGGGCTGGCCAGTTGGCTCGACGGGATGGCTGGAGATTCGACGGCCACTCATCTGCTGGTGCCGGAAGGGCGGATTCTCGGCGATGTCGAGCGCTGGCTCGGTGTGCAAGGTTTGGCGGCCGGTGCCGTGCATGTGCGTGATGCCTTGACCGTGCAAGTGCTGCCATTCGTCCGCCAGGACCAATACGACCGGTTGCTGTGGTGCTGCGATTTCAATGCCGTGCGCGGCGAAGACTCCTTTGTCCGCGCCCAATGGGCCGGCCGGCCATTTCTCTGGCACATCTACCGGCAGGAGGAAGACATCCACCTGGACAAGCTGGAAGCCTTCCTCGAACTCTATGTGAAGGGGTTATCTGCGCCTGCGCGGGAGGCGATCAGCTGCCTTTGGCGGGCGTGGAACGCCGGTGAAAAAATGGCCGACCACTGGCAATTCACCCGTAAACACTGGCCAGAGCTGGAAAAACACGCCGAGGCGTGGTGTCAGGAACAGGCCTTGCAGGCCGATCTTGCCACGGCGCTGGTACAGTTTTATGGAAATTGGATATGATACGCGGCCTAGATTTTTGTAAATCCCATCCAAATTCGGATATTCGCAATGAAAACTGGTAAAGAACTCAAACCCGGTACCGTGATCCGTATCGACAACGATCCTTGGCTGGTTCAGAAAGCTGAATTCACCAAGTCCGGTCGTAACAGCGCGATCATGAAGACCAAGCTGAAGAACCTGCTGACCGGCTACAAGACCGAAACCGTATACGGTGCGGACGACAAGCTGGACGACGTGATCCTCGACCGTAAGGAAGCGACCCTGTCCTTCATCAGCGGCGACTCCTACACGTTCATGGACACCACCGACTACACCATGTACGAGCTGAACGCTGAAGACATCGAAGCCGTTCTGCCGTTCGTTGAAGAAGGCATGACCGACGTTTGCGAAGCCGTGTTCTTCGAAGGCCGTCTGGTTTCCGTAGAGCTGCCGACCACCATCGTGCGTCAGGTTGCCTACACCGAAGGTTCCGCTCGCGGCGACACTTCCGGCAAGGTGATGAAGCCTGCCAAACTGAAGAACGGTACCGAGCTGTCGGTTGCTGACTTCATCAATATCGACGATATGATCGAGATTGATACCCGCGAAGGCGGTTCCTACAAAGGCCGTGCCAAATAAGCACAGCTTCAGGAATGAAAAAGCCCGACCATTGAGTCGGGCTTTTTTGTGCCTTTCAGAATCTGCGTTGAACCCCTGTGGGAGCGGGCTTGCTCGCGAAGGCGTCTTCATATTCGATATTTATGTCGACTGACAGTCCGCTTTCGCGAGCAAGCCCGCCCCCACAGTTTTATTTCAGGTGTTCCTTGAGCTCTTGCGAGGCCTGCAGCATCGCCGAACGTACCGCCGGCACCTGGCTCACCACGTTGAGCAAACCGTAGTCGTGGATCAGACCGTTGTAGCGAACCGAGGTCACCGGCACACCGGCCTCGTCCAGTTTGCGGGCATAGGCTTCGCCTTCGTCGCGCAACACGTCGGCTCCGGCGGTCTGCACCAGCGCTGGAGGCAGTCCTTTCAACTGGGCGGTGGTCGCGCGCAGTGGTGAGGCGTAGATCTCGTTCCGCTGATTGGCGTCGGTGGTGTAGTTGTCCCAGAACCACTTCATCATGTTTTTGGTGAGGAAGTGCCCCTCGGCAAACTGGTTGTAGGACGCTGTTTCGAAGTTGGCATCCGTCACCGGCCACAGCAGCATCTGGAACCTGATCGCCGGTGTGCCCTTGTCCTTGGCCATCAGCGCAACCACCGCCGCCATGTTGCCGCCGACGCTGTTGCCGGCTACCGCCAGGCGATGGCCATCGACGTTGATCTCTTTGCCGTGCTCGGCCACCCATCGGGTTGCGGCGTAAGCCTGGTTGATCGCCACCGGGTAATGGGCTTCCGGCGACGGCGTGTAGTTCACGAATACGGCCGCGGCACCCGAGCCCGTCACCAGGTCTCGTACAAGGCGCTCGTGGGTCGGGAAGTCCCCCAGCACCCAGCCACCGCCGTGGAAAAACATGAACACTGGCAGCTCACCCTTGACCCCGGCCGGCCGGACGATGGTCAGGTTCAGCGGTTGGCCATCGACTTGAATGGTCTTCTGGCTGACGTCTGCTTTTGGCAGCGTCAGCTTCACCCCGGCCTGCGCGCCCACCAGCACGGCGCGGGCCTCGGCGGGCGTCAGTTGCTCCATCGGTTTGCCGGCACCGGCATTCAGCACATCGAGGAACGCCTGGGTGTTGTGTTCAACCCCGTTACCTGCGAAGGCGTTGCTGATGGACAAGGCGAGAAGGGTACCGGTCAAGACTTTGCTGAAAGTGTTCATGTTCGTTTCCTGTTCGGGCCTGGGTAGTCAGCGTTTAGACGGTTACGTGCAGACGCACATCGACGTTGCCACGGGTTGCGTTGGAGTACGGGCAGACCTGGTGGGCCGCATCGACCAGTGCTTGTGCATCGGCTTGTTCAAGACCCGGCAGACTGATGTGCAGGTCGATGTCCAGACCGAAGCCGCCGGGGATCTGGCCAATGCCGACGTGGGCGGTGATCGATGCATCGTTCGGGATGCTGCGCTTGGTCTGGCTTGCCACGAATTTCAGGGCACCGATGAAGCAGGCGGAGTAGCCGGCGGCGAACAGTTGCTCAGGGTTGGTGGCTGCGCCGCCGGCACCGCCGAGTTCTTTCGGCGTGGCGAGCTTGACGTCGAGGATGTTGTCGCTGGAAACCGCACGACCGTCACGGCCACCGGTGGAAGTTGCGATTGCGGTGTAGAGAGTTTGCATGGTGAAAGCCTCGTTCAGGGTTTGGTTTGTTTTGCGCTAAATGTTTGCGCGCTAAGTAAGTGCGAGATGAATGTATCGCGCTAATGTTTTGCGCGCAAGATAAATTTTGAAAAAAATTTGGAAGCGAGGGGCGGACGAAGGCTTGTATGTGACTGGAGGTGTCGAGATAGAGCTATTCAGGCGGGATTTTCAGCAGAGATTTTTCGAGGGTGAACCGAATCTTTCAGGACACCCTAAGGCAAATGTGGGAGCGGGCTTGCTCGCGAAGGCGGTGTGTCAGTCGATGTAAATTTCGAATGACAAGACGCTTTCGCGAGCAAGCCCGCTCCCACAGGGGATTTGTGGTGGATTGGAGGCTAGAGGCTGTCTTGCAGGTGACGACGCAACTCCTGCAGCTCCGCTTGCAGCTTTTGCAGACGCTCCACTGTCATCCCGCTGGCACCGAGGATGCATTGGGGAATATCACGCGCCTTGTCGCGCAACGCCCGGCCCTGTTCGGTGAGTTCGACGATCACCACCCGCTCATCTTCGCGGCTGCGGGTTCGGCTTAGCAGGCCTTCGGCTTCCAGGCGCTTGAGCAGTGGCGTCAATGAGCCTGGATCGGTCAGCAACCGCGTGCTGATTTCACCTACGGTCAAACCGTCCCTTTCCCACAACACCATCATCGCCAGGTATTGCGGGTAGGTCAGCCCCAACGCTTGCAGCAAGGGTTTGTAGACTTTGGTCATCATCAGAGAAGTGGAGTGCAGGGCAAAGCAGGCCTGATTGTCCAGCAGCAGGTTGTCGCAGTTATCCAGGGTGTTGCGCTCGGTGTTCATGTCGAAGCCTTGATCTGTGATCTTAGGAATCTAGCGGGCGAATCTTTAATGCGCCAGATAATTCTGATCAGTGCCGTTGCAAATGGGTTTGAAGCACCAGATCCCAGGGTGGAACCGGACTGAAGCGGGTTTTCAGGTACTCCAGCAACAAGCGACTGCGGGAGTTGGGTTGCTGTTCCAGGCGCAAGGCGTAGATGCCGGCGCTTTCCGGTGCTGGCAGGCCGCTTTCGCAGAACAGCGGCAGCAACTCACCCCGCAACAGGTACTCGCTGGCCAGCCAGGTCGGCAGGTGTGCGATACCCAGTCCGGCCAATGCGCCGCACACCAGCGCCTCGGCATTGTTGGCGCTCATGCGGACCCGCGCTGGCCGGTGCAACTGCATTTGCCCGTCGCGCTCGAAGCGCCAGGCGAAGGGCGGGGCCAGGCCATCCCAGTCGAGTCCGTCGTGTTGACTCAGCTGTGACGGATCGCCCGGCACACCGCGACGCCGCAAGTAATCCGGGCTGGCGCAGGCGATACGCACCATGCTCGCCAGTGGCGTGGCCACCAGTCGGGTGTCGGCCAATTGCCCGGCGCGCAACACCAGATCGACCTTGCCGAGGTTCAGGCCCTGCATGTCGACGAAACTGTCGATCAAGTGCAGCTGCACATCGAGTCCCGGATAGAGCATCAGGAAATCGGCAATTACCGGTGCCAGGTGCCGCCGACCAAAGGCTGCCGGCGCATCGATACGAATCAGGCCTTCTGGCGCGCTGCTCAGAGACACGGCCTCGGCCCGGGCCAGGCGCAACTCGGCGACAATCCGCCGTGCGCGCTCGGCAAAGGCCAATCCCGCCGGGGTGGCGCGTACCGCATGGGTGCTGCGGATGAACAGCTGGCTGCCGACCGCGCTTTCCAGGCTGTCGATCCGCCGTGCCACGGCCGAAGGGGTCAGCGGATGACGGCGCGAGGCGGCGGAAAAACTGCCGGTTTCCAGCACATCGAGGAACAAAGCCAGTTGGTCGGTCAGTTGATTAGGGTTCATGGCAGGTTTGCGCTTGTGCGAATTTGGCATAGCCATTGTGCGTCGCTGTGCGTTTCCGTGCCAGAAGCAACTGCGTAGGATCAATGGCGTGATGTGAGGAGAAATCGGCCGTGATTGAGTTTGTGATGTATCTGGTGTTCGGCGCTGCGTTGGGCACGCTCGGCGGGTTGTTTGGTATCGGCGGCGGCCTGATCGCCATTCCGCTGCTGGGCGTGCTGTTCGGGCTCGACCAGCAGATTGCCCAAGGCACGGCGCTGGTGATGGTGGTGCCGAACGTGATGCTGGCGCTTTGGCGTTATCAGCAGCGCAACCGGATTGAACGACGACATGCGCTGCCATTGGCAACAATGGGCTTCAGTTTTGCCTGGCTCGGTTCGATGTGGGCCGTGGGCATTGATGCGCAAACCATGCGTCTAGGGTTTGTCGGGTTCCTCATCGCACTGTCGGCCTTTAACCTGGCACGCATGTTCTCCGCTAGCGCCCCCGCTGCTTCGCAGATGAATTATGCGTGGCCATGGCTGGGCGTACTCGGCGCAGCGTCCGGCACCATGGGCGGCGTGTTTGGCGTCGGTGGAGCCGTGGTGGCGACGCCGGTGCTGACCAGCGTGTTCGGGACCAGCCAAGTGGTGGCGCAAGGACTGTCCCTGGCCCTGGCGTTGCCAAGCACCGGCGTGACGTTGGTGACTTATGCCGTGCACCATCAGGTGGACTGGTTGATCGGCGTGCCCTTGGCGATAGGCGGGCTGCTCAGCATCAGTTGGGGCGTGAAGATTGCCCATGCAATTCCGGAGCGGTTGCTGCGTGGGCTGTTCTGCGGCTATCTGGTGGCGTGTGCGGTGACGCTCGCCTTCAAAGTTTGAAGCCTTCGACGATGTGCTCGGCCAGGCACTCGGTGATCGGCGACGGATTATGCAGGTTGCGCACGAGCATGATGCTGGCCTCGGGCAGCAGCGGCAGGTCCTCGGCTTCACCGAGGATGCGCATGTCCGCGGTGATCAGGCTTTCTAGCTGTGCCGTGACGGCCAGGCCGGCGCTGACCACGGCCATGATCGCCGACAGGCTGTCGCTGTTGTACGCCACCCGGTAATCGCGCCCCTGGGCATCAAGGGCGTTGCAGGCCCACTGGCGGCAGAAGCAGTCGCTGTTGAACATCGCCAGCGGCAACGGCGTCTGCTCGTGGGCGCTGTAGTATTGCGCCTCGGCCCAGACAAAACGTTCCTTGCGCAACAACTGGCCGATTTCGCTGCCCGGTTCGCGGGTGACGATGGACAGGTCCAGGTCCTGGCGCATCAGCAGCTGTTTTGATGATTCGCAGTGCACTTCTATCTGAATCAGCGGGTAAGACTGGGCAAACCGGCGCAGAATTCCCGGGAGGAACCGCATTACATAATCGTCCGGCGTGCCGATGCGCACGGTGCCGACCATGTCGGGCTCACGCAAGGTATTGAAGACCTCACTGTGCAACTTGAGGATTCGCCGCGCATAGCCCAGCAACACCTGGCCTTCGGCCGTCAGCCGCACCTGCCGCCCGTCGCGCTGGAACAACTGGCGCTGCAGCACATCTTCTTCCAGGCGCTTCATCTGCATGCTGACGGCTGACTGGGTGCGGTTGACCATTTCGCCGGCGCGGGTAAAGCCGCCCTGGTCGGCGATGGCGACGAAGGTGCGCAACACTTCGGTATCGATACTCGGGTAGGCGGACATCCATCAATCTCCGAGATATGTGACATCAGAAACATTCGTTGGATTGATCTTAGACCCGGCGCGAGACTGGAGCCATCCAAACGGAGGGCAACAAGATGAAAGGTCAACACGAGTTCCAAGGATCAGAAAAACACTCGATTCACGTGATATCCGATCTGCTGCACAAGGTCGGCCGCTGGTACGAACTGCATCGCGAGCGCGAATTGCTGGCGAGCTTGAGCGACGAAGCACTCAAGGACATCGGCATGAGCCGTGCGGATGTGGAGAACGAGTCGATCAAACCGTTCTGGAATGACCCGATGCATAAATGATGAATGCCACGCTACACAAACCCCTTACCGGTGAGGTAGGTTGCGAGCAGACAAGGAGACGCCCATGCCCGCAACGTTGTCCTTTACCCTCAAACAGGCTCGGCGTCTGGCGCTGGCCGCCCAAGGGTTCAATGGGCGGTCGCCGCCAGCGACGATCAAGGTTGTTGCGCTCAATCGCCTGATCGAACGTCTGGGCGCTCTGCAGATCGATTCGGTCAATGCAGTGGTGCGTTCGCACTACCTTCCGCTGTTTTCCCGCCTCGGCAATTACTCCTCCGATTTGCTCGACCAGGCTGCCTGGAGTCAGGGCCGGCGCCGTACGTTGTTCGAGTATTGGGGTCATGAAGCCTCGTTGTTGCCACTTTCCATGTACCCGTTGATGCGTTGGCGCATGCAGCGTGCGAGCCGTGGCGAAGACATCTATCAGCAATTGGCGCGCTTTGGCCGTGAGCAGCAAGACACCATTCGCCGGGTGCTGGCTTCGGTCGAGGAGCAGGGCGCGTTGGGTGCCGGAAGTCTGTCGACCCGTCAGGAACGGGCCGGCCCCTGGTGGGACTGGAGCGCGGAAAAGCATGCGCTGGAATGGTTGTTCGCTGCCGGTGAAGTGACTGTGGCCGGTCGGCGCGGGTTCGAAAGGCTCTACGATTTGCCGGAGCGGGTGATTCCCTCGGTGGTGCTTGCGCAGCCCGTCCTGGATGAAGCTGACGCCCAGCGTGGCCTGTTACGGCATGCGGCAACGGCCTTGGGTGTCGCCACGGAGAAGGACTTGCGTGACTACTTCCGCCTGAACCCTGCGGACAGTCGTCCACGTTTGGCCGAGTTGGTCGAGGCCGGTGAATTGCTGACCTGCGAAGTCCAGGGCTGGCGACAACCGGCCTATTGTCTGCCCGAGCCGAAGGTGCCGCGCAAAGTCGCGGCCGGTGCCTTGCTCTCACCGTTCGATTCGCTGATCTGGGAGCGCAGCCGGACCGAGCGGCTGTTTGATTTCCGCTATCGGCTGGAGATCTACACGCCGCAGGACAAACGGGTGTACGGCTATTACGTCCTGCCGTTTTTGCACAACGAGCGGATTGCCGCACGGGTGGATTTGCGCGCGGAACGGGCGGCGGGCCGTTTGGCAGTGCATGCGGTGCATGAAGAGGACGCGGGGCTGGATGAAGAGGGGATGCTGGCGTTGGCGGTCAATCTGCGGCAGATGGGGGATTGGCTGGGGCTGGCGCAGGTTCAGTTGAACTGCCCGCGGGCGAGTGCGGCGCGGTTGCGAGTGGCATTGGCACAAATTGGCGGTGACTGAGCCGGCCTCTTCGCGGGCAAGCCCGCTCCCACATTGGTTCTGTGTCGTTCACAAATCAAGTGTGGGAGCGGGCTTGCCCGCGAAGGCGGATTATCAGGCAGCAAAAAAGGTTACTGGCTCAGCGCCGAACCTGCTTCAGCGTTTCAGCAATCAAGAACGCCAGTTCCAGCGACTGATCGGCATTCATCCGTGGGTCGCAATGGGTGTGGTAGCGATCCGACAAGCCGTCCTCGGTAATCGGCCGCGCACCACCGATGCACTCGGTCACGTTCTGCCCGGTCATTTCGATGTGAATGCCACCGGCATAACTGCCTTCGGCCTGGTGCACCTGGAAGAACTGCTTCACCTCGCCAAGGATCTGCGCGAAGTCGCGGGTCTTGTAGCCGCTGCTGGCCTTGATGGTGTTGCCGTGCATCGGGTCGCAACTCCACAGCACCTGCTTGCCTTCACGCTGGACGGCACGGATAAGCTGCGGCAAGTGATCGCCGACCTTGTTCGCGCCCATCCGCGCGATCAGGTTCAGGCGACCCGGATCGTTCTGCGGGTTGAGCACATCGATCAAGCGAATCAGGTCGTCGGGGTTCATGCTCGGGCCGACCTTGACCCCGATCGGGTTGTTCACCCCGCGCAGGAATTCGACGTGGGCGCCGTCGAGCTGGCGGGTGCGGTCGCCGATCCACAGCATGTGGGCCGAGCAGTCGTAGTAGTCGTTGGTCAGGCTGTCGCGACGCACGAAGGCTTCTTCGTAGTTCAGCAGCAGCGCTTCGTGGGCGGTGAAGAAGCTGGTTTCGCGCAGCTGCGGCGAGCTGTCCATGCCGCAGGCCCGCATGAACGCCAGGGTTTCATCGATGCGGTCGGCCAGGTGGCTGTATTTATCCGCCAGTGCCGAGTTGGCGATGAAATCCAGGTTCCACTTGTGTACCTGATGCAGATCGGCAAAACCGCCTTGGGCGAATGCGCGCAACAGGTTCAGGGTGGCGGTGGACTGGTGGTAGGACTGCAGCAGGCGTTCCGGGTCCGGCACGCGGCTTTTTTCGTCGAAACCGATGCCGTTGACGATGTCGCCACGGTAGGCGGGCAGGGTCACGCCATCGATGGTTTCGTCGTTGGCCGAACGCGGTTTGGCGAATTGCCCGGCCATGCGCCCGACCTTGACCACCGGGCAGCCGGCGGCAAAGGTCATCACGATCGCCATCTGCAACAACACCTTGAAGGTGTCGCGGATTTTCGCCGCGGAGAACTCGGCGAAGCTTTCGGCGCAGTCGCCACCCTGTAACAGAAACGCGCGGCCCTGGGTCACCTCGGCAAACTGACGGCGCAACTCCCGGGCTTCGCCGGCAAACACCAGCGGCGGATAGCTGGCCAGGGTCTGCTCGACCTGCTGCAAATGCGCGGCGTCGGGGTATCGGGGTTGTTGCTGGATCGGCAGGGCGCGCCAGCTGTCAGGGCTCCAGGGTTGGCTCATCACGGTCTCTAGTGTTTTCGCTCGGACGTCCATGTTATCAGCAAATTAGTGCGTGACCTGTTCCCGTCGCATCGCTGACAATCTCGCCTTTGCCGCTCTCTACACGCGGTGTTATTGCGTTGCCGGCCCCGGTGACGGTCAGGAGATGAAATGACTGAGGAGCGCGTCGAGCATCTGCTCGCCGAGGTACAGGACGAGTTCGGCGTAATTCGTGTGCTGGAAGTGGCCGATTACCGTTTTCTCGAGTTCGGTGATGCCATCGAGCAAAGCTGCGTGTTCACGGCCGATCCGAGCTGGCTCGAGTACGACTACACCCGGGCGATGCTGATCGGCGCGCTTTGCCACGAGCAACCGGAAAGTGCGCTGTTTCTCGGCCTCGGCGCCGGGACGCTGACCCAGGCCTGCCTCAAGTTCCTGCCGCTGGAAGATGTCGAAGCCATCGAACTACGCCCGGATGTACCGCGCCTGGCCATCGAGTACCTGGGGCTGGATGACGATCCGCGCCTGTACATCCGCGTTGGCGATGCGCTGGAGCTGCTGGACACCGCCGAATCGGCGGACCTGATTTTCGTCGACCTTTATACCGATGTCGGTCCGGGTGTCGGTCATCTGGCCTGGAGTTTTCTGGAAAACTGCCAGAAGCGATTGAATCCGGGAGGCTGGCTGGTCATCAATCAGTGGGCTACCGACGATGGAAAACCCTTGGGCGCCGCCTTGTTGCGCGGTTTGTATCACCGACATTACTGGGAGCTGCCGGTGAAGGAGGGCAACGTGATTCTGATCGTGCCGTCGGAGCTGGACCAGGAACTGGACATGGACGGCCTGATTGCCCGCGCCGAAACGCTGGCGCCACGGTTGGGGTATTCGCTGGATTCGTTGATCAAGTGCATTCGCCCGGCAACCTGATTAATTGATTGTCTGGACGGCCCCCTTCGCGGGCAAGTCGGATCGCCGCACCGCCGCTCCCACATTTGAACGCGATCCCCTGTGGGAGCGGGCTTGCTCGCGAAGGGGCCATCAAAGCCAAAATTAAAATCAAATCCCTTTGAAGACCCCCGGCCGCCGCTCCACCATCGACCGCACACCCTCCTTGACATCCTCGCTGGCCATCAACTTCTTCACCAGCAGCGGCAACGCCTGTGCCGCTGCGGTTTCCCCTTCATACCGGGCCTGTCGCGCAGACATCAGCGTCGCCTGCACCCCAAGCGGTGCCTGGCGGGCAATCCGTTCGGCCAGTTCAATCGCCCGGGGCAGTAGATCCTCGCTGGCCATGACTTCCTGCACCAGGCCCAGGTGCAATGCATCACGGGCGTCGAATTCATCACCGGTCAATAACCAGCGCATGGCGTTACCCCAACCGGATACTTGATGCAGGCGCAGGGTGGCGCCGCCGAACGGGAAGAGCCCGCGTTGCACTTCCATCTGCGCGAACCGGGTGTTGCTGGCGCACAGGTTGATGTCGGCGGCCAGCATCAATTCGATGCCGATGGTCAGGCAGTAGCCTTGGGCGGCGACGATCACCGGTTTGCTGACCCTGGGACCTGCGAACACCCCCCACGGATCACAGCCGCCGGGCGGAACCTGCCAGCCATCTGCCAGTGTGACGCTGGCATTGACCAGGTCGAGCCCGGCGGTGAAGTGCTCGCCATGAGCGAACACCACCGCCACCCGCGCCTCGGTGTCGGCTTCGAACTCGCCATAGGCCATGCTCAATGCATTGAGCAGGTCGAGATCGAAGGCGTTGCGCTTGGCCACCCGATCCAGGCCGATCAGGAACACATGGCCATGTCGTTCGCGGCTGACTCGACTGGAGCTGGGCTGATTCATGGAGCGGTCCTCGGGGTGGGAAAGGCGTGCCAGACCGGCGGTCTGCACGGCAAAGGGTGAACCGTTTTAGCGCCATCACCCGCAAGGCCGGGCCTTTGAAAAATAGACGGCTGACCGATTATTCGCAAAGCCTGTTACACAACGGTGTATTCGGTGGGTTTCCGATAAAAAAAGCTCCCTTTTTGGGCGAATTCCGGTATAGTGCGCGCCGGCCTTTAACCGGGCCGCGTTTAGGTAGCGCAATTCCCCGAAGCCAGCTTCGGCTGCACGTCCGCCCAGCGGACTCTTCCTTGACGATTCTTTTCATTCATTCGTTTTCGCAAATCCCCGCCGACAAAGCTGCCAGGGCGACTCTTGAGTCTCAACACGGCATGTGCAGCTTTGGAGCATGGGTCTTTGCGGATGCACTTAGAGGCAGACCCATGACCCAGGAAATCGGCGGCTTCGCCGCTCTTGAACTTCATCCAAATATTGTCGCTGCAGTAGTCGCTACCGGCTATGAAGAGCCTTCGGCCATTCAGCAGCAGTCGATCCCGATCATTCTCGCCGGTCACGATATGATTGGTCAGGCGCAAACCGGTACCGGTAAAACCGCTGCCTTTGCCCTGCCAATTCTGCACCGCATTGATCCGTCCAAGCGCGAGCCGCAAGCTCTGATCCTGGCCCCAACTCGTGAGTTGGCGCTACAAGTTGCAACCGCTTTCGAAACCTACGCCAAGCAAATGCCGGGCGTGACTGTTGTGGCTGTCTACGGCGGCGCGCCGATGGGCCCACAATTGAAAGCAATCCGTAATGGCGCACAAATCGTTGTCGCCACTCCGGGCCGTCTGTGCGACCACCTGCGTCGCGACGAAAAAGTACTGGCGACCGTGAACCACCTGGTTCTCGACGAAGCCGACGAAATGCTCAAGCTGGGCTTCATGGACGACCTGGAAGTCATCTTCAAGGCCATGCCGGAAACCCGTCAGACCGTACTGTTCTCGGCAACCTTGCCTCAATCGATCCGTGCCATCGCCGAACGCCACCTGCGCGATCCGAAGCACGTCAAGATTCAGAGCAAGACCCAGACCGTTACCGCGATCGAGCAGGCACACCTGCTGGTTCACGCTGACCAGAAGACTTCGGCCGTTCTCAGCTTGCTGGAAGTGGAAGATTTCGACGCCCTGATCATGTTCGTGCGCACCAAGCAAGCGACCCTGGATCTGGCCAGTGCCCTGGAAGCCAAAGGCTACAAAGCCGCTGCGCTGAACGGTGACATCGCCCAGAATCAGCGTGAGCGCGTGATCGACTCCCTCAAGGATGGCCGCCTGGACATCGTTGTGGCGACCGACGTTGCCGCTCGTGGCCTGGACGTTCCGCGCATCACTCACGTGTTCAACGTCGACATGCCGTACGATCCAGAGTCCTACGTTCACCGTATCGGCCGTACCGGCCGTGCCGGTCGCGAAGGCCGTGCGCTGCTGCTGGTGACTCCGCGTGAGCGCCGCATGCTGCAAGTGATCGAGCGTGTAACCGGTCAAAAGGTTGCTGAAGTTCGCCTGCCGGACGCTCAAGCCGTTCTGGATGCGCGCATCAAGAAACTGACCAACAGCCTGTCGCCGCTGGTGGCCGAGGCCGAATCGACTCACGGTGATCTGCTCGATCGCCTGACCGCCGACATCGGTTGCAGCCCGCGTGCCCTGGCCGCAGCCCTGCTGCGCAAGGCAACCAACGGTCAAGCGCTGAACCTGGCCGCTATCGAGAAAGAACGTCCACTGGTGCCGAACAATGCACCGCGTGGCGATCGTCCAGAGCGTTCCGGTGATCGTCCAGAGCGTGGCGACCGCGAGCGTCGTGCTCCGATGCCACTGGGCGAAGGCCGTGCACGTTGCCGTACCGCGCTGGGCGCGCGTGACGGTATCGCCGCCAAGAACCTGCTGGGCGCCATCCTCAACGAAGGTGGTCTGGCGCGTGAAGCGATCGGTCGCATCCAGGTGCGTGACAGCTTCAGCCTCGTCGAGCTGCCGGAAGATGGTCTTGAGAAGTTGCTGACCAAGCTGAAGGACACTCGCGTTGCCGGTAAGCAGTTGAAGCTGCGTCGCTACCGCGAAGATTGATCCGCTCTCGGGCTGATTGATCGAACATGAAAAATCCCCGACTGGTTCGGGGATTTTTTTTGCCTGCTGTTTTGTGGTCGGCCATGGATTTGTGTCGCCGCCCTTCGCGAGCAAGCCCGCTCCCACAGACGACCGCTTTACTTCAGAAAGAACGCGGTCGTCTGTGGGGGCGGGCTTGCTCGCGAAGGCCGTGACGCGGTTTGGCTGTCAGCCGAATCGATAGATGTCCATCCCCAGTGCGCCCATGGTGAATCCCTGGTGGGCAACCCCGAACTGCCCCCCGGCAGCGCGGGCAAAGTACAACGGCAACAAGTGCTCATCACTCGGATGATTGCGTACAGCGTTCGGCGCCTGCGCGCGATAGTCGTGCAATGCGGCTTCGTCGTTCGCCGCAAGTTTCTCGATCATCCAGTCGCGAAATGCCAGGGCCCAGGGCTCAACGCTCTCGGGGCCGACATGCCAGTCCAGTTCCCGCAGGTTGTGAGTGATGCTGCCGGAGCCGATCAGCAGGACGCCTTGCTCACGCAGGCTGGCCAGCGCGTGGCCAACGCGGGTCTGCAAGGCGGGGCCGCCACGGGTGGGCAGCGAAACCTGGACGATCGGGATATCTGCCTGGGGGTACATCAGCGATAACGGCACCCAGACGCCATGGTCGAAAGGCCGATTGCTGTCGATACGCGCAGGCAAGCCAGCGGTTTTCAATAACTCGGCAACCTCTGCGGCGAGTCGTGGGTCGCCGGGAGCCGGGTACTGGACTTCGAACAGGGCTTTGGGGAAACCACCGAAGTCATGCCAGGTTTCCGGTTGTGGATTGCCGCTGACCAGCAGCTCATTGCTTTCCCAGTGCGCAGAAACAATCACGATGGCTTTGGGCCTGGGTATCTCGGCGGCCAGGCGGGCGAGTGCCGGTCCGCTGGCACCGGGTTCCAGGGCGAGCATGGGGGAGCCGTGGGATATGTACAGGCTGGGGAACATGAATGAGCTCCTGAGAGTTAAGATGCAACATCTTCAGTCAGATCATTAATCTAAATCTAATATAAGTTTTAGAGTGTTTTGATCGAATTTTCGGGGTTATTTATGCAGCCTGAGTTTTGGCACAAAAAGTGGGCGGCGAACCAGATCGGCTTTCACCTGCCGCAGGTGAACCCTCATCTGAAGCGGTTCTGGCCAGCGTTAAGCCTTGAAGAAGGCGCACGCGTGTTGGTGCCGTTATGTGGAAAAAGCCTGGATTTGCTCTGGCTCGCCCATCAAGGCCATGAGGTCCTGGGTGTCGAACTGTCGGAAAAAGCCGTCGAGGAGTTTTTCAGCGAACATGGCTTTGATCCGGCCGTCAGCGAGCAGGGACCTTTCAAGGTCTATCGGGCAGGTTCCATTGAGCTTTGGTGCGGCGATTTCTTCGAGCTGACGGCCGGCGATGTTGCCGATTGCTCCGCGCTTTATGATCGCGCGGCGTTGATCGCGTTGCCGGCGGAAATGCGAGAGCGCTATGCCGCCCATTTGAAGCGGATTCTACCGAGGGAGTCCCTTGGCCTGCTGATTACCCTGGACTATGACCAGGAGCAAATGCCCGGTCCGCCGTTTGCTGTGCTCGATGATGAGGTGCGGCGGTTGTTCGGGGACTCATGGGCGCTGAAGATCCTGGAAGATCAGGACGTGTTGAGCGAGAGCGGGAAGTTTCTGGAGGCGGGTGTCACGCGGCTTGAGGAGCGGGTGTATCGGGTTTCCAGTCGGTAATTGGTTGTTAGTCCAGGCCCCTTCGCGGGCAAGCCCGCTCCCACAGGATCTGTGGCGTTCACAGATCCTGTGGGAGCGGGCCCGCGAAGGGGCCCTGAAAAGCACTGAAGCTTTTGAACAGACAAAAAAAGGCCCGCATCGCTGCGGGCCTTTTGCTTTGCTGTGGCGTGTATCAGCCCCGGCGACGAGCCAGAGCGTCGATACGCTCTTCCAGCGGCGGGTGGCTCATGAACATGCGAGCGAACCCTTGCTTGATGCCACCGTTGATGCCGAAGGCGTTCAGGGTGTCGGGCATGTGCACCGGCAGACCTTGTTCCGCCCGCAGGCGTTGCAGGGCGCCGATCATCGCGGCGGTGCCGGCCAGGTTTGCACCGGCTTCGTCGGCACGGAATTCGCGCTTGCGCGAGAACCACATGACGATGGCGCTGGCCAGGATGCCCAGAACCAGTTCGGCGAAGATGGTTGCCACGTAGTAGGCAATGCCCTGGCCTTCTTCGTTCTTGAAGATCACCTTGTCGACGAAATTGCCGATGATCCGTGCGAAGAACATCACGAAGGTGTTCACCACGCCCTGGATCAACGCCAGGGTAACCATGTCGCCATTGGCTACGTGGCCGATTTCGTGGGCCAGGACGGCTTTCACTTCATCCGGCGAGAAGCGCTCGAGCAAGCCCTGGCTGACCGCGACCAATGCGTCGTTCTTGTTCCAGCCGGTGGCGAAGGCGTTCGCCTCGTAGGCCGGAAAGATACCGACTTCGGGCATCTTGATCCCGGCTTCGCGGGACAGTTGCTCGACGGTTTGCAGCAGCCATTGCTCGTGACGGGTGCGTGGCTGGGTGATGATCTGGGTGCTGGTGCTCATCTTCGCCATCCACTTGGAGATGAACAGCGAGAACAGGGAACCGGCGAAACCAAAGACCGCACAGAAGATCAGCAGCTGATTGAGGTTGAGATCAACCCCATTGGCCGCCATGAACCCGTTGAAGCCGAAAAGGCTCAGGGTGATGCTGGCAATCAGCACGACCGCCAGGTTAGTGGCCAAGAACAGCAGGATGCGCATCATGGTTGTAGGTATCTCCTCATGCTAAAGATGTAGCGTACTGCGGGGTATATAAGGTGCGGCACCGGGGTATTCAACCGGGTGACTATTTCAAACTGTGTCCTACGGCAACAGTCTAGCTGCTTGCAGGGCATTTCCGACAAGTATGCGGGAAGTGTTTGTCAGCCAATTCGTGTCGAAGGCCCCGCCTTTGTTAGGCGCGAGCAGGCAAGGCACTGACCGGCAGCGACAAAGCGACTGCCAGTGGCGCAATGCAAACAAATGTTGCCGGATGAATGACCGTGCGACCTGCGGGAAGGTCGCACGGTGACAGATCGCTTACTGGCGGTAGGACTTGAGGAAACCACCGATGCGTCCGATGGCCATCTCCAGGTCATCGACACGGGGCAGGGTCACGACGCGGAAGTGGTCTGGCCATGGCCAGTTGAACGCGGTGCCTTGAACCACCAGCAGTTTCTCGGAGAGCAGCAGGTCGAGGACGAACTTTTCGTCGTTGTGGATCGGGCAGACCTTGGGATCGATCCGCGGGAATGCATACAGCGCGCCCATCGGTTTGACGCAGCTTACGCCCGGAATGTCGTTGAGCAACTCCCAGGTGCGATTGCGTTGTTCCAGCAGTCGGCCCTGGGGCAGAACCAGGTCATTGATGCTCTGATAACCACCCAGGGCGGTCTGGATCGCATGCTGGCTCGGCACGTTGGCGCACAGGCGCATGTTCGCCAGCATGTCGATGCCTTCGATGTAGCTCTGGGCGTGGTGTTTCGGGCCGGAAATGGCGATCCAGCCGGAACGGAAACCGGCCACGCGATAGGACTTGGACAGACCGTTGAAGGTCAGGCACAGCAGGTCCGGCGCCAGGGAGGCGGTGCAGATGTGCACGGCATCGTCGTAGAGGATCTTGTCGTAGATCTCGTCGGAGAACACCACCAGATTGTGCTGGCGGGCCAGTTCCAGCATGCCCAGCAGCACTTCCTTCGAATACACCGCACCGGTCGGGTTGTTCGGGTTGATGATCACCAGGGCCTTGGTGTTCGGGGTGATCTTGGCCTTGATGTCGGCCAGGTCCGGCCACCAGTTGGCTTGCTCGTCGCACAGGTAATGCACCGGATTGCCGCCGGACAGGCTCACGGCTGCGGTCCACAACGGATAGTCCGGTGCTGGCACCAGTACTTCGTCGCCATTGTTGAGCAGGGCCTGCATCGACATAACGATCAGTTCGGAAACGCCGTTGCCCAGGTAGATGTCTTCAATGCCGACGCCTTCCACCTGCTTTTGCTGGTAGTACTGCATGACGGCCTTGCGCGCACTGAACAGGCCTTTGGAATCGCTGTAGCCCTGGGCGGTCGGCAGGTTGCGGATTACGTCCTGGAGGATTTCATCCGGTGCTTCGAAACCAAAGGGCGCCGGGTTGCCGATGTTCAGCTTGAGGATGCGATGGCCTTCCTCTTCCAGGCGCTTGGCGTGCTTGAGCACCGGGCCGCGAATGTCGTAGCAGACGTTGGCGAGCTTGTTCGATTTGCTGACCTGCATGGCGATGTGTTCCCGAAAATGAACGATCCAGACGGCGTTTGGGCAACCGTGCTGGGAATCCTGCGTATTCACACAGGCCTGACGCCTTGAGATGCAGCACCCATATTTCCGTTTGAATGCGCGTGGTCTGGCTGCCAGACTGGCGTTTGACGAGGCGCAATCATACGTGCCGCCCGATCCGTGGAAAAGGTACAGATCGGGCTTTTTCAGCCGCTGAGGTGTGATGATGGAAAAGTTGGAAAAAACCCTGGAAGAATGGAAGGCGATGCTCGACCCGGAGCAGTACAACGTGTGCCGCCTCAAAGGCACCGAACGTCCGTTTTCCGGCAAATACAACGCCACCAAGACCGACGGTATCTACCACTGCATCTGCTGTAGCGAGCCGCTGTTCGACTCCACGACCAAGTTCGATTCCGGCTGCGGCTGGCCGAGTTTCTACGCGCCGATCGGCGACAGCGCCATGACCGAAATCCGCGATGTCAGTCATGGCATGATCCGCACCGAAGTGGTCTGCGCCAAATGCGATGCGCATCTTGGCCACGTGTTCCCCGACGGCCCGCCCCCGACAGGCCTGCGCTATTGCATCAATTCGGTGTGCCTGGACCTGGTACCCCGCGAGTAATGCGAGCCCTGTAGGAGCGAGCTCGCTCCTACAGTGGATTGGCGTTCGATAATTTAAATTGCACACAATTCAATTGCTCGCTATGTTTGGCTCAACTTCCCGAATCCGGAGCTTTCATCATGAGCGACAACCTGCTGAGCATCCCTTGCACCACGATCAAGGGTGAACAAAAGACCCTGGCGGATTTCGCCGGCAAGGCCGTGCTGGTGGTCAACACCGCCAGCAAGTGCGGTTTCACTCCGCAGTACAAGGGCCTGGAGGAGCTGTGGCAGACCTATAAGGACCAGGGCCTGGTGGTGCTCGGCTTTCCCTGCAACCAGTTCGGCAAGCAAGAGCCGGGTAACGAAGGGGCGATCTCCGAGTTCTGCGAGCTGAACTTCGGTGTCAGCTTCCCGCTGTTCAAAAAGATCGACGTCAATGGTGCCGACGCCCATCCGCTGTTCGTGCAATTGAAAAAGCGCGCACCGGGGGTGCTGGGTTCCCAGGGCATCAAGTGGAACTTCACCAAGTTCCTGATTGGCAAGGACGGGCAACTGGTCAAGCGCTTCGCTCCGGCGACCAAGCCGCAGGACCTGACCCGCGAGATCGAAGCCCTGCTCAAATGAACACCTTGTCAGTCGATTCGCTGAAGCTCGACAGCCAGCTGTGTTTCAAGCTTTACGCGGCTTCCCGGGCGGTGATTCGCGCCTACAAGCCAATGCTCGACCAGTTGGGCCTGACTTACCCTCAGTACCTGGCGATGCTGGTGCTGTGGGAGTGGCAGGAAGCGGCCCCGGAGCAGCCGACCGTCAAGGCGCTGGGCGAACGTCTGGCCCTGGATTCCGGCACGCTGACACCCTTGCTCAAGCGCCTGGAACAACTGCAACTGGTGCAGCGTCAGCGTTCGGCGCGCGATGAGCGTGAAGTGCACCTGAGCCTGTCGCCAGCCGGCACGGCTTTGCGCGATCAGGTCGGGCCACTCAAGGCGCGCCTGTTGTGCGACAGCGGGGTCGATCTGAATCGTCTCAACGACTTGCGCGATGGCCTCGATCACCTGTTGGGGCAGATCAAGGCACTGTCGTAGCGGGGATCCACAAATCCAGCAGGGAGGCCAGTTCTTCGCGCCGGAAGGGTTTGGCCAGGTAGTCGCTCATGCCCGCGGCACGACAGCGTTCGCGTTCCTCCGACATGGCGTTGGCCGTCAGGGCGACGATGGGCAGTTGAGGCCAGCGTCCGCTGCGGCGGATTTGCCGGCTGGCTTCATAGCCGTCCATCACCGGCATGTTGCAGTCCATCAGCACCAGGTCGAATTCCCGTTGCTCGAGCTGGTCCAGGGCCTCGCCACCATGAGCCGCGGTGGTGACCTCGCAGCCGAGTTTGCCGAGCATGCCCTTGGCTACCAACTGGTTGACCGGATTATCTTCCACCAACAGCACGCGCCCTCGGCGTTGCGGGCATTGCGTGTCGAGCCGGGTCTCGTTGACCGGGTGGGTTTGCGGTTGCAGGATCCGCCGCAACGTCTGAAGCAGCATATTGCGGGCCAAGGGGCGGGCCTGTTGTTGCAGGGGGGCGAGGGCGTTGACCTCTTCGCCGGGCATGAAGTTGCCATACGCGGTAATCAGCAGGATCGGCGCGCTGAGGGTGGGGCGCAAATTGAACAGGCATTCCGGGCAGTCGGTGATGACCACGTCGGCGGTCAGGCCAAACAGTGGGTCATCCATGGAACGCCGTTCATAGTCCAGCCCCCAGACAGGCAACTGGCTGTTCAACAGTTCCCCCAGCCCGCTGCTGGCGGCCGTGATGGCAATGACTTTGCCCTTGAGCGAAACAGCAGGCATTGCACGGGTATGACTGGGCAATGGCAAGTCCGCGCAGAACTGGCTGCCAAACCCCGCCTCGGAGCTGATGGTCAGGCGCCCCTGCATGGCTTCGCAAAGGTTGTAGGTCAGGGCCAGACCCAGCCCGGTGCCGCCAAATTGGCGGGTAATACCGGCGCCGGCCTGGGTGAAAGGCTGGAGGATCTTGACCTGGGCATCCTGAGGAATGCCGATGCCGGTATCGCACACTTCGATCCTGACGCCGTCGCCGAACGTCGACAGGCGCACGTCGACCCGCCCGAAACGGGTGAACTTGAGGGCGTTGGACAGCAGGTTACTGACGATCTGCCGCACCCGGGTCGGATCGCCGAGCACCAGTGCCGGGAAATACGGATCGATCAGGCAGGTCAGTTCGACGCTGGGGGCGGCGTTCTGCGACAACAGGTTGGCGGTGTCTTCGATCAGCGAGCCCAGGTCGAAGGGGATGTGTTCAAGTTCGAGTTGACCGGCATCGAACTTCGACAAATCGAGAATATCGTTGAGCAATTCCACCAGCACTTTGCCCGAGTCATGGGCGATCGACAGTTGCTGCTGTTGTTCGGCATTGAGCGGTCCGTCGAGGGACAGCGCGATCATCCCGAGCAAGCCATTGAGGGGCGTGCGGATTTCATGGCTCATGTTGGCCAGGAACACCGAGCGGGCTTCGGCCATGTCCAGTGCTGTCCTGCGCGCGACTTCCAGTTCCTCGTTGGATTGGCTCAGCCGGTCGTTGATCGCCTTGAGTTCGGCTGTGCGGGCCGAAACGATGTTTTCCAGTTGGCCGAGATATTCGGTCAGGCGGTTTTCCGCGTTGCGCCGCTGCTGGATTTCGGTGGCGATGTTCTTGAATTGCTGGTTGGCAGCCTTGACCAGCACACCGATCTCATCATTGGCGTGTCCGGAGGGACACTCCAGTGAGGTCGGTTCGGTGCTGCTCGGGTCGCGACCGCTGAGTTCACGGATGACCCGCACCAAGGGTTTGGTCAGCATCACATAGAACAGTGCCAGCAGGATGCCGGACAGCAGCAGGCTGCGGGCGAACCCATTGAGCAGGGTCACTTCGGCCCGGCGCAGGAACCGGTCGCCGAAGGCGTAAGTGTCGACGTTCAGCCGCAGCGTACCCAGGGATTCGCTGGGTAGATGATCCAGGTAAAGCCGGTCTTCGAACTGTCGGCTGGCGCCGAACAGGAAGTCACTGAGCATCCGGTAACCGTTTTCCACACCGGGTCGCTTGACGTTGGCCAGCACGGTGCCGTTGTTATCGATCAGTTTCGCGCTAATGATCGCCGGCGAGCGTAGCAAGCCCAAGGTCAGTTCCTTGGCGAGTTCGGCGTCGATGTTGTAGGCGATTCGCGAGGCCGGGTTGTGGCTGATTTCCAGCAATGAAAGGATTTCACGATTGATGGAGGCGTCTTCACTGGCATAATCGATGCCTATTTGCAGCAGGCTGAGCAGCGTGCCCAGAATGAAACCGACCAGCACGGTAAGCCGGGCTTGCTTGAATGACAGCCGGTTGGTGAATTTGATGTCCATGGGGGGGTGAACCACTTCCGTTTCCTTTCGCTGCTCAAGCATAGTCGATCATGCCTGCCTGCTGATGTTCTCGCGAGGCCTGTACTGTGGGGGCCGCCGCTTGTGTGACGCTGTGTTTCGTCGCTGTATCACCATCATTACTGTGAACGAGCCCGAGGAGAAGTCGTGGATTCCCGATTGAATGCTTTTCTTGAACGCGCCGATGCCGTTCTGGCCCGTATCGAGCCGTTGCTGCCGGCCCCCCGGCCAGCCATCGACTGGACGCAATGCCTGGCCGCGCGCTGGCAGCGTGAGTCGCGCGGCGGCTTTCTGATGCCGCTGGAGGTCCGCCTCGACATGCGTTTGTCGGACCTGATCGGCGTCGACCGGCAAGTCGAGCAGCTTGGACGCAATACCCAACAGTTCCTCGACGGCATGCCGGCCAACCATGCCTTGCTCTGGGGGGCGCGCGGCACCGGCAAGTCGTCGCTGGTGCGCGCCTTGCTGGCTGAGCACGCTCAAACCGGTTTGCGCTTGATCGAGATTGAACGTGATCACCTGGCAGACCTGCCGCGGGTGGTCGAGCAGATCGGCAAACTGCCCCAGCGTTTCGTGCTGTTTTGCGATGACCTTTCGTTCGAGTCGGGCGAGGGTGATTACCGAGTGCTCAAGAGCGTCCTTGATGGCTCGCTGGAACAGGCGCCGGACAACGTTTTGCTGTACGCCACCTCCAACCGTCGACACCTGGTGCCGGAAAAGGAAAGTGACAACGAAAACTGGAAGCGGGTCGATGGCGAACTGCATCCGAGCGAGGCGGTGGAAGACAAGATCGCGCTGTCGGATCGCTTCGGCCTGTGGCTGTCGTTCTATCCGTTTACCCAGGAACACTTCCTCGACGTCGTCGAACACTGGGTCGGCCAGTTGGCCGGCAAGGCCGGACTGGCCTGGCAGCGCACCGAGGAGCTGGACATCCTGGCGGTACGCTGGGCCACCGGCCGAGGTAATCGCAATGGGCGTTGCGCCTATCAATTTGCCCGTTATTGGGTCGGGCTGAAACTGTTGGAGCACAAGGCATGATCGATTTGCAGAAGAGCGGCCAGGGCCTCGAAGGCTATGGCATGTTGCACGCACAGCTTGAGTCCTTGTTGGCTGACGAGCGGGATTTCATCGCCAATGCCGCACAGTTCTCGGCGTTTCTTTTCAACCAGCTCGATGATTTGAATTGGGCCGGTTTCTACCTCAACCGTCATGAAGAACTGGTGCTGGGCCCGTTTCAGGGGCAGATCGCTTGTGTACGGATTCCGTTCGGCCGTGGCGTTTGCGGGGCGGCGGCAGCTACCTTGCAGACTCAACGAGTCGAAGATGTGCATGCGTTCCCCGGTCACATTGCCTGCGACAGCGCCTCGAACAGCGAACTGGTGGTGCCGCTGGTCAAGGACGGCCGATTGATCGGTGTGCTCGACCTCGACAGTCCGAAACTCGCGCGTTTCACCGCGCGGGACCAGGCCGGAATCGAACAGCTGGCAGCGATTTTCCTGCGCCTGACCGACTGCTGATCAAGACGCCAGGCCGGCCTTGGCCAGTAGACCCGAGGCATCCACCGCATCGACCTGCCCGGGGTCGAGGAAGCGCCTGGCGTACTGCAGATAGATCTGTGTCTTGATGAACAGCCCGAACAGCTCCGGGTCGATGTGGGCATCACGGCACATGAACGCCATGATGCCCAGCGCCTCGCTCAAGGTCTTGGCTTTTTTGTAAGGGCGGTCGGCGGCCGTCAAGGCTTCGAAGATATCGGCAATCGCCATCATCCGCGCCGGCAGGCTCATTTCCTCTCGCTTCAAGCGTTTCGGATAACCACTGCCGTCCATTTTTTCGTGGTGCCCGCCGGCTATTTCCGCGACGCTGCGCAAGTGCTCGGGGAACGGCAGATGGTTGAGCATCAGAATCGTCTGAACGATGTGGTTATTGATGACATAACGCTCCTCGCTCGTCAGGGTGCCCCGGACAATGCTCAGGTTGTACAGTTCGCCCCGGTTGTATTTGTGGGGCGGAACGTCGAGTTTGAAGCCCAGGGGATTGTCTTGTGGTATCACTTCGTTTTCGCTGCGCTCGAACAGGTGCTCGGGTTTGTCCGCCAGTAAGGGTTCGCTGACTGGCAGGGTGGGGGTGGGCGTTCGGGCCTGACGCCGGTTTTCTTCCCAGGACACGCCCAGCCGGTCATCCAGGGTCCGGGTCCAGGTGCGTTCAGCCAGACTGCGCAGGCGTTGCAGGTCGGCGTCGGCCATGGCTTCGCCGCCGAGATTGCAACGGGCCACGAAGGCGAAATCATCATCCAGCCCTGCCAGGCTGGCATTGCGCAGTTCCGCCAGCGCTTGCTCGTCGCCGCCCAGGGCGATGGCCTGCCAGTAGCTGATCCAGGCATCGCGCTTCAGTACCTCGAATCGGGTACGAATTTCGTGGATGCGATCGGTCAGGGTTTCCAGTTTCGTGGCTTTGTCGACGACGTATTCCGGCGTGGTGACCTTGCCGCAATCGTGCAGCCAGGCGGCGATGTGCAGTGCCTCCCATTCATCTTCGGTCGGCTGATAGGCGCTGAAGGCGGGCTCCTGGCTGTCTGCCGCCGCCCGGGCAAGCATCAGGGTCAGTTCCGGTACGCGCTGGCAATGGCCGCCGGTGTAGGGGCTTTTGGCGTCGATGGCGCCGGCCAGCAGTTGAATGAAGGCGTCCAGCAGCTGTTTTTGCCGGGCCTGCAGGCGCTGGCTCTCGATGCACACGGCAGCCGCGCCGGACACCGCCTGGAGAAACGCAATGCGGTCCGGCCGCAGTTTGTCCAGATCGCTCTGCTCGCCGCTGTCGGCCAACAGCAATACCAGCAGACCCACGGTTTCGTTGTGGCGATTGTGCAGGCGGATCCCGATCAGATGGACCCGAGGACTTTCCAGGGCGAGCAGTATTTTCTGCAGATCACCTGCCTGCTCGAAACCCAGGTTGCTGACGACAGTGTCGACGTTGGCCAATTGGTGCAGCCATGGGGGGCTTTGCGGATTCTTGAGCGAGTGTCCGCGGATGTCGAAGGCTTGCAGGTTTTCGGTGGTGTTATTGATGACCAGTCCGCGGGGTTCCATGTGCTCGCCATCACCTTCACGCAAATAGATGAGGCCGGCCTGGGCTTGACCGATTTTCACGGTTTCAAACAACACCCGTTCCAGCAGCGGGGCGAAACGGGTTTCGGCGCTAAGGCTGTCTGTGATCTGGAAGAAGCTCGCCAGGGTGTCTTTCATCCGTGCCATCGACACACTCAATTGGTCGACTTCGAGCACCGGCGAGCGACGGGAAAGCGGAAAATTGAAATCGAAACTGCGAATCGCATCGGCCTCCTGCACCAGGGCGCGCAAGGGTTTGACCAGGATTCTTGACGTCAGCCAACCCAGCGGCACGCACAACAGCAAGGTTGCCAGGGTAATGATCGCACCTTGCCAGCGCATCCGGTACGCGTCGACGAGCAACTCGTCTTCCGGTACCAGCAGCGCCAGTTGCAGGCCTTGGGGGCCGCCTTCCTGCATGCTGCTACGGGCCACGATCCACTGCCGGCCGTTGGCGTTCAGGCGATTGCCCTGAGGGGAACCATTGAGCAACGCACCGAGGGTGGGGCTCAGGTCCGCCGCCTTGATCAGGCGGGACGTCTGATCATCGATGATCAGCCTGCGGCTGTCGGGATAGGCAATGGCATTGCCTTCGGCATCGAACAGCACGATTTCGGTATTGGGGGTCACGACGTGCTTGGCCAGGGTCGCGCTGAGTTCGGCCAGGGTCAGGTCAGCGGCCAGGATTGCCTTGTCGCCGCTGCGTCGTGCCAGTGTCGTGCCGATGTCATGGGTGGAAAAGAAGATATAGGGTTCGGTGGTGACCTGGTCATTCTCGCCGCGGGCGCTGGTAAACCAGGCACGATTGCGTGGATCGTACGTGTCGTTCAGTTTGTCCTGACGGCTGACAAGCGCCAGGTTCCGATCAAAAAACAACGACTGGGAGTGGGCCTGGCCGCTGCTGTCATGCTCGATGCTCCAGACTTGGTAAACCGCCGTGTCCGGGGCCTTGACCAGGGTTTTGACCTCCGGGGTACGCAGCGGGCGGACCATGAAAAAGTCCCCATTGTCGTAGCCCAGGTACAGCGAAGCCAGGTTGGGGTTGTCTTCGAGTGACTGGCTGAACGGTTCGAGCAGTGCCAGGCGTTGGTCCAGATCAGGGGAACGGCCCGCCGGATTGAGTGCCAGCAGGCTCAACAGATGGCGAATGGGGTCATAGGTCGCGTGCAGGTCCAGCCGGACATCCTGCTCAATGCGGTTGAAGAGTTTTTCGCTGCTGGACAAGATGATCTGTGTGGTTTGCCGGTAGTTGAAAAACCCCAGCACCGCCCCGGTCAGCAACAATAAAAAGGTGAACATCACGCTGATATGGACATGCAGCGGAAACCGGCGTGGATCCGTGCGCAGTGGGTCAGGCATTGCGGGTTTCTCCAAAATGGTCAACACCCTGCCGAGGGACCAAGCATAGTTAAGGCTCTGGCATTTTGCCTTCGTCATATTGCTCGATCTGATGTAGCAACGCGTCCTCCAGCTCAAGCATGGCGCGCTGCATGGATTTGCAGCATCCGGACACTTTTTCGCGATCGAAATCTTCATGGCAGGCGGCTTCGAGTGCCTCGCAGCAGTCGATCAGGGGGGAGGCCTGTACTATCCGGGCTGCGCCTTTGATTTTGTGGGCGATGTCCCGCAGCGCCTGGGTATCCCCGGAGCGGGATAGCGACAAAAGCGTTGGCAGATCCTGGCGGTTGCTGCTCACCAGTTCGTTCAGCAATCGTCGGTTCAACACCGGGTTGCCCCCTGTCAGCAGTTTCAACCCGTGGAGGCTGAATGCCGGGGCTGCATGGGTGGGTTCAATGCCTTGTATCCATTGACTCAAGGCCCCGAGGCTGAGGGGTTTGAACAGGCAGTCGTTCATTCCGGCCTGTTTACAGCGTTGTATTTCTTCCGGTTGAGCATTGGCGGTAAAGCCAAGAACGGTGCAGGGAGGGCGATGGAGTTGTCGCTCATGCTGGCGAATGGCACGGGCCAGCTCATAACCGTTCATGATCGGCATGTTGCAATCGGCGATCACCAGATCAAAAGGCTGGTCTTTCCATGCCTCCAATCCTTCCTGTCCATCGGCCGCGACGGCAAATCGATGCCCAAGAAACTCCAGTTGCTGGCACGTGAGCAATCGATTGGCCGACTGATCGTCGATGACCAGAACATTCAATGGGGTTGTGGCAACGACGACCTGGGTTTCGACAACCTGGGCCAACTGTTGAAGTGGCAACGCTTCCAGCTGCAACAACACCTCCACTTGGGTGCCGATGCCCGGCTCGCTGCGCAATTGCAGGCTGCCGCCCATCATCTCGCAGAGATTGCGGCTGATCACCAGTCCCAGCCCTGCGCCTCCCCTGGCCGATTGCATGGCGTGGTCGGCCTGAGCGAAGGGTTCGAACAAGCGTTGTTGATCCTGTTCGCTGATCCCGATACCACTGTCGTGAACCTGCACCCGCATCCGCACACTCCCAGGTTGCGTTGCCGGGTGCAGGTCGACAACGACCCGGACCTGGCCTTGCTCGGTAAACTTGATGGCATTGCTGATCAGGTTGGACAGCACCTGTTTGAAGCGCAATGGGTCCAGCAACACATCGAAGGTCGGGTTTGCCGATGAAAACTCCAGTACCAGTTCGAGCTCCTTCTGTCGGGCCAGGCCTTCGAAAATCCGCACGACCGAGGTCACAAGTTCACCCGGATTGACCCGCTCCGGACTCAGGCTCAAACGTCCTGATTCGATTCTGGCGATGTCCAGAATGTCGCCGATCAATTCCAGCAACCCTTTCGCCGAGTTGTAGGCGACATCGATGGCCGCACGCTCCGGGTGCTGATGATCAAGACGCTTGAGTGTCAGTTCAAGCATGCCGATGATTGCATTCATCGGTGTGCGGATCTCATGGCTCATCGTGGCCAGAAACGTGCTTTTGGCCCGGTTGGCGTTATCGGCGCGTTCTTTCGCGCAACGCAGATCATCAAGCAGTTGCCGCCGTTCGCTGATGTCGATCCAGCCACCGATAATGCCTTGCACTTTTGCGCTGGAATCCCGATAGGGAAGAATCCAGTGATAGATCGTCAGCCGCCGGCCACCAATGTGCAGCTCGCGATCGACGATCAACGGTTTGCCCTCGGCCACCACGCGCTGGTAGTCGGCCTGGTACTCCCGTGCTTCGAACACATTGCTCATCGATCCCTGCATGACGCTTTTGCCGATGACATCTTCACGCCGGGCGCAGAACGCTTGCAGGTAACTGTCGTTGCAACTTTGCAGCAGCCCCTGGCGATCACGCACGTAGATCGGATGGGGTGTGCCATTGACCAGCGATCGCATGAACTCGAACTGATCGTTCAAGGCACGCTCGGCGGCCTTGCGTTGCTTGATCTGGCGTCGCATGTAGTCGTTCCACACAACGGAAATCAGCAATAGCACGCCTGCACCGATGACAATTTGGTAGAACAGTCTTTGATAGTTGCGCCAGGTGCTTTGCGAGGACGCCGAATAGCCGCGCCAGCGACTGTTGATGATGCCCAGTTCTTCCGGCGAGATGCTCAGCAACGCCTTGTCGAGAATGGCGTTCAGTTCTTTGGCATCCCGAGCGGTAGCAAGGGAAAACGCCGCCTGCTTGGTGCCGATGGTGGTGCTGATTTGCAATGAGTGCTCGAACAGCCGAGAGGAAATGAAGTAATTGGCAATGACCAGTGAGTTCACCGCGCCCTCTGCCTGGCCTTCGGCGAGTAACTCTACGGCGCTGAAGGTATCCGGGGTTTCGATCAACTTGATCCGGGGGAACTCTCTGCGCAGGTACTCCATGAGCGGATTGCCGCGGGCAATGGCCAGGCGCTTGTCCTGTAACTGCGTGAGGTTGGTCGGGCTGTCGGCGGCTTTGCGGGTCAGCAGGACGTAGGAATTTTCCAGAAAAGGGCGGGTAAAGTTCAGCTGGGTTTGACGTTCGGCGCTGGGGAGCAACGCGGCAATCACATCTACCCTGTTGTCCTTGATCTGTTTGATCATCTCGTCATCGCTTCGACTGCTCCGGATATCGAAGCGCAAGCCGGTACGCAGCCTGATCAGTTCAAGCAAATCCGCGGTGACCCCACGAAAATTGCCATTGCTATCGAAAAATGTCAGTGGCGCAAAGGCTTCGTTGACGACAACGCGCACAATCGGGTGGTGGCTCAGCCAGCGTTCTTCCCGGTCAGTGAGCTGCAGCTTTTGATCGGTCAGCAGAATGTCGCTGCCTGCGCTCCAGCGTTTGGCTATGTTTTCCCGTTCACTGGAGGGGATGGCCGTGATCATCGCGTTGATGATGCCAAGCAGTTCGGGGTTGTTCCGGTTGACGGCGAAGCTGAAACCAAAGGCTTCATGTTTGCCGAAGTTGGCCATGCGGATATTGTTCAGGTACCCCTTGTTGATCATGTAGTGAGTTGAAATGGTGTCACCGAGAAACACGTCCGCCTGATCGAAAGCAACGGCATTGATCGCATTCTGGTAGGACGGATAGGAGGTAAGGATCGCCTTCGGGTACAACGCCTTGACTTCCGCCAGCGGCAAGTAGTGATACACCATGCTCAGGCGCAATCCGGCCAGGCCATCGGTGAGGGATCGGGTTTCCCCTTCGCGGGTCACCAGTACGGGTTGGTCGACGGCATAGGGTATGGACAGGGCAATGTCAGCATTGCCGGCTTCGAATCCATTGGCGGTACCGAGCAGATCGACTTCGCCGTTCTCCAGCGCAGCGATCGCGGCCCCTCGGGAATCGAAACGCTGAACCGTGACGGGCAGACCGGTTACTTTTTCCAGGAGACCGGCGTAATCGGCGGTAAACCCTTCATAGTCCCGGCCACTGGTGGTCAGGTCGAATGGGGGATAGTCCGGGGCCGACGTACCGAGCGTCAGTTGATTTTTTTGTGTTATCCATTGTCGCTGGGATTCATCCAGCCGAACCTCCAGCGCACCGGCATTCGAGCGGCCGAGCAGCCTGTAGCTTTCATTGCCCGGTGCCCCGAACAACGAGGTGCTCACGCATAGACCCGCGGTCAGTTGAGCCAGATAAACCTTCAAACGGCTGGGCATCCAGGTTCTCATACGAGTGCGTTACGTTTTGCCATCTCGATCAGTTCAACCAGGGATTTGGCTTTGAGTTTTTGCATGAGGCGCTTTTTGTAGGTGCTCACGGTCTTGTTGCTCAGAAACATGCCCTTGGCAATTTCCTTGTTTGTGCGACCCTGGGCAAAAAGTTGCAAGACCATCAGTTCCCGGTCATTTACCGATTTGAACAGTTCCAGTTCGATGCAGCGTGTTTCATCTCCGCGGACGGGGTTCAAGGCCTCGCTCGGGAAATAGTTGTAACCTGCAAATACCGCTCTTATGGCGCTGACCAGTTCACTGATGTCCTCTTGTTTGCAGACATAGCCCGATGCACCCGATTGCATGCAACGAATACCAAAAAGTGTCGGGCATTGTGCTGTCAGTACCAGTGTTTTAAGAGGGGTGCTCATTGCATTGAATCGGGATAGCACTTCCAGGCCATCCAGTTTTGGAATACTGATGTCGAGAATGACCAGGTCCGGCATGCATTCGCGAACCATCTGCATGGCGTCGACCCCATTGTCAGTTTCGCCGACGACTTTGTAACCTTCATGTTCCAGCAGCATTCGAACGGCAAGGCGGATAACCGGGTGATCGTCGACAATAAAAACGGAGTTCATAATCAAGTCCCATGCGAGCTCAAATAAAGCGCGCACCATAGCTCAGATACTTGAAGGGACGCATGAACGGACCGACCTGTAGCAGCAATATAGGAAAAATCCTACAAATTAAAAAGAATAGGACTACGTATTAACTAGGTTTGTTATTAGGAAAGCTGAAAAAAGTCCAAGGGCGGGTGTGCTTTAAAAGGAAGTTGTTTGTACGTTTTTCATTGTGTATTTGTCAGTTTTTATATGTTTGTTTCTATAGTGGTGCCGAGGTCAACAAGTCTCTAAATTCAGATTGTTTCAGTGGTTTTATCAAGTAACCCAATAATGGCAGCCGGTGTTCAGTGGCTGTTTTTTCAAGCTCATCCAGTTCAGACGTCGTCAGGCTGCTCAGAATGATCGCTTGCCTGATCAGCCCTCGCTGGCTGGCGAACCGGACCAGATCCAGTCCTGTCAGATCGGGCAGGCACTGATCACATAAAAGGATGTCGAACGGTTGGTCGGCCTCGAGCAGTTGCTGCAGGGCGCCTTTGGCGCTGTCAGTGGTCGTCAGCCGGGTGAAGCCATAACTTTCCAGCAGGCATTGAGTGGCTATCAATTGGAAGGGATGGTCTTCCACCACGAGGATGCGTAGATCGTCTTTGGCCATGGGGCGCACTTCATCTGTCGAACAGAAGGGAGGGAGATTGTTTCGCGAGAGTACCGGGCAAGCGATCAGTTTGCTCGCCATGTGCTGTAGGGCGATTCGACGAAGCTTGAGTGCTGTTGGATGTTTAATGGGGGATCAGCCATAACGAATGCCGTAATGGCTGATCAATCGTTTCACCTCAGTGGCTGGCGCGGCCGGTCATTTCCAGTGCCATGTCACTGGCATAGCTGTCGGTCATGCCGGCGATGAAATCAATCATGCGCAAAAACGAAGTATGCAAGGGGCCGTGAGGATCGGGTGCATTGTTGCCCAGCAGGTCAAGGATACGGCGGCTCTTGAATGACGGCATACGCCCGTTGTGCTGCTCCAGCGCAGCACCGCAAAAGGCGTTGAGCAGGATTTCCAGCGTGGTGTAGGCGCCGATCTCGTGCAGGGTCTTGCGCTTGTCCTGGAAGATTTTCTTGCGGGCCATGTCCTTGGCATTGAGCACACAACGCTTGGCGGGCCCGTGCATGTGTTCCACCAGATCGCCGGGCAATGTACCGGCCAGCAGCGCATCCTGTTGCTCGACGAAGGCGCGGGCCGCGGCATTGGTCAGGTGTTCGATGGCTTTACCGCGCAGGATCGCCAGTTTGCGTCGGCGCGAATCGCCGGGACCGAGCTGGCGGTAGGTTTCCGGCAAGTCATCGCCCACCAGGCCCAGCAGCAGGGATTCGACTTCGGCGTATTCGAGCAACTCCATTTCCAGGCCGTCTTCCAGGTCGATCAGCGCATAGCAGATGTCGTCGGCGGCCTCCATCAGGTACACCAGCGGGTGCCGCGCCCAGCGTTGCTCCTCCAGTTGTGGCAGGCCGAGCTTATGGGCGATCTGCTCCAGCAGCGGCAGCTCGCTCTGATAACAGCCGAACTTGTGTTTCTTGTAGCCCAGCGAGTCGGCGTGCCTGGCCGTCCATGGATACTTCAGGTACGTGCCCAGCGTTGCATAGGTCAGTCGGGTGCCGCCGTCGAACTGGTGATACTCCAGTTGGGTGAGTACCCGAAAGCCTTGGGCATTGCCTTCGAAATTCAGGAAGTCATTGCGCTCGGCTTCACTCATTGCATCCAGCCAGCCACGGCCGGCGGCTTGCTGGAACCAATGGCGGATCGCGTCTTCACCGGAATGGCCGAACGGCGGGTTGCCGATGTCGTGTGCCAGGCAGGCCGATTGCACCACCATGCCCAGGTCGCTGGGTTCGCACCATTCGGGCAGGGTCCTGCGGATGGTTTCGCCGACGCGCATGCCCAGTGAACGCCCCACGCAACTGACTTCCAGCGAGTGGGTCAGGCGCGTATGGATGTGATCATTGCTGGACACCGGATGGACCTGGGTCTTGCGCCCGAGGCGGCGGAAAGCCCCCGAGAAAATGATGCGGTCGTGGTCTTTGTGAAAAGGGCTGCGGCCGAGTTCTTCAGGGCTGTGCAGAGGTTTTCCGAGGCGTTCGCGGGTAAGCAGTGTGTGCCAATCCAAGGCGGGTCTCTCCGTCAGGTGTCTGATGGCCTAGCTTCCCGTTTCGCGCCATGACCTGCAAGCGGAACTACAACCCGGTGGCGTCGATATCGAGGTCTCCTTGCAAGATCATTTTCTGGAGGGTGCCTGTTGACCGGGCAGGCGCACAGGATTGCACCCCTCGATAGAGGGGCGCATCCCGTCGACATGGCAAGAAAACAGCCAGAAAAAACTGATCAGTCTTTGCGCGAAGAACCCTGCAAGATCAGCTTGATCAGCGGCCCCAGTGTGGTGCCGAGGCGGACCAGCCGGGTCAGGCTGCTGAGGCCATCCCCGTTTTTCGCACCCTTTCCGGTCAGAAAACCCAGCAAGGTAACGGCAGCCACGCCCCAGAGTGGAGCGTGCTTGATGCCGAAGCCGTCCTGCAGGTTTTGCGTCATCCCGCGTACCCGTTGCAAGGGTTGCAGCAGTTGCGCGGACTCGTGGCGGATTTCCTGACGATGCATTTCCATGCGCAGGCGGATAAGGGCCTTGCGCATTTCCGCGCGCGAGCTGTTTTGTGGCAATTCAGGCAGGCTCATGGCAGCAGGCGCTCCCGATCGTTGGCCAGCTCTTGCAGCGTACCGTTGAAGGGCGAGGACTCATCGAAAATCGCTGCCCTCAAACGCATCGCGCAGAATATGGCGGCGAGGGTGTAGAACACGCAGAGACCGATGATGGCGGTCAGGCGATAGGTGTCCCAGAACAGGATAAGCACCAGCGTCGACAGCCCTACCAGCAGCAACAACGCAAACACCAGCGCCAGGCCGGCAAACAGCAACAGGCTGACGGTGCGGGCTTTTTGTTCCTGCAATTCGATGCCGAACAGCTCGACATGGCTGTGCAGCAACCCAAGGAAGGCAGCACCCAGGCGCCGCGATGAGGAGCTTGTACCCGTCACGGACGGGCCGGATTCGCCGATCGACATATCAGCGCCGACTTGCCAGCAGGCCGATCAGGAATCCTACGCCGGCCGCGATCCCGACAGATTGCCAAGGGTTGGCCTGGACATAGTCTTCAGTGGCGGTGACAGCAGCCTTGCCGTGTTCGCGCAGGGAGTCTTCGGTCAGTTTCAGGGTTTCACGGGCACGCAAGAGGCTGTCGTGTATCTGCTCGCGCAACTCGTCGGCCTGATCGCCGGCCAGGGTCGCGGTGTGCTCCAGCAAGCGTTCGGTGTCACTGACCAGTGTCTGAAAGTCGTTCATCAGGATTTCTTGAGCAGTCTTTGCCTGGGTGCGGGCCATGGTGGATCTCCTTAAGTGGCTTTCTGATGCGTTCGAGTATGAGCCTTCGGCGAAGGTTCAGTACAAATGGCTGGTACAACTTTTGCTGGGTCGTGGTGCGCCGGTCCGCACCATTGCGCTATTGCCGGGCATGATTTCAGTAAAACCGTAGGACCAACAATCAAAAACTCGCGTAAACGTCCAGGGCGCGTTTTTCCTGGGCGGCGTCCGCGCCCCAAAGTGGTTCAACGGGATCAGTGCTCTGATGCCTTGAAGCTGCAACTTGGTGCGCTGGCAGTCATCGCGAACTGCTTTGGTGCTTTTTTCTGCCATAAGGTCTGCCCATTCCATGGAAAATCTGCAAAGCGCTGTGGACACCCTGGTCCATAGCTCCAACACATTGTTCATTTTGATCGGCGCGGTCATGGTTCTGGCCATGCACGCCGGTTTCGCCTTTCTCGAAGTCGGAACCGTGCGCCAGAAAAACCAGGTCAATGCGTTGTCGAAAATCCTCAGCGACTTCGCCGTTTCGACACTGGCCTACTTCTTTATAGGCTATTGGATTTCCTATGGCGTGACGTTCATGCAGCCAGCGGCCTTGCTCAATGCCGACCATGGTTATGGACTGGTGAAGTTTTTCTTTCTGCTGACCTTTGCCGCGGCGATCCCGGCGATCATTTCCGGAGGGATCGCCGAGCGCGCCCGGTTTGTCCCCCAGCTGTGTGCAACCGCGTTGATCGTCGCGTTCATCTATCCGTTCTTCGAAGGCATTGTCTGGAACGGGAACCTGGGTTTGCAAGCCTGGTTGCTGGAGCGTTTTGGCGCCGGTTTCCATGATTTCGCAGGCTCCGTGGTGGTGCATGCCATGGGCGGTTGGCTGGCACTGGCGGCGGTGCTGTTGCTCGGGCCGCGTAATGGCCGCTATCGCGAGGGCCGGCTGGTCGCGTTCGCGCCATCGAGCATCCCGTTTCTGGCACTGGGCTCGTGGATCCTGATTGTTGGCTGGTTCGGTTTCAACGTCATGAGTGCACAAACCCTGCAAGGTGTCAGCGGACTGGTGGCGGTGAACTCGTTGATGGCCATGGTTGGCGGTACCGTGGCGGCGCTGATTATCGGGCGCAACGACCCCGGCTTTCTGCACAACGGCCCGTTGGCGGGGCTCGTGGCAATCTGTGCCGGTTCCGACCTGATGCATCCTGTGGGGGCGCTGGTCACCGGTGCCGTCGCGGGGGCGCTGTTTGTCTGGTGCTTTACCGCGGCCCAAGGCAAATGGCGCATCGACGATGTGTTGGGGGTGTGGCCGTTGCATGGCTTGTGCGGCGTGTGGGGCGGCATCGCCTGCGGCATTTTTGGCCAGACCGCTTTGGGCGGGCTGGGCGGGGTCAGCCTGATCAGCCAGATGATCGGCACCGCGCTGGGTATCACCGTGGCATTGGCCGGCGGGTTTGCGGTGTATGGCGTGATCAAGGCGCTGCATGGATTGCGCCTGAGCCAGGAAGAGGAGTATTACGGCGCGGACCTGTCGATCCACAAGATCGGCGCCGTGAGCCAGGACTGACTCGGGTTTCTTTATCGCCGGTTGCATCAGGGCAGGGAGGGCTCAATGGCTCGACGGTTTTTCGGGGCAGGCCTAGAATGGTCACTTCATTTTCTGGTTGAGCGCTCATGCTTCCCGAATGTCAGCTGTTCGGCACCCTTGGATGCCATCTCTGTGAAGTAGCCGAAGCCATGTTGATGGAGTTCGTCGAGCGCGGCCTGCTGGTGGAGCTGGTGGATATCGCTGACGATGAAACATGGTTCGCAGCCTACAGCCTGCGAATTCCGGTGTTGCGACGAGTCGATACCGGCGCTGAACTGGGCTGGCCGTTCAGTGCCGATCAGGTGGTGGCGTTTCTGCGTTGAGCGGTTCTTGTGCTGGTGACATGTCCCGCCTGTCGAACTTTGCGATTGATCCTCTTGGCTTATTCGGTGTTGATCGGATACTGTATGCGCATACAGTTATTTGCGGTGCCTGCCTTGCCGTTCCTGATTTTCGGGAGTGAGCAGGCAAGCCCGGGCGTCAGAGGGATGAATCGTGGTCAATGTCGAACAGTTGAAGAACAGCGTGAACCGGATGTCCGCGGACGTCGTGCGCGAGGCTGTCCTTGAGTTGCGTCTGGATGGTCTGGTGACCGAGGGGAAAACACCCTTCAACAAAACGCATTTCAATACCTGTTTCGCAGAAATCGAAGCCTTGTTTCAGCGCGCGGGTTATCACCGGCAACTGGATGTCGTGGGTTATCAGGGATTGTTGTACGCCCTGTATGACCCCGCTCGCTGGGAGGCGGTCGATGTACTGCGCTGGCTCAAGGAGTACACCGAAGCGGCGGCGCGCGCACAGATCCCGGCTTGAGGAATCTTGGGGGGGCGTTCTCAATTGGTTTTCACGCCGCGCCGGAAAAACTAATTGAGAACGCCCCCTAGGTTCATTCCCCTTGCTGTTGGATAATGCCGCTCTGCACTGAGGTTAGAGCTTTCGTATGTCCACTTCTTCATTTTCCGCGGCACACAGTCAGGCCAGTACGCTCTACTTGCCACCTGGCCCGTGGCGGACCGTTGTCGATTGCCTGTGTGAGCATTTCAGCGCCATCAGTCGTGAACAATGGCTGGACAGGATTGCCCGTGGCCGGGTCCTTGATGGGCAGGGCACTCCGATTGCCCTCGATCTGGCCTACAGGGAAGGTTTGCGGATTCATTATTTTCGCGAAGTGCCGGATGAAAAACCGATCCCGGTGATCGAGTCGATTCTGTACGCGGACGAGCACCTGGTGGTGGCCGACAAGCCACATTTCCTGCCCGTGACGCCGGCTGGCGAATACGTCGAACAGACGCTGCTGCGGCGCTTGATCCGACGCCTGGACAATTCGCACCTGGTGCCATTACATCGCATCGACCGGCACACCGCGGGGCTGGTGCTGTTTTCCTCCAATCCGCAGACCCGTTCGGCTTATCAGTCGTTGTTTCCAACCCGGCAAATCGAAAAACGCTACGAGGCCATTGCAAAGGCGTTGCCCGGCCTGGCTTTCCCGTTGGTGCATAAAAGCCGACTGGTCGATGGCGAGCCGTTCTTCCGCATGCAGGAAGGTCCGGGGGCCAGCAACACCGAGACTGCGGTAGAGGTCAGGGAGAAACAGGGAGATTTCTGGCGTTATGGTCTTTACCCGGTAACGGGCAAGAAACATCAGTTGCGGGTCCATATGGCAGCGTTGGGAGCCGGTATCTGCAACGACCCGTTTTACCCCGAGGTGCTCAAGGATGCAGAAGATGACTACGCCAATCCTTTGAAATTGCTGGCTCAGGGGCTGAAATTTATCGATCCGGTCACCGGCCGGGAGCGAGCGTTCGAAAGTGAAATCACCTTGCAATGGTGATCGAAAAGCGTCCCTGAAGCGCTAATGCCAGTCAGTTAAACGGTAGTGCGATCTGTAGCAGCTGCCGAGCCCGCGAGGCTGCGTTCGGCTGCAAAGCAGTCGTAAAATCAGTCATTGCGGTACGTCAGGCAGGCCGCGTCAGCTGGACTCACGACTGCTTCGCAGCCGAA
>NZ_JBWKWD010000014.1:0-123420 GCF_059422045.1 Pseudomonas sp. GW821-FHT02A08
TCGCCGATGGTAGTGTGGGGTTTCCCCATGTGAGAGTAGGTCATCGTCAAGATTAAATTCCGAAACCCCTATCTGCGCATGCAGGTAGGGGTTTTGTTTTTGTTCGCAGGAAGCTTCGTTTCACCCCGCGTCAGGCTGTTGGACTGAGTCGGATAGACGGCAGTCCCATCCGCTACCTAAACTGTCAGCAGATTTGGGGATCGGGGGGCAGTGGATGAATCGCAATGAACTTCGCAAAGCGGATATCAACCTGATGGTGGTATTCGAAACGCTGATGCTCGAGCGCAATGTCACTCGGGTGGCGGAGAAGCTGTTTCTCGGTCAGCCGACCATCAGTTCGGCGCTCAACCGCTTGCGTGCGATGTTCAATGATCCGCTGTTCATACGGGTTGGCCACCGCATGGAGCCGACAGCGAGGGCCGAGGAGATCATCAGGCATCTCTCACCGGCGCTGGATTCCTTGTCCGTGGCCTTGAGCCTGACCCATGATTTTGACCCGGCCAGCAGTACGATGTCGTTTCGCATCGGGTTGTCCGACGATGTCGAGTTCGGCTTGTTGCCGCCATTGCTGCGAGCGTTGCGCCAGGAAGCGCCCAACGTGGTGTTCGTTGTGCAGCATGTCGATTACTGGCGGATTCCCGACTTGCTGGCGTCCGGCGATATCACGGTGGGTATCAGCCAGACCCGTGGCTTGCCGGCCAATGCCAAGCGCAAATTGCTGCGGCACATCCAGCCCAGCATTTTGCGCGCCGATGCCTCCGAAACACCGCTGACCCTTGATGAATATTGCGCGCGACCGCACGTGCTGGTGTCCCATACGGCCAACGTCAGTGGCTACGCCGACGAGTGGCTGGCGGACATCGGTCGCACACGCCAGGTGGTGCTCTCGGTCCCGCAATACAGTTCTTTGCCGGCCCTGCTTGCCGGGACGGACCTGATTGCCAGCCTGCCGGACTACACCGCCGAAGCGATGGCGGCATCGGGAGTGCTGTTCAAGGAACCCTTTCCCATCCAGACACCTACCCTGGACCTGTCCATGGTCTGGCTCAGTCATGTCGATGCCGATCCTGCCGAGCGCTGGTTGCGCTCGCGCCTGGAAGCGTTCATGAGTGAGCGTGCCGTTTTGCCACTGCCCGAATGAACAGGGCGGTCTGTGCTATATGTACGACCTCTCCACCTACTTACAGGAACTGACTCATGCCTCACCTGCACATGGAATACACCGCTAACCTGACTGATCTGAATGCCGATGTGGCATTGATGCGGTTGAACAATACCTTGGTGGGTTCCGGTCAGTTTTCTGCCGAATTCGATATCAAGAGCCGCGCGGTCAAGGTCGATACGTTCAAGGTCGGTACTGCACTGGCTGAGCGGGCATTCGTGCATGTGAAACTGGCGCTGTTGAGTGGTCGTTCCGCAGAGATCAAGAAGCAGTTGTCTGAAAGCCTGCTGGCGGTGGTGCGGGAGCTGTGTGAATGGCCGAGCGGCATTGAGGTCCAGTTGTGCGTGGAAATTCTCGACATCGATCGCGACTCCTACAGCAAGACCGCCATCAACAACTGAACTTCAGGCTGACTCTTGCTCGATGCAGGCCTGGATCACTTGCGTTCGCAACCAGGTGCTGGCGCTGTCCTGATCGACACCCTGGTTCCACTGCATGTCGAGGGTAAAGCCCGGCAAGCCTTCGGGCGCTTCACAGTGATTGAAGGTGTCTGCGCTGGCCAGCAATCGCTGGATGCGCCGGGGCAGGGTCAGGACATAGTCGGTGCCGGTAATCAGCTTCAGTGCTGCACTGTAGCTGTTGGCGCGTGCGACGATCTGGCGCTTTTGCGCCTGCTGCGCAAGCCAGCCGTCGACCATGTTGGTGGCGGACGTCCAGGGTGTCGGGAACACGTGTCGACGTTCGACATAGGTTTTCAGGCTCAAGCGTGGTTCCGCCGGCGTGGCGCGTTTATCGAAAATACACACCAGATCATCTTCGAGCAGCGTCTGCGATTTGAAATCGACGTGACTGCGATGAAAGTTCGGGCCGAAACACATCACCAGGTCGAGGCTGCCTTCGCGCAATGCTTTGGCAGGGATATCGGCTTCGAGTTTGAACACATTGACCATCACCGGAAGATCGGCGAGGTCGAAGGTTTTCAACAAGCGCGGCAGGATCAGTTGCTCGAAATATTCCGGTGCGCAAATATTGAAGGTCACGGGTTGCAGGCCCGGGTCGAACGTCGGCAGGCCGGCGTGACACAGGTTGATGCTATCCAGGATTTTCAGCACGTGAGGGTACATCGCGCTGGCCTTACCGGTGGGCTGCATGCCGCCGGTACGGGTGTTAACGAAAAGTTCGTCCTCGAAACTGGTGCGCAGTTTTTTCAGGCAGTAACTCACTGTGGACTGGCTGACGCAGAGCGTCTCGGATACGACGCTGACGCTGTTCTGCTCATACACGGCGACGAACACCATGAGGTCCTGCATGTCGAGCTTTCTAAGCGAATTACTGTTGAGCATCCATTCCATCTCGCTACGTCCCTTGTACTGACCATGTGCAAGGGTAGGTGAATCATCCTAGCGGAATGAGCGAGCAGGGAGAATGCCTTGCAGGACGTTTCGCCCAAGACCCTGTCAGCCCTGGACGATCGCCGACACGGCGCGGCGGCTGGACATCAATAGCGCGAACATGCCGAGGCCTACCAGCACCGCGCCGGCCATTTCCAGCGGCAGCGGCATCTGGCGTCCCCAAAGCCAGTGAAACAAGGTGATGAACAGCGTGCTCAGGTAGATGTAGGAAATCACCGAGGACGGTGCGATCACGCCGATGGCCCGGTGCAGCAGCCAGAACGTCGCCAGTGTGGCGAACACGGCCAGATACATCAGCCAATAGAAATCGTTGAGCGTCAGTAATGATGCCGAACGCCAACCGCCACTCAATCCACAGAACACCAGCAGAAACAGCGCACCGAACAGCATGTTCCAGAACGTCATGGGCACCGGCCCGCGTCCATTGAGGCTATCGGCTTTCAGGCGTTGACTGAGGGGGGCGTAGAGCGCCATCGCCAGGCAACCGATGCCGTACACCGTCAATGCATAGGGCGATGGCAACTCGCCGGGGCCGGTGCCTTTCATGATCAGTAACACTGCCCCGGCAGCGGCGAGCAGCATCGGCACAATCCGTTGTTTCAGATGGCCATCAGGTGTTAGCACGGCTTCGAAACCCAGGGTCATCAGCGGCACCAGCGTGAACATCGTCCCGGTGTTGACGGCCGAGGTATAGCGCAATGCTTCGAACAGCGAACCGAAGTACAGCGCCAGCAGCAGGCCGAGCAGCGCGTGGCCGAGCAACGCGCGGGCGGTCATGACGGCATCGCCTTTTAGCAGCAACAGTGGCAGAAACACCAAGGCGCAAAACAGCAGGCGCAGACCGGTCAGCAGGATAGGGTTGATGGCCTGGCTGACTTGCGCCGCTGCGGAAAACGACGCGGCGATCAACAAGGCCCAAAGCAGCATGCTGGCGTGAGCGACGGCGAAACCGGTGGTTTTCATGGCTGGCTCCGGGTCAATGGATGTGGCGGGTGTAGTGCCTTGGGTTGAAGCGCAGAACCATCAGCATCATCAGCGCCATGACCGCCGTCAGCGACCACCAGGCCCATTCAAAGCTGCCGAGGCGGTCGCGGATGATCCCCGCCAGCAGAGGCGACAGGCCTGCGATCAAGTAGCCGATGCCTTGCACAAATGCGGTCAGGCCACCGGCACGTATTGGATTGTCAAGGTGATCCAGCGATACGATCAGGCTCATCGGGAACAGGCCGCCAATGCCCAGCCCCAGCAAGCATGGCCACATCAGGCTCAAATGCCGCGGGCTCAGAATCAGTCCGCAGAAACCGGCGATGATCAGTGTCAGCAGTACCATCAGCACGACGCGGCGATCGCGGCTGCGATTGGCGATGACTGGCGTCAGCAGGCCCGACAGCACTTCCATGGCGGTCAGAAACCCGAGCAGCAATCCAGCCTGCTGTTCGCTCCAGCCCTTTTCCACGTAGTACGGCGCCAGCCAGGCCAGAACACAGGTGTAGGACGCAGTGCCCAGGCCAAAGAAAATCGCGAGTAACCACGCGCGGGAATTGGCGAAGAACGAACCTTTGCCGGATGCTTTCGAATCCAGTGTTGGCATCCCCGCGCTTTGGCTGCGCCAGAAGAGCAATGCCAGTACGGCGAGCACAGCCCAGATCGCCAGGCCCATACGCCAGCTGCCGGTACGCTCCATCACCAGCGGCGCAAAGGAGGCACCCAAGGCGGCACCGCCCATGATCGACGTGACGTAGAGCCCCATGCACAGGGCAACGTGGTCGCTGAAGCGGGATTTGATAAGCGCTGGCATCAGGGCCTGAATCAATGCGATCCCGATACCTGCCAGCACGGCGCTGAGTAGCAACTGCGCGGCTGAATCAAGGAACAACCGCGAAAGCGTGGCCACGCCGATGATCAGCAACGAGAACACCACCGCGCGCTGACCGCCGAGTCGCTGGCTGACGCGCAGGCCGACAAACATCGCCAGCCCCATGGCCATCACCGGCAACATGGTCAGCAGTGAAGCCAGGCTGAAGCTCAGCGGGATGTCGTCGCGAATCGCCGAGAGCAGAGGGCCGACAGCGGCCATTGAAGGGCGCAGGTTCAGGGCAACCAGGACAATACTGAACATCAGCCAGAGGGCTGGGCGGGAAGTGGCTCGAGTGTTTTCCATGATCGGACCTTGAACAGAAGGGTTCCGATTAGGCGCGCGAGACCTGGAGGCGGCAAATCAGAAATTCCGGCGAAGTATTTAGAAATTAAATGCAAGTCGCAGCCAAATGTTTAGCCAGACGACACCCAAGGTTCTTCAAATCCTGATTTAACGACTTAAGCCATCGTGTGAGGCTGCGGGTCATCTGTTTTCTGCGGTTCTCTCTATGGACGGTTGGCCGGTCGCAATCCACCTCAAGGCATCCATCGACGCTCGGGCGTCGAGCCTTGGTTGTCGATTCACGCCCGCCACCGCGCCAAACCTCTCTGCACTTCCTTCTGAACTGGCTTTTTGGGCGCTGTGGCATTGCCGTCATGCGCGCCCGCCGGATCCCTGCTTTTTCCGCTGATTGTTCCTACATATTCCGCTCGATGGCGGGATTAAAGTGCGGGTGCTTTTGCGTACCCGTCTGACACGGAAAAAGAGAGTTCCCATGAGTAGTGCCACGACCTCGTTTGCCACCAGGCAAGAAGCGCTGACCTTTCTGGAGCAGAACCCGGATATTGAAATGTTCGAGCTGTTCATCCTCGACAACAACGGTGTGCCACGGGGCAAGTTGCTGCATCGTGACGAATTGCTGGCGGTGTATGAAAGCGGGCGGCCATTGCCGAGCACCATCCTCGGCCTGACCATCAACGGCGATGACGTGGAAAACTCCGGGCTGGTCTGGGACGTCGGTGATATCGACTGCCGGGCCTACCCGATCAGCGGCAGCCTCACGCGCATGCCGTGGCGTCTGATACCGACCGCAGCCGTGCAGGTCAGCATGCACCCGACGGAGGGAATGCCCGCCACCATTGCCGATCCTCGTCATTTGCTGGCCAACGTCATCGAAGGTTTGCAGGCTGACGGTTATTACCCGGTCATGGCGGCGGAACTGGAGTTCTACCTGCTGGATCAGCAACGCGACAGCAATGGCCGACCGCAGCCGGCACGGGATGTCGATGGCGGGCGTCCCCACGGCACTCAGGTCTATGGTTTGCGCGAGCTTGAACAGATCGAGCCGTTCCTGGCCGATCTCTACAGTGCCTGCAAACTCCAGGGGATTCCGGCGCGCACGGCCATTTCCGAATACGCGCCGGGGCAAGTGGAAATCACCCTCGAGCACCGCTGCGACGCACTACAGGCGATGGATGAAGCGGTGCGCTACAAGCGTCTGGTCAAGGGTGTGGCGCACAAGCACGGCATGACAGCCTGCTTCATGGCCAAGCCTTTCGATGACCTGGCCGGCACCGGGATGCACATGCACGTGAGCCTGGCGGACAAGGACGGCAACAACCTCTTCGCCAGCGAAGCCCCGGATGGAACACCACTGCTCAAGCAGGCCGTCGCCGGCATGCTCAGTACCTTGCTCGATTCGCTGTTGCTGTTCTGCCCCAACGCCAACTCCTACCGTCGATTCCAGGCCAACAGCTATGCGCCCCTGGCGGCCACCTGGGGCGTGGACAACCGCACCGTGAGCCTGCGCGTACCTGGCGGGCCGGCGTATTCCCGGCACATCGAACACCGAATCTGTGGCGCAGATGCCAACCCCTATCTGGCGGCTGCGGCGATACTGGCCGGTATTCATCGCGGTATCCGCGAACAACTCGACCCTGGTGCGCCGGTGGAAGGTAACGGCTACGCCCAGGCTACGAAACTGTTGCCGACAGACTGGCTGACCACCTTGCGATCGCTGGAAGGTTCAAGCTGGGCCAGGGAAGCCTTCGGCGGCGAATTCCTCGGCGTCTACCTGGCGGTGAAACGCGCTGAATATCGTCAATTCATGGGGGAGGTCGGTGAGCAGGACTGGCGCTGGTACTTGCATCAGGCCTGAGTCGGATCTGAATCAGGGCTGAACCATTCTCAAATGGTCTGAAAGTGTCTGGCAGGATAAATAAGCCAACTAATTGTTGGCTTCTTTTTCACAAAAAATTGATGGTTGGCTACCTAAAATTAGAGCTGTCTCGGTAAATGAAATTTTCACATTTGCCGAAGACACCTTTTTTCAGGACCCGCCGAAACTCATGTTGAAGATTAAAGCCGTGCGCCCCGAATGGGTGACATTGATTGCCAGCGCATTTTTGTTAGTTGGCTTCAATTTTGTACTCTGGCAACACCTGTTCGAAATCACCGCGTCCGATGGCAAGGGCATCGTCATGCGCGTGGCCTTTGGGGTGATGATTTTCGCGGCCTTCAACATTGTGCTGACCCTGCTGGCCTTCCGGCCGGTGCTCAAGCCGGTCCTGACCCTGCTGTTCATGACCAGTGCGGGCGTGGCGTATTTCATGAGCCAGTATGGTGTTCTGATCGACACCGGCATGTTGCGTAACTTCGCTGAAACCAATGCCACGGAAGTGCGTGACTTACTGTCGCTCAAGTTGTTTGTTTATATTTTACTGCTCGGCGTTTTACCGTCCTGGCTGTTGTGGAAGACCCCGATTAATTATCGTCGTTGGCACCGTGAACTACTCAGTAAAGTTCTGGTGACTTTTGCCTCGGCAGCGATCATTGGTGGTGTTGCACTGGTTAACTATCAAGGCCTGTCTTCGCTGTTTCGCAATCACCACGAGTTGCGCATGATGGTGGTGCCAAGCAACTACATTGGTGCCACATCCGGTTTTTTGCGCGAGAAAGTAGCGACTGCGCGGCAACCCTTTGTCAGGATCGGTGAAGACGCCCGGCGTAATCCGGCCTGGCAAACTCACGGACGCAAATCCCTGACGGTGCTTGTCGTGGGTGAAAGTGCCCGGGCGGAGAACTTCGGCATCCTTGGCTATAGCCGCGACACCACTCCGAAACTGAGTAAGGAAGATGGCCTGATCGCTTTCACCGATGTGCATTCCTGCGGTACTGAAACCGCCGTATCGGTGCCTTGCATGTTCTCCAACATGGGGCGCAAGGACTACAACGCCAGCATGGCCAAGAACGAAGAAGGCCTGCTGGACGTGCTCAAGCATGCGGGTATGGATGTGATTTGGCGTGATAACCAGTCAGGCTGCAAAGGTACCTGCGATCGCGTCACCGTTGAAGACGTCAGCAATCTGAAGGACCCGGTGCTGTGCGCCAACAGCGAATGCCGTGACGAAATTCTGTTGCAGGGGCTGCAGCATTTCATCGATACCCTGGACAAGGACACGGTACTGGTATTGCACCAGATGGGCAGTCACGGTCCGGAGTATTTCAAGCGTTATCCGAAAGAGTTCGAGCGCTTCACCCCGGTTTGCGAAAGTAACGCCCTGAACAATTGCAGTCGCGAAAGTATCGTCAATGGCTACGACAACACACTGGTCTATACCGACCATGTGCTGTCGACTCTGATCGATCTGCTGCGCAGCAACCAGGACAAAGTGGATACCGCGATGCTGTATCTGTCTGACCACGGCGAGTCTCTGGGTGAATACAACTTGTTCCTCCACGGCACGCCTTACATGCTGGCACCGGAGCAGCAAAAGCATGTAGCCATGTTTGCCTGGTTCTCCGACAGCTTTAAAAAGTCCTTTGCGGTAGATACCCACTGCCTGCAACAGGGCCGTGAAAAGCCCCTGAGCCAGGACAACCTGTTCCATTCGATGCTTGGGCTTCTGGAGGTCAACAGCAAGGTCTACAACCAGGATCTGGACATGTTTGCCGGATGTCGTGGTCCAGTGACCGACGGCGTGTTGGCCAAGGAATGAGTGCTCCGATTCTGTTTCACGTGGCGGCCGCCGACCTGCGGCCTGTAGAACCTTTACCAAGAGCCATTGCACATGTCCGCTCAACCTCCATCCGCCATCGAGCTTGAGATCGCCCGGCGCTACGACCAGGAGCACGCGCGCGTCTGCCTTCAGCCGCAAGCGCCGAGCCTGGCCGGGCGCCTGGCGCTCTGGCGTGAGGAGGGGCTGGTGCGCAATGCGCTCAAGGTCGCTGGCGAACCTGGTCTGATCCTTGATGTGGCCTGTGGTGTGGGACGCTTTTGGCCAGTGCTGGCCGAGCACGCGAATCGGGTGATCCTCGCGACGGATCCGTCCCAGGACATCCTCGATCATGCCCGGATACATCATTCGCAGAGCCTGTTGAAGCGGGTCAAGACCTTTCAAAGCTCTGCGTTCTCGATCGGCTTGTCGGAGAACGCGGTTGACTGCATTTTCTGCATGCAACTGTTCCAGCACCTTCATAACCCGGAACATCGTCTGGCGATGCTGGGCGAGTTTTACCGGGTCAGTCGCGATACGGTGATAGTCGCGGTAAGCCTCGATGGCCTTTTCAAGGGGGCGCATTCAGGTGTGGAGGGCGTTCGGGCCCGGCCGTTGCCGAGCAAGACCGAATTGGAAAGCGAGTTCAGGCAGGCGGGGTTTCGTTTGCTCAGCCATCAGGACTTTTTCCCCGGTTGCGCGCGGATGCGAATCTACGTGCTGGGCAAGACCAGCTAGCCCGACTTTGTCGGACTATTCTGTATGTCACGCAGTAAATTTCGCTAACGCTCTTGTTCAGTGGATGCGCGGAAATCGCCGGGGGCGATATATACTGCGCGCCATTCTTCAAGGGAGAGCCGTGTGGCCATCGATATTCACTGGATTCGCGACAACGATAGCCTCGGACGGTTGTGCGCCGAGTGGCAACAGTTGCCATTCGTTGCCCTCGATACCGAATTCATGCGGGTCGACACCTTCTACCCGATCGCCGGCCTGCTGCAGATCGGTGATGGTGTTCGCGCCTGTCTGATCGACCCGCTGACCATCGACAACTGGCAGCCATTGGCCACGTTGCTGGAAAACCCGGCGGTGCTCAAGGTTGTCCACGCGTGCAGCGAAGACCTCGAAGTCCTGCTGCGCCTGACTGGCAGCCTGCCGGCGCCGCTGTTCGATACGCAACTGGCTGCCGCTTACCTGAACCTTGGTTTTTCCATGGGCTATTCGCGACTGGTGCAGGAAGTACTCGGCATCGACCTGCCCAAGGGGGAAACCCGTTCCGACTGGCTGCAACGTCCGCTTTCCGAAACCCAGATCAGCTATGCGGCCGAAGACGCCGTGCATTTGGCTGAAGTCTTCGTAAAGCTGCGTCCAAAGCTGTCTGACGACAAATACGCCTGGGTCCTGGAAGATGGCGCCGAACTGGTGGCCAACCTGCGCCGCGAGATCGATCCGTACGAGGTCTATCGCGATGCCAAGCTGGCCTGGAAGCTGTCCCGCGCCCAACTTGCCGTTTTGCGTGAGCTCTGCGCCTGGCGCGAAAAGGAAGCCCGGGCCCGTGACTTGCCGCGCAACCGGATTATCCGCGAACATTCGTTGTGGCCGCTGGCGCGTACGCAACCGGATAACCTCGGCGCCCTGGCGAAAATCGAAGACATGCACCCGCGTACCGTGCGTCAGGACGGCGAGTTTCTGCTTGATCTGATCAAGCGCTCTGGCAGTGTGTCGCCTGATCAGTGGCCGCCAGCCGTGCCGGAGCCGTTGCCGGTGGATGCCGCTGCGCTGCTCAAACAAATGAAGGCCATAGGCCAGGCCGAAGCCGAGCGCCTGAACATCGCGCCGGAACTGATGCTGCGCAAGAAAACCCTGGAAGCGCTGCTCAAGAGCGGCTTCCCCAATGGTCCCTACCAATTGCCTGATTCGCTGCGTGGCTGGCGCCGCGAGTTGATGGGCCAGGCGCTGCTCGACAGCCTGGCCACCGCCGGAGAACAGCCTTGAAACGTATTTGTTCCATCTACCGCAGCTCGAAGAGAAACGAAATGTACCTGTATGTGCTCAAGAGCGATGCTCTGGAGCGCGTGCCGGATCCCCTGATGGCAGCCTTCGGCAAGGCCATCCACGCGTTCGATCTGGTGCTGACCCCCGAGCGCAAACTGTCGCGCGAGGACATCGCGGTCGTGCTGGAAAACCTTGAAAAACAGGGCTATCACCTGCAAATGCCACCTGCCGAAGACGAGTACATCGAGCACTTGCCGGAAGAGTTGTTGCGTCGCAACGATCCGGTGTGAGCGGCAGACAGGCTCTGTTCAGAGTGGTTATGAAACATTGATTGATTTTAGCGATGGCGGCATCGACGGAGCACTGCTCCGTCGGCGGCCGTCTGCACCGTTTTTGAAAGGTTTGAAGCATGCGCGTCCTGATTGCTGAACACGACCACCCGGTGTACGCCCAATTGTTGCGCGAGGCGGCACCGGATCTGGAGGTGCTGACCAGCGGTGATTCCGCCGAACTGGCCAGCCAGGCCGCGGATTGCCCGGTGTGGCTCGGCCAGCCTGATTTGCTGGCGACACTGTTACGCCAGGGCCATCAACCGCAATGGCTGCAATCGACCTGGGCCGGTATCACGCCGCTGCTGGCCGATGGCTTGCCGCGGCACTATCGACTGACCCGTGCGGTCGGAATCTTCGGCCAGGTCATGGCCGAGTACGTGCTCACGTACATGCTCGGTCACGAACGTGAAGTGCTGGCGCGACTGGTCAGCCAGGTCGAGCGCAAGTGGGACAGTCGCCATGGCCAGAGCCTGGCGGGGCGCAAGGTGTTGATCGTCGGCACAGGTGATATCGGTCAAAGTGTCGCGCAGTTCCTCCTACCGTTCGGCGTCGAGTTGTATGGCGTGGCCAGCAGCGCGCGGGAGCAGGCACCGTTTATCGAAGTCGGTTCACTGGCGGATCTGCCGCGGCTGGTCGGTGAAGTCGACTACGTGGTCAATCTGCTGCCGAACACCGTGGAAACCCACGATATCTACGACGCGGCGCTGTTCAGGCAATTCAAGCCGACCGGGTTGTTCATCAACGCCGGGCGCGGTGTGGCGGTGGTCGATGCGGATCTGGTGGATGCCTTGAAGGAAGGGCATCTGGCGGGCGCGGTGATCGATGTGTGCCGTCAGGAACCCTTGCCCCAGCGTCATCCGTTCTGGACGGCCTGGGGTCTGCTGCTGACGGGCCACAGCTCGGCACCGACTTCGCCTTCGATGATGGTGAAGCTGTTTGTCGAGAACCTGCGGGCGTATCAGGCGGGAGAGGCGTTACGCGGGGAAGTGGATTTCGATCGCGGGTACTGAAATCACCCTCAAAAACTGTGGGAGCGAGCTTGCTCGCGATGAGGCCGGCATATTCAACATCAATGTTGACTGTCCTGCCGCTATCGCGAGCAAGCTCGCTCCCACAGGGATTTTCAGTATGGCTTAGAGGGTGAAGTCACCCTCAGCCGCCAGCTCGCTCAACGGACGACGCGGGCTTGGTTCTTCACGGGCTTGCAGGTAATCCGCCAGGCTCGCTTTGTCCCCCAGCTTGCCCACGGCAACGGCGGCGTGCAGGTCGTAGCCTTCAGGAATGTTCAGCTCCTTGCGGGTCAGTTCCTGGTCGAAACCGGCCATGCCGTGGGTGTGCCAGCCGCTCAGGCTCGCTTGCAAGGCCAGGTGGCCCCAGGCGGAACCGGTGTCGAAGGTGTGCCACAGGGCCGGGGTTTCTTCGCTGGCGCCAGGCGCGGTGAAGGTGGTTTTCGAAATCACGATCACCAGGGCCGAGGCGTGTTGCGCCCAACTGCGGTTGAATTCGTTCAGCAGGCCCAGGTAACGCTCCCAGTTCGGCGTGTCGCGACGTGCGTAAAGAAAGCGCCAGGGTTGCGAGTTGTAGGCCGAGGGTGCCCAGCGGGCGGCTTCGAAGAAGCTCAACAGGGTTTGCTCTGGAATCGTTTCGCCAGTGAAGGCGCGGGGCGACCAGCGATCGGTGAACTGAGGGTGAATGGCGTAATCGGCAACGCGTGGGTTGGCACTCATCTAGAGATTCCTGGCTACGTTTGAAAGTGGGAGCAATGCAAAACCCTACTTGTCAGCGCAATAACTGACAAGCCCGTTCTACCGACAGTCGCCAATGCTTGGCCCGCGGGGCTACGGGCACTAGACTGGCGGCCTTTTCACCACCTGATGTCGATACTCGAACCATGGCCGCCAAAGTAGAACCGTTCTGGATACGCAAGACCCTCGATCAACTCGATCAGGAGGAATGGGAGTCGCTGTGCGACGGCTGTGGATTGTGCTGCCTGCAAAAGCTTGAAGACGAAGACGACAACAGCGTCTATTACACGCGCATCGCCTGCAAACTGCTGGACCTGAAAACCTGCCAGTGCAAAGACTATCCCAACCGTCGTGACTCCGTACCGGACTGTATCCAGCTCACGCCGGGCAAGGCCGACGAATTCAAATGGCTGCCGCCGACCTGCGGCTATCGCCTGGTCAGCGAAGGCAAGGACCTGCCGTTGTGGCATCACCTGGTGTGCGGTGATCGCGATGCCGTTCATCACGAGGGGATCTCGCAGTCCGGGCGCATGCTCGCCGAAGGCAGCGTGCCGGAAGATGATTGGGAAGATCACCTGATTTTCCGCGCGGGCTGATGGCCTGAGGTTCAACATTTCACGAAGGAGTGTGTATGGCTGTGGGATGGCGGCAGGCATGTGTCGTGGGATTACTGGCCGTGAATGCGCCCTCATGGGCTGCGAACAAGGTAAACCTGGATTATCACGTGCGCCTGTTGCCCCAGAGCGATCAGGCCGAAGTGCGCCTGACGCTCGCCCAGGGCTCGGCGGTACGCAGCCTGGATTTCAACCTCGGCGACGGCAGCCGCTACAGTGATTTCAAGGCTGACGGCCAATGGCAACTGACCCTCGGCAAAGCGGCGCGCGGTGTCTGGCATCCGACCGCCGACAAGGCCAGCCTGACCTACCGCGTGAACATCAGCCACGGGCGCAAGAGCGGCAGCGTCGACACGCGCATGACGCCAAACTGGGCGTTGATGCGCGGCGACGATCTGGTGCCGGCTGCCAGACTCGATCAACAGGACGGCATCGAACTGGTAGCACGCCTCGAATTCGAGCTGCCCGGTGGCTGGAAAAGCGTTGAAACCGCGTGGCCACGAATCGGCCCGAACAAATTCCGTATCGATAACCCTTCCCGACTGTTCGACCGGCCCACGGGCTGGATGCTCGCAGGCCAGCTCGGCAGCCGCCGTACTCGTCTGGGCGAGACCGAAGTCACCGTCGCTTCGCCGCTGGGGCAGGGCATGCGCCGCATGGATGTGCTGACGCTGCTGACCTTCGTCTGGCCGCAAGTGCAGGCTCTGTATCCGCGACACCCGGGCAAACTGCTGATCGTCGGGGCCAATGACCCAATGTGGCGCGGCAGCCAGTCGGCCCACGAGTCGATCTATCTCAACAGCCGTCTGCCGTTGGTCAGCGAAAGTGGCACCAGCGCCCTGGTCCGTGAGTTGGCCCAGGAGTTCGGGCGGATCAACGGCACCCGGCGCAGTGACTGGATCAGCGAAGGCTTTGCCGAGTATTACGCCATCGAGCTGGTGCGCCGGGCTGGCGGCATGAGCGATGAGCGCTTTGAGAACCTGCACGGCAAACTGGTCAAGAGCAGCCAGAAAGTCACCACGCTGCGCGGTGAGCAGGTCAGCCCGGCACAGGTGGCCAGGGCGGTGGTGTTGCTGCAGGAACTGGACCGCGAGATTCGCCTGAAAACACACAACAAGCGTTCGCTGGATGATGTATTGCGCGGGGCGATGCGGCTGGGGGATATCGATACCCAGGCGTTTGTTCAACTCAGCGAGAGCGTGATCGGTGGGTCTTCAAAAGTGCTCAGTACCGAGTTGATTCAGTAATACCGTCATTCGCGAGCAAGCCCGCTCCCACATTGGTTTTGTGTACGCCACAGATCAAATGTGGGAGCGGGCTTGCTCGCGAAGAGGCCATTAGCCTCACCGAAACTGTTGGATCAAGCCCCGGCTTTCGGCGACTTCAACGAATCATTGCCGGTAACGGTCGCCGCTTCGGCATTGGCCTTCAGCGTCTTCAGCTCTTCCCCCGCCCGCTGGATTTTCGCCCGCACGTTGTTCATGTCCTGACGGCTTTTCTCCAGCAGGCTTTTCGCCGAGCTGTGTCCGGTAATGCCACGGGCCAGGGCCACGCCGCCGATGGCCACCTGGATCAGGCCAAAGATCCCGCCACGCCGCAGGCCCTTGCCCACCATCACCACGCCGCCGGCCAGGGAGCCGACGCGTTCCCAGCCCTGCACGTTCTGTTCGGAAGGGCTCTGGAACGGGGTGGATTCGATACGCTCGACGGGTTTGAGTTCGCTCATGGTCTGTCTCCAGGCTTCAGGGGGCGATAGTCAAGCTGACTGCCTGGGCGGGCAGCTCGTTCAATCGGATGTGCGGCAATTCAGCGGAATTTTGGCCCGGAGCGGGTATTGAGCCCTTTGGACATGCGGTCGTAGAGCACGACGTTGACTGTGGCGGCCAGGTTCATGCAGCCGGTGGTCGGAATGTAGACCACGTCTTCGCACCAGTCGCGAATCTCTTTATCCAGCGATCCGTCTTCCGGGCCGAAGATGTAGAGCGCGCGATCCGGGTGGGTGTATTCCGGCAACGGGCGGGCGCCCTCGACCAGTTCCACGGCGACGGGCACACAATTGAGGGGCAGGATTTTCTTCAGGTCGTCGATGCCGATCAGCGGGATGTCGTAGTGCACGCGCTTGGTATCGGTGACGAAGTCGGCGGCGCGCTCATAGCGCTTGCCGGTGTAGAACACCGACGCCACGCCGTAACAGCCAGCGGCGCGCATCACCGAACCGACGTTCTCCGGTGATTTGGGGTTATACAAACCAATGCAGCTGTACCGTTTGTCTGCCACGAGCGGGGTGCCTTTCGGGAAAAAAGCGCGATTATACGGGGATTGGGGGAGGGCGGGCAGATTCAAGACTTGTGGTGTCTGAGCGATTGCTTTCGCGGGCAAGCCCGCTCCCACATTGGTTTTGTGTACGACGCAGATCAAATGTGGGAGCGGGCTTGCCCGCGAAGAGGCCAGTTCAGACGCTGAAGATTCTAATCTTCTTTCTTCATCAACCCAGCCAGCGCCGCAAACGGGTTGTGCGTGGCCTTGGCGATTTTCGGCGTGCTGAGGGAGCCTTCGCCGAAATACTGCTGGTCGGTATAACGCGAGTGCTCGTTATCGTGGCAGTACAGGCACAACAGCTCCCAGTTCGAGCCGTCCTGCGGGTTGTTGTCGTGGTTGTGGTCACGGTGGTGCACGGTCAGTTCGCTCAGGCGCTTGCCGGAGAACTCACGGGCGCAGCGGCCACAGACGTGCGGGTACATCTTCAGGGCCTTGTCGCGGTAGCCCATTTCCTTGTCACGCTGGTTGTCGGCGAGGATGCGATCCAGCTTCGAGGTGTTGGTCGGGGTGGACGAACTCATGGGTTCACCTTTGTAGAAAGACTAATGACGGTTATAGGGTGAAGTTTAGCCTAGCCCTTGAGCTTCTCGGCAATCCAGATGGTGTGGCGGGTGCCCTTGTTGCCGTGGGCGAAGACCTGCACTTCCTCGGCCTTGAAACCCGCTTTCTTCAGTTTGTCGGAAAAATGCCGGTCAGCGCTGGCCGACCAGACGGCCAGCACGCCTTTTGGTCTCAGGGCCTTGGCGCAGGCACTGAGGCCGCCGGCGGAGTACAGCCAGCTGTTGGCTTTCTGGGTCAGGCCTTCGGGGCCATTGTCGACGTCGAGCATGATGGCATCGAAACCCTGGGGCTCGGCCTGCAGGACTTTGGCCACGTCCTCCATGCGAATCACGGTCCGTGGGTCTTGAAGAGGGTTTCCGGCTTTCTCGCCGAGTGGCCCGCGATTCCATTCCACAACGCCAGGCACCAATTCAGCGACCACCACTTCGGCGGTCTTGCCCAGGTGCTTGAGCGCCGAAGCGAGGGTGAAGCCCATGCCCAGGCCGCCGATGAGCACCCGTGAATCCGCTCGACCGGCGACCTTGCGACACGGGATCTCGGCCAGGGCATCTTCGGAGCCGTGCATGCGTGTGTTCATCAGTTGTCCGCCATCGCCGCCCTGGATCTTGATGACAAAATCCTCGCCGTATTCGAACAGGCACAGGGCGCCGCCGTTTTCAGGGATGGGGGTGGTGTCCAGCAGAACGAAACGTTTCATGGGGCTCACTTGAAGAAAATTGGCAGAACTCGGGAGGGCAAACAGACGCAGTTGGGAGTAGCCTGTTTATGACGACAAGGCCAACGGAGCCATTGATGAAGCGCACCATTCTAACGGCCATTGCCCTGGCCGCGCTCTCGATAACTGCAGTGCAGGCTCAACAGCTGCAATCGATTCCCGTCAGCCCCGCGCCGATGCCCGGTTCGCCCGGCACCGCGACGCCCACGCCCTACCCGCAGATCAGCCCGGCACCTTTGCCTAAAGTCGGCCCCGGCAGTAGCGGTCCGCCGTTGGTGCCGATCGAAATGCCGAGCCCGCCAACCAAGGACCAGCCCGTGCCGGGGATTGAGCCCAATCCGCCGAAGGTCAAGTCGCCGGGCGGCTAGACCTGCTGGGAAAGCAGTTGGCCGTCGGCCATGCGCAGGCGTTTGGAAAGGGACACGGCGAGGGCGCGGATGATCTTGGCGGCGATTTTCGGTGCGTCGTTGAGCATCTTTTCCAGCGAGTCCTTGCCCAGGTTGAGCAACTGGCAGTTGCTCGCGGCCACGCAACTGGCCGAGCGCCGTTCGCCATCAAGCACGGCCATTTCGCCGAACGAGCGGCCGCTGCGCAGCGTGGCGATGGTAACTCGGTGCCCGTCAGCGTTGGTTTTCTGCACCGCCACCTGACCGGTGTGGATGATGCACATGAAACTGCCCGCATCGCCCTCGTGGAAGATCTCCTCGCCCTGGGCAATGGTGCTGATACTGAAGTAGCCCGAAGCCGCGGCGAAGTCCGCCGGCAGCAGTTGATTGAACAGGCCGCAATCCATCAGCCAGTCGCGAATTTCGTTGTTCAGAAAGGTTGGTTCAGACATGTCGTCACGGTCTTTTTTGTTGTGTCTGTTACGGGTTCGGGCGTCCACCATTTCTTGTAGCAGCTGGCGAAGCCTGCGCCCGGCTGCGTAGCAGACGTAAAAACATGCACCGCGGTATTGCGGTTAATCCGCGTCGTCCGGATAAACGACTGCTGCGCAGCCGGACGCAGGCTTTGCCAGCTGCTACAAGGGGAGTGTGAAGACAGGACCCGATGTGCTGGTCTTAAGACCAGCACATCGGCCCAGGTTCCTCAGGCAATACCCAGAACCTTGAACAAAAATGCATATTCGAGTGCTACGTCACGCAATCCCTGATATCGACCGCTCATCCCGCCATGCCCGGCACCCAGTTCAGTCTTGAGCAGCAGGGGATTGCTGTCGGTCTTGGTCGCACGCAATTTCGCCACCCACTTGGCCGCTTCCCAGTACTGCACGCGGCTGTCGTTGTAGCCGGCGATCACCAGAGTCGCCGGATAGGCTTGCGCGGTGACGTTTTCGTACGGGGCGTAGGCCTTGATCCGATCATGGACGTCCGGTTCTTCAGGGTTACCCCACTCGTCGTATTCCGTCACGGTCAATGGCAGGTCAGGGTCGAGCATGGTGTTGAGCACGTCGACGAACGGCACTTCGGCGATGGCGGCGCCAAACAGCTGCGGCCGTTGATTGAGCACCGCGCCGATCAGCAAGCCCCCGGCGCTGCCGCCACTGATCGCCAATTGCGGTGCAGTGGTGAAGCCTTGGGCGATCAGGTGTTCGGCGCAGGCTATAAAGTCGCTGAAGGTGTTGTGCTTGTGCTCCTGCTTGCCGGCGCGATACCAGGCTTCCCCCAGTTCGCCGCCGCCACGCACGTGGGCAATGGCAAACGCCATGCCGCGATCCAGCAGGCTCAGGCGCGCATGGGAAAACCACGGGTCGAGGCTTTCGCCGTAGGCACCATAGCCGTAGAGGTACAGCGGCACGGGTTTGCCCAGGTCTGCGCGTTTGATCACCAGGCTGATGGGCACTTGCGTGCCGTCCGGCGCGGTGGCCCACAGGCGTTGGCTGACATAGGCGTCGGCATCGAAGGGGCCGAGCACCGGGGTTTGCTTGAGGACTTTCTGCTCACCGGTCGCCAGTTCAAGTTGGCGGATTTGCGCCGGACGATTCAAGGCTTCGTAGCGCAGGCGAATCCGGTCGCTTTCGAACTCCAGGCTGTTTTGCACGTGCAGGCTGTAGGCCGCATCCGGCAGTTGCACGCGATAAGGCGCCAGGCCTTGTGGGTGAACTTCAATGACCGGCAAGCCGCCAACCCGCAGGCTCAGGGTCATGGCCCCGGTGTTCAGGCTGATGCCGTCGATCATCACCGTATCACTGTGGGGGATCAGGTTCTGCCAGTCGGCTTCGGTGGGAGCGGCGCCGTTATCGACGGCGGTGTACAAGGCGAAATTGATACCGTCACGGTTGCTGCGGATGAACCAGGTCCTTTGACCGTCGAGTACGCCGTGGTCGACGTCGTACTCATGATCCTCGACCCGTGGCGCGATGCAGGTAAAGGCTTGCTGCGGCTGGTTGGCGTCGAGGACCCAGACTTCGCTGGTGGTCTTGCTGCCCACGGACAGCAGCAATTGCTGCTCGGAGCTTGAACGGTAGCAATGCATGAAGAAGCGCCCGTCCGGCTCATGGAACACTTCTTCGGCCGCCGTGCCGTCCAGGCGATAGCGATACAGCTTGTGCGGGCGATGGGTGTCATCCAGTTCGCCAAAGAACAGCGTCAGGCTGTCGTTGGCCCAGGTCATGCTGCCGTCGCAGTCCTGGAATTCCAGTTCGCTGACACGGCCGTCGGACAATTCCTTCACGAACAGCGTGTAAATCTCATCGCCAATGGAGTCGATGCTGTAGGCCAGACGCTGATGGTCCGGGCTGATGCTGAACGCACCCAAGGAAAAGAAGCCACCGCCCGCCAGTTCGTTCGGGTCCAACAGCAACTGTTCGCGGCTTTCGTCGAGGGTCAGGCTGTCATCGGCCGGACGCGGGCAGCGGTAGTGCCGGGCGTACTCATCGCCCGCCGTGGTGCGGGTGTAATACAGATAGGGGCCCCACGGCGAGGGCAGGGACAGATCGGTCTCGAGAATCCGCCCCTTGATTTCCTCGAACAGGGTTTCACGCAGCTCGGCCTGGTCGGCGGTTTGCGCTTGCTGATAGCTGTTTTCAGCCTTCAGGTAGTCAAGCACTGCCTTGGTGTCGCGCTCTTGCAGCCAGGCATACGGGTCGGAGCCATCAGCCATGTGGGCAATCGGAGCGTCTTGAATGTTGGTGGATAGGGGCATGAAGGGCTCTCGAGCAGTGTACGAAATAGGGGCCTGGCAACCTGTGGGAGCGGGCTTGCTCGCGAAGGCGTTGGGTCAGTCAATATCATTGTTGAATGATAAGCCGCATTCGCGAGCAAGCCCGCTCCCACATGGATAGCGCTCAACAGTCAGGCATTGATGCAGCCTGATGGGCGAAAAGCCGTTATCATAAGCGCCTCTTTGCCTGCCTTGCCATGGACACCATGACCGAGAACGACTATCTGATCGCTTGGGGCCTCTACGCCTTCGCCGCTTTGGGCTGCCTGTTGGTGTGGATGCGCTTGACCCGCTGGATGTGGCGTTGGCTACGTGAGCCACTGCGGCTGGCGATGGCGGTGCTGTTGTTCAGCCCGACCATCATCGACCCGGTCAAGGATAAAGTCGCACCGGCTGTCGCCATTACCGCGCTCGACCTGCTGTTCAAGGTCGGCAACAACGCCTGGCGGGCGATTTCCGATCTGTTCATGTACGGCATGATCGCGTTCGGCCTCTATCTGGTGCTGGTGGCGATCCGCTTCCCCATCGAGCGAGCCTCCAACGCCCGCAAGGAACGTGAGGCCGTCACCAAAGCCGCCGTCCGTGCCGACGAGCCCGAGGACGATCAGCCGTTCGGCGGTGCCGGCGATGATCGTTACGGTCGTCCGCCCGTACCGAGCAGCCCTCAGCGGATGCGAGTCGAACCCCGTCTGTAACCTTGCCCCTGCGATTGAGCGAGAGTCCGAGCATGTGTGAGTTATTGGGCATGAGCGCCAATGTCCCGACCGATATCGTGTTCAGCTTCACCGGGCTGATGCAGCGCGGTGGACGCACCGGCCCGCACCGCGATGGCTGGGGCATTGCCTTCTACGAAGGCCGTGGGCTGCGGCTGTTCCAGGATCCGGCGGCAAGCTGCGAGTCGGAAGTCGCGAACCTGGTGCAGCGCTATCCGATCAAGAGCGAAGTGGTGATCGGGCACATCCGCCAGGCCAATGTTGGCAAGGTCTGCCTGTCCAACACGCATCCGTTCGTCCGTGAGCTGTGGGGACGCAACTGGTGTTTTGCCCACAACGGCCAGTTGGCGGATTTTCAGCCAACGGCCAGTTTCTATCGCCCCGTGGGTGATACCGACAGCGAAGCGGCGTTCTGCGATTTGCTCAACCGTGTGCGTGCGGCGTTCCCCGAACCGGTCGAGATCGAAGCGTTGCTGCCGGATCTGGTGGCCGCTTGTGCCGAGTACCGCAGCAAAGGTGTATTCAACTGCCTGCTCAGCGATGGCGACTGGCTGTTCTGCTATTGCTCGACCAAACTGGCGCAAATCACCCGTCGCGCACCGTTTGGCCCGGCACGCTTGAAAGATGTCGACGTGATCGTCGACTTTCAGGCCGAAACCACACCCAACGATGTGGTCACCGTCATCGCCACCGAACCCCTGACCGAAAACGAAACCTGGACCCGCTACGAACCGGGTCAATGGAGCCTGTGGCGACGCGGCGAATGCGTCAGTCAGGGCAAGACCGAATAAGGATCCGCTTTCCATGTTGCTCAGTTATCTACGGCTGGTGTTGTTTGCGGCGGGCCTGTTGATCGGTGTCCAGGTGCCGGGCTTCATCAACGATTACGCCAAGCGTGTCGAAGCCCATCTGATCGAGGCGCAAGCCGGGTTGAGCGGCTTTCAGAACACCGCCAATCAGTTCTTCAAGGGTGACATGCAGGCCCTGGTGGCCCATTACCGCGCCAGCGAGGACCCGATCTTCCGTAGCGACGCCGACAGCCTGAGCAACCTGTTGACCCGTCAACTGGCACTGGACAAGCAGTTCCAGGCGATGCAGGGGCCGTGGTACATCCGCTTCCTGCAAGTGGTGCTGGCTGCCGATCCGGACATCCGCAAGGAAACCTGGAATGGCTACAGCTACCAGATCCTGTTGACGCCCGAAGCGATGATCTGGGGCATGAGTGGCGCAATGCTGCTGTCGTTTGGCCTTGAGTGCCTGTATCGCTTGATCGACTGGGTGGTGCTGGGCGGTAAACGCCTGCGCCAGAGCCGGCCGATCGAAGAGCGGGATTTACGCGGTTTGTAACACCGTCGAACGTCAGGGAGCCGGCAAGCCGGCTCCCTGCCTGGTTACCAATCAATCGAATAGGTCATGCTCAAGGTACGGCCTTCGGCATTGGGGAATGGCGCTCTGGCGTTGGCCTGGGCGAACAGGTTGACGTACGTGCGGTTGGTCAGGTTGTACACCCCGCCTTCCAGGCGACCGACCGGCAGGTACACGGAGCCGAGCAGGTCCACCAGCGTATAGCCTTCGATGTCGCGTCCGTTGTTGTCCTTGGCGGCAGCGTCGTAGCTGGACAGGTGCATGCCTTGCAGGCGCAAGTTGTAGTCGTCTTCGGTGTAGCCGACGAACAGCGTGGTCTTGGCCGGTGAAATACGTGTCGCCGGCAGATCGATCCATTTCCCGTTCTGCTGGGTCTCGCCTTTGGCCCAGGCATAGGTGCCACCCACCGACCAGTGATCGGTCGCGAGGTAGGTCAGGCTGTTTTCGATGCCGCGAACCCGTTCCTTCTGGTTGATCAGACGCAAGACACGGTCATTGGCATCGTAGAACTGGGTCACGTCCGAGGTGTTTTCATAGACGGTGACGTCGGCCTGCCACTGGTCCCAGTTACCGCGCCAGCCCAGCTCGTAGCTGTCGACTTTGATGGCCTGGGCGTTGAGGCTCTGGATGTCGAAGGTGCTGTTCACGTCACGCAGGAAGCGCTGGATGTCCGGCAGCGAAAACCCCTGGCTGAAATTGGCGAAGACGTCCTGGTTTTCACTCAGGTGATAGACCGCGCCCAGGTTATAGAGCGTGGCGTCGTATTTGAGGGTGTCACCGGGCAGGACGGCGCGTACGCCGGTCTGGACGATTTGACCGTAAGCGATACTGTCGGAGACCTCGCTTTCGATCCATTCGCGGCGCACACCGCCACGCAAGGTCCAGTCACCGATGTCCCAGGACATCTGTCCGAACAGCGCCTTGGTGGTGGTTTCGATATCCGGGCCCATCTCGTAAGTGGTGCCAGTCTTGGTGTAGGTCAGCCCTTTGAGGGTGTATTGGTCTCCGCGCTGGCGGGAGCGTTCGTGATCGTAGTCGGCGCCCCAGACCAGGTTGCCCGTGGCGCTGCCGATGGCCGGCAGCGGCGTGTCGATGGCCGCACGCAGGCCGTACACATCCTGCACGCTGTTGTTGTCGGCGATCCCGGCCTTGCCCCGCGACAGGTCCGGGAAGAACAGCGCGTCGGCCCGGCGCCAGTAGCTTTCCAGTTGCAGGCCCTGGCCGTAGAAGTCGTTGTCGGTGTAGTTGAGGTTGGCTGCCTGGTTATGGGTGTAGGGCTGGTCGTCGAGTTTCAGTCCTTTGACCGCCACGGCCTCTTGCAGGTTTTTCGGGTTTTTTGTGTAGCCAGTGTCCTGCTGGTCCTTGTAGTCCTGCAGCGACAGGCTGAGTTTTTTGTCGGCATCCAGTTCGTAACCGAAACGACCTTGCAGGTCATAGGTTTCGGTGTCCATGTTGCTGCCCTGGGAGGTGTCCTGAGGGATGCGATTGCCGTTGCCGTCGTACTGGTCGTTGCGCTGGGTCAGGTCGGCGGACAGGTACCAGTCCAGGGCATCCTTGCGCCCGGTCGCACTCTGAAAGGCCTCGTAGGCGAAACCTTTGCTGTTGAGGTTGTTGCCGGTGGTCAGGCCCAGTTTGCTGCTGTAGGCAAGGTCCTGACCCTGGTTGCGCTTGGTGATGATGTTGATGATGCCGCCCGAAGCACCGGCACCATAAATGCTGCTGGCGCCGGAAACCACCTCGATGCGTTCGATGCTGGCCGGTGCAATGCTGTTGAGCTGGCGGAAGTTGTCACGGGTGGCGTTCTGCGACACGCCGTCGATCAACACCAGCATGTTGCGCCCGCGCAGGGTCTGGCCGAAGTTGCTCATCCCGCCGCTGGACGGCGCCAGGCCGGGAACCAGTTGCCCCAGGATGTCGGAGACCCGACGCCCGGCGCCACTCTGTTGGCTGATCTGTTGTTCGTCGATCACCTGGACCGAGCCTGGAATCGAGGCAATGGTCGCTTCGCTACGCGTCGCGGAAACGACAGTGGCCTGCATGTTCAATGTGCCGGGTTGCTGTTCGGTGTCCTCGGCCCAGGTCTGGGCGCTGACGGAGCCGAGCAGCGGAATCAGCAAGGAAAGTTTGGTTCGGGTCATGAGATGGTCTTTTTTTTAGTCGTGATAAGTGTGGGTAGATAAAACTGCGGGGGCAGGTGTGGAGGTGGATGAGCGCACCCAGCGGATCCCGATGGCGGCCAGTGCGTAGGTCAACGCCACCAGCCAGAAACTGTGGGCCAGCCCGACCAGCCCCATGCCGATCCCGCCGAGGACGGCACCGAGCAGGGCGCCAGCCTTGGCCGCGCTGTTGCCCAGGCCGAGGGCAAAACCCTGTTGGCTTGAAGACACGGTGTTGGCGATCAGTGCATAGGCGACGGGGAGCAGTGCGCCTTGCCAGATGCCCCAGACCAACCGGCTGACGAGAAAACCCAGCCATTCGTTGGCCAGTGCCGTGGCCGCTAGCGTCAGGGCGCAGAGCCAGGCAACGCCTTCGATGACGCGCAAGGTGTAAGCCGGCTGCCAGCGGTCGAACAGACGCCCCCACAGCGGTGCGCAAATGGCCAGGGTCGCGGCGCTCGCCGCGTAAGTAGCGCCGATCAGCCAGCCCGGCGCGTGCAGAATGTCGGCGACGTACAGCGCGTAGAAGGGTTGCGGCATCATCTTCGCGGCTTGAATCAACACGATCACCAACAGGATTCCACCGAGCCAGCCTTTAGGCAGGGCCACCGGCGCAACCGGTTTCTTCGTCGAGGCTCGCGCCTTGTCGGCCGGCAGGAAAAAGCTCCCCAGTGCACACAGCAGGCAAATCGCCGTCGCGCCATAACAGAGCAGGGCAAACCCCGATATGTCCATCAGCCAGCCGCCCAGTACCGGGCCGATCAACGAACCGACGGCGGTCGCCGATTGCAGACGGGCCAGGGTGTGACCGCGCCGGGAGCTGTCGCAGCAGGCCAGGGCATAGGCTTGCGCGGCGGCGAGAAACCCGGCCAATGCGCCTTGCATCACGCGAATGCCCACCAGCAGCCACGGGTCGAGGGTAATGGCCGCCAGCCCTTGGCACAGCGCAAGTGCCAGCAACGCCCGAACGATCATCGGCTTGTGCCCGGTGCGATCACCCAACCGCCCCCATGCGGGCGTCAGTAGCATGGCCGCCAGCATCGGGCCGGCATAGACCAGCGCCGACAGCAGCGAGGTGTAGCCGGCGCCCTCTGGCCCAAGCAGATGCTGGATCTGCAAGGGCCAGAACGGACCGCTCATTTCCATCGCACCCATGGAGACAAACTGGATGACGATCAGCAGTCGCAACGCACGACCATCAGCGAGCATCGGCGTTGGTTCGCAGCGGGTTGCTCAAGCGTCCGACGATGTCGGCGTGGCTGTCGTGCAAGCGCATGCGCATGAACGATTTGGCCGGCCAATCCTGTTCCAGCAGCGCCTGACGCTCGCTTTCCCAGCGCGCCGGTTCGACGTGCTCGCGCACGCTTTCGAAGCACTGCTCAACGTGCGTAGCCAAGCGCTCCCAAAGGATATTTTCCGGCACATTCCAGTGGCGGGCGCAGAGCAACGTCAACTCACCGAGGTGGCACATGAACGTGGTGTGCAGGAGCTTGTCGCGGACAAATCCGGCGTCGTCGTACAGGGTCATTTTCGGGTCGTGCAGCTGGATATCCAGACCCTTGGCGTGCAGGGTCTTGCGATCAATGCGAATGTCGCCGAAGTCACGCAGTAACAGCCGATTCAACTGCCCGTCCGCGCCCATTACCATGAAGCTGTTTTGCTGGTGCGCTTCGAACGCCACGCCATACATCAGGTAGATGCCCAGCAGGCTCGGGACGGCAATCGACAGGTAATCATCGAAGAACGCCAGCATGGCCTCGCTGTCGTCACGGCCCTGAGCCAGTTGCACCCAGTCACGCAGCAACGGTTGTTCGAATTCGTTGACGGCGAACAGGCTGCCGACCGGCACGGCCAGTTCGCCTTCCTGCAGCAGGGTCAGCGGGTTGTCGCGGTACAGCACAGCGGCATGCCGGGACCGTTCGTCATTGGCCGGTTGTGGCGCGTAATGCACGCCGATGCGTTCCGGCACGATGTTCAGCAGGCGCTGAATCTGCGGTTCATGATCGAGAATCTGCAGTATCAGTTGGCTGATGCGCGGTCCCATCCGGGCCGAGCGCGGCGACACGGTGCGCTGCACGCTGGTCAGACGCAAGGCTACTGGCAGTTTGACCATCGGCGCAACGCGGCTGGCCTCTGGTACGACCGTGCGGAAGGACATGGTCGGGTGGCCAGTGAAGGCAACGATGTCGGTGATGATCAGCAGGTTGTCGGCGATCTCGCCGGCGAACGAATTGGGCAGTTCTTCATTGGCTTGCCATGGGTGCGACGGCAGCGGGAGGTAGTCTGCTGCCTCCAGGCCCCGTTGCTGCAAATGGCGCTGCAATTGTTCGGCGGCCTGCGGGAAGTGGCCCTGCCACCAGTCCCAGTAATCGGCGGTGCCGGCCAGTGACTCGACGTGTGTGTACTGACGGTGCAGGGCGCACAGCACAATCGGAAAACTCGCTTCGAATTCCGGCGAGAAAGCGATGACCTGCGCGGCGCTCAAGCCCAGTTTGGTCTTGTAGTTCGGATGCCAGGGATGGCCGAGCGTGCCCCACTGTTCGAGCAGTGACGTCGGGTTCTGGTGGTCGGGGCTGGCTTTGAGCCAGGAGAGCAGATTGTTGTCGTGCCGGGTGTCGATCTGCTCTCGCAGGCGCTCGGTCCATCCATGGTGGAACGCCAGGCACAGGGTGTCGTTGCTGTAGCTATCGTCCAGCTCGCAGGCCAGGCGTTCCAGTACCTGCGGGGAGGCAGGCGGGTTGAGCTGAGTGCCGAGGTGAGCGAGCAGTTCGCTGGGCAACTGGATCTTGTGGGGCAGGCTGTCGGGGGTGTGCAGGACGATGCTGCCGCGCACGTCCCAGCTGTTCATTCTTCCGCCCGACAGGTGATCGAAGCAAAGGTGCGCACCGTCGCCAAGCGGCAGCCAGCAACGGCTGTTGTCGTCGTATTCGCAGGCGTCGGGGTTGATCAGACCTTCGCGGAACAGCGCCTGGATCAGGCGTTGGAAGCAGCGCTGGGCGGCGGGCTCCAGGGCATTGCTCAAATGGTCGAGGGTGATGCGGTGGGACTGGAAGGCCTGAGTGCCGAGGGCTTCGCTCCAGTGCGAGAGCAATTGCTGCTGTTTTTGCGTGTAAGCGCGCATCAAGTCCGACTCCTTCAGGACAGTGGTTTAGCTGAATGCGCGCAGAGAATACATTTTTCAAATTATAATGCAAATGATAGTAATTCCTACTTGTGGTGTGGAGAAGTCCTCTTCAGAGTCTGGCCTGGGGTTTGCTCAATACCATGTAGTGCTCGCCCACCTTCAGCGCATAGTGCTCCACCACGTTCTGACACAACGTCACGATCTCTTCGACCCACTCTGCGCCGACCCGCCATGACACCACTACTTGCAGGTTGGGCGGGCGTTGGTCGATTGCCAGCAAGGTCAATTCGCCGCGGGCCAGTTCTTCGCTGACCAGTACTGGCGGTAACGCACCGATACCGAAGCCGTCACGCAGCAATCGAGTAATCGCCGACACCGAGTTCACGCAGTTGAGCCGTGGTGCGAGCACGCCATTGGCCTGCATCAGGCTGAGCACGTCCTGATGAGGATGGGAGTTTTTCGAGTAGGTAATGATTCGCTCACGCGCCAGTTCGGCGACGTTCGTGTAATTGCGGTTGTAGATCGAATTGCTGGCGACGATCCAGCCAATCGGGTGGCTGGCCAGTTCCAGGCTGCGCACGCTTTCCTGGCGCAGCAGGTCGGTTTGCAGGATTACATCGAGAAAGCCTTTTTGCAGCTGATCGCAGAGGTTGAGCGAGGTATCGGCCACAAGCTCGATTTCCACCAGCGGGTAGTGATCGGTCATCTGCGCCACGAGCGGGCTGAGCCAGGTATGGATCACCGTGTCCATCACGCCGATGCGCACCCGTCCGGCCTTGCTTGAACGGGTCTCGATCGACTGCTTGAGTGCCTGCATGGTGTCCATCATCTGCTCGGCGTAATCGAGCACCTTGAGGCCTTCAGGCGTCAGGCTCACGCCGCGCGAATCCCGCAAAAACAGCTTTACCCCAAGCTCGCCTTCAAGCACTGCAATACGGCTGGAAATCGAGGCCTGGGTGGTGAAGAGCTTGTCTGCGGTCAGGCGAAAACTCTTGAGTCGGGCGACCCAGACGAAGGTCTCGAGAAACTTCAGGTTCATGGGATAAATATTTCTTATGTCTAAGGCGGGTTTTTATTAGTTGGACTCAGCAGGGGCGGGCATCCAAGAATCGACGCATCCGGTTCCCACGATAGGCGTCGTCGGGGCTCAGAACAATACCAATAAAATCAGCGCGGAGATTTGCCATGAGTGCGTCCGACACCACCGCCATTCCGAAAGCCTCGGCCCGCCCGGGACCTTTCGACTGGTATCGCAACATCAATCAGCAGGAACGCCGCACCTTCTGGAGCTGCAAGATCGGTTATGGCCTGGACGGCATGGACACCCAGATGCTCAGCTTCGTGGTGCCAACCCTGATTGCCATGTGGGGCATCACCACCGGCCAGGCCGGGCTGATTCATACCAGCACGCTGATCGCTTCGGCCATCGGCGGCTGGGTGGCGGGGATTCTCTCCGACCGCATTGGTCGTGTGCGCACCTTGCAGTTGACCGTACTGTGGTTTGCCTTCTTCACCTTCCTCTGCGGCTTTGCCCAGAGCTACGAGCAATTGCTGATTGCGCGGACCCTGATGGGCTTCGGTTTTGGTGGCGAGTGGACGGCCGGTGCGGTGCTGATTGGCGAGGTGATTCGTGCCCAGGATCGTGGCAAGGCGGTTGGCATGGTGCAATCCGGTTGGGCGCTGGGGTGGGGCCTGACGGCGATTCTGTATGCGCTATTGTTCTCGGTGTTGCCACCGGAAGACGCTTGGCGCGCGCTGTTCATTCTCGGCATCGTGCCGGCGATCTTCGTGATTTTTGTCCGCCGCCTGGTCAAGGACCCGGAAATCTATCGTGAGGCCAAAGCCAAGGAGGCGCCGAGCAATCCTTCGAAGTTCTACGAGATCTTCGCCCCCGGCATGCTCTTCACCACGATTCGCGCTTCGTTGCTGACCACCGGTGCGCTGGGCGGCTATTACGCGATCACGTCCTGGCTGCCGACGTTCCTGAAAAACGAGCGCGGTTTGAGCGTACTCGGCACTGGCGGTTATCTGGCAATGGTGATCATCGGTTCCTACGTCGGTTACGTCATCAGCGCCTATTTGACTGACATCCTCGGACGTAAAAAGAACTTCATCCTGTTTGCCGTCGGCTCCTTCACCATCGTCTTGCTGTACACCCAACTACCGGTCAGCAACGGCGTGATGCTGTGGCTGGGCTTTCCGCTGGGCTTCTTCGCCTCGGGGATCTTCAGTGGCATGGGCGCATTCCTGACCGAGTTGTTCCCCACACGCATTCGCGGTTCGGGCCAGGGTTTTTGCTACAACATCGGCCGGGCGCTGGCGGCGTTGTTCCCGTTGCTGATCGGCCTGCTCAGCCAGACCGTGCCGCTGAGCGTGGGCATCGGTGCCTTTGCGGCGGTTTCCTACGGTGTGGTGATCCTTGCGGCCCTGAGCCTGCCGGAAACCCGTGGCAAGCAACTCGACGCCCGGTAACTGATAATCTGCGGGGCTGTCATACAGATATGTCCCGCAGCTGAAAAGAATAAAGCCTACAGGAGTGTTCAGTGTGAGCCGCCTGCTATTGAACTGCGACATCGGCGAGAGTTTCGGCAGCTGGACCATGGGTCTGGACGCGGAAATCATGCCCTTCATCGATTGCGCCAACATCGCCTGCGGTTTTCACGCCGGCGACCCGAGCATCATGCGCAAGACCGTCAGCCTGGCCCTCAGCCACGGTGTACAAGTTGGCGCGCATCCGGCCTATCAGGACCTGGTGGGGTTCGGCCGCCGCTCCATGGCCTATGCCACCCAGGAACTGCAAGACATCCTGCATTACCAGATCGGCGCCCTCGACGGCATTTGCCGAGCCCAGGGCGGGCGGGTCAGCTACGTCAAACCCCATGGCGCGATGTACAACGACATGATGGCCAACCCGGCACAACTACGCGCCGTATTGCAAGCCGTGGCGTCCTACGACCGCACTCTGCCATTGATGCTGATGGCGACCCGCGACAACAGCGCTGCCCAACAAATGGGCGATGAATACGGCGTGACGCTGTGGTTCGAGGCTTTTGCCGATCGTGCCTACGACAGCGCCGGCAGGCTGGTGTCGCGACAACTGCCGGGCGCGGTGCATCACGACCCGGAAACAATCATCGAGCAGGCGCTGACCATCGCCCGTGGCGATCCGCTCACCGCCAGCGATGGCAGCGCCCTGCATTTGCAGGCCAACACCCTCTGCGTGCACGGCGACAACGCCGGTTCGGTCGCTGCCGTGCAACGCATCCGCGAAGCCTTGAACCGGCAGAGCGCGTCATGAAGCTGCGGGTAGAAGTGGTGGCGCTGGATTGCCTGATGGTGCGCCTGTTCGATGAAATTGCCGAAAGCAACATGCCGTGGATACTCGCTGCCAGTGAAAGTCTGCGCATGGCATTTGCCGGGCACCTGATCGATCTGGTGCCGTCCTACACCACACTGATGGTGCATTACGACCTGACGGCATTGAACCCGAGCCAGGCACGGGAACTGATCGCCCAGGCACTGATCGATCTGTCGCCCAATGCGCGTACTCGCGGTACCTGTCATGTGTTGCCGGTGTGGTACGACATGAGTGTCGGACCGGAACTGACGTTGTTGTCGCAGCGCAGCGGATTGGCGGTGGAGGAGGTGATCCGCCGCCACAGTGAGCGTGAATATCAGGTGTTCGCCCTGGGTTTTGCACCGGGTTTCGCCTTCATGGGGCTGGTGGAAGAAGTGCTCGCTGCGCCGCGTCTGAACACGCCACGCAAGAAAGTCGCGGCCGGCAGTGTCGGCATCGCCGAGCGGCAAACGGCGGCTTACCCGGTGGTGTCGCCGGGCGGCTGGAACCTGATCGGCCGCACGCCGGCCAAATTGTTCGATCGCAACCGTGACGGCTACAGCCTGATGCAACCCGGTGACACCGTACGGTTCGAAGCAGTCGGCCATGCCGAATTCATTAACCTGGGCGGAGACGATACGCCACTGGAGGCCCAGGCATGAGCCGTCTGATGATTGAAGCGAGTACGGCCCTGTGCCTGTTGCAGGATGCCGGTCGATTCGGCGTGCGGCATCTGGGCGTGACCCAGGGCGGAGCGGCCGATTGGCGTTCGATGTCGTGGGCCAACTGGCTGTTGGGCAACGGGCTGGATGCGTCGGTAATCGAAATCACCCTCGGCGGATTCACCGTCGTTGCTGAGGAGGACTGCGTGCTGGCCTTGGCCGGAGCGGATCTTGGCGCGCGGGTGGACGGCGAGGCTTTGACCCCGTGGCGCAGTTTCAGGCTGCACAAAGGTCAGCGTTTGCAATTCACTCAGCCGTTGCTCGGGGCCCGGGCCTATCTGGCGGCGCCGGGTGGGTTTGATGCACCGAAAGTGCTGGGCAGTAGCGCAACGGTGGTCCGTGAAGAACTCGGCGGCCTGGATGGAATGGGCCATGCGCTGGGTAAGGACGCCTCATTGAGCTACTCGGGGAACTCGCTGGTATTGCTGCGGGAGTTGCCGAGCGAATGGGTGCCGGATTTCACCGGCGAGCCATTGCTGGACCTGGTGCTTGGTGCGCAGATCGGCGAGTTCAGCGGGCAGAGCCTGTTCGACGCGTTCAACAGCGCATGGCACCTCGACAGCCGTGCCGACCGGATGGGTATTCGCCTGCTGGGTACGGCGCTGCAGTACCAGGGCAAGCCGATGATTTCCGAAGGTATTCCGTTGGGGGCCGTCCAGGTGCCGCCGGACGGACAGCCGATTGTGCTGCTCAATGATCGGCAGACCATCGGTGGTTATCCGCGTCTGGGGGCGTTGACGCCGTTGGCGCTGGCGCGGCTGGCGCAGTGCCTGCCGGGGGCGCAGGTGCGGTTGAGACCGGTGGTGCAGGATGTCGCTCATCGTGAGCATGTCGAGTATTTGCAGCGCTTCATAAGCCGCTAAAAGCTTCGCGAGCAAGCCCGCTCCCACAGTGAAATGCATTCCAAATGTGGGAGCGGGCTTGCTCGCGAAGAGGCCTTCACAGCCGACGAACTTCTACTTGGACAAAAACCGCATCCCTTCCTCCAACCCGCGAAGAGTCAGCGGATACATCTGGTCCTCAATCAAATCCCGCACGATGTTGGTCGACGAGGTATAGCTCCAGGTGTCCTTCGGATACGGGTTGATCCAGATGAGCTTCTTGTACTTCTCCTTGAAACGCTGCATCCACACGTAACCGGCTTCTTCGTTCCAGTGCTCGACGCTGCCGCCCGGCTGGGTGATTTCATAGGGCGCCATGGCGGCGTCGCCGATGAAGATCACTTTATAGTCGGCACCATACTTGTGCAGCAGGTCCATGGTCGAGGTGCGCTCGGAGGTACGGCGCATGTTGTTCTTCCACACCGATTCATAAATGAAGTTGTGGAAGTAGAAGTACTCCAGGTGCTTGAACTCGGTCTTGCAGGCCGAGAACAGTTCCTCGCAGATCTTCACATGGGCGTCCATCGAGCCGCCGATGTCGAACAACAGCAACAGCTTGACGGTGTTTCGCCGCTCCGGCCGCATCTGGATGTTCAGTAGCCCGGCATCCTTGGCGGTATGGTCGATGGTGCCATCGATGTCCAGCTCTTCCGCCGCGCCCTGACGGGCAAACTTGCGCAGGCGGCGCAGGGCGACCTTGATGTTGCGCGTGCCCAGTTCCACCGAATCGTCGAGGTTCTTGTATTCGCGCTGGTCCCAGACCTTGGCCGCCTTGCCCTGGCGCTTGCCAGCGTCGCCGACCCGGATGCCTTCCGGGTTGAAACCGCCGGAACCGAATGGGCTGGTGCCGCCGGTACCGATCCATTTATTACCGCCGGCGTGACGTTCCCTCTGTTCCTCGAGGCGTTTCTTGAACTCTTCGATCAGCTTGTCCAGGCCGCCGAGGGACTGGATCGCGGCCCGCTCTTCGTCGGTCAGCGAGCGTTCGAATTCCTTGCGCAGCCAGTCTTCGGGGATCAGTGCCTGAAGATGGTCGTCGAGCTTTTCCAGGCCATTGAAGTAGGCACCGAACGCCCGGTCGAACTTGTCGAAATGCTTTTCATCCTTCACCAGGATCGCCCGGGACAGGTAGTAGAACTCGTCCATGTCGGCGAAGGTCACGCGCTGTTTCAGCGCGTTGATCAGGTCCAGCAACTCGCGTACCGAAACCGGCACCTTGGCTGCGCGCATTTCATTGAACAGGTTGAGCAGCATGGCATCAGCCTCTTAGCGGGTGCCGCGACGGCTCATGAACGCCAGGCGCTCAAGCAGTTGCACGTCCTGTTCGTTCTTCACCAAGGCGCCGGCCAGCGGCGGGATGGCCTTGGTCGGGTCGCGTTCGCGCAGCACCGCTTCGCCGATGTTGTCGGCCATCAGCAGCTTCAGCCAGTCCACCAGTTCGGAGGTCGACGGCTTCTTCTTCAGGCCCGGCACCTTGCGCACGTCGAAGAACACATCCAGCGCTTCGCTGACCAGGTCTTTCTTGATGTCCGGGTAGTGCACGTCAACGATCTTTTGCAGGGTGGTGCGGTCGGGGAAGGCGATGTAGTGGAAGAAGCAGCGGCGCAGGAAGGCGTCCGGCAGCTCTTTCTCGTTGTTGGAGGTAATGATGATGATCGGACGCTTTTTCGCCTTGATGGTCTCGTCGATCTCGTAAACGTAGAACTCCATCTTGTCGAGTTCTTGCAGCAGGTCGTTGGGGAATTCGATGTCGGCCTTGTCGATTTCGTCGATCAGCAGGATGACCCGCTCTTCGGATTCGAAGGCTTCCCAGAGCTTGCCCTTTTTCAGGTAGTTACGAACGTCGTGGACTTTTTCGTTGCCCAGTTGCGAGTCGCGCAGGCGGCTGACCGCGTCGTACTCGTACAGGCCCTGGTGAGCCTTGGTGGTGGACTTGATGTGCCAGGTGATCAGCTTGGCGCCAAAGGATTCGGCCAGTTGCTCGGCGAGCATGGTCTTGCCGGTGCCCGGTTCGCCCTTGACCAGCAACGGCCGCTCCAGGGTGATGGCGGCGTTGACCGCCAGCTTCAGGTCATCGGTGGCGACGTAGGCCTGGGTGCCTTCGAACTTCATCTGCTAATCCTCGAACGGTAACGCCGACCTGAACGAGGCAGGGCGGGGGCGTAATAAAATGGTCAGCCCCGACTATAACGCGGTGCCCGGTCGACTGTGAACGCAGACGGCTTATTCAGTCTCTGAATGGGGCGTCACTTGGTGACTCAGCCTGCCTCCGGCTTGGGTCGCTCATAATGCGCATTGAACGCCTGGACGAATCCATTGCGTAAAATCTGCAAAAAAGCCTGGAATGCGCTGACATCTTTCTGATGCACGTTGCCCTTGAGTTCGACCCGTGTCGCAAACTGGTTTTTGCCCTGGTTTTTCAACACGGTCTCGGTACCGCCGACGAGGGCTTCCCAAATCGAGCGGAACAGTCCTTTGTCCTTGTTTTCCACATCCTGCTGCCAGTTGAACACGTCGACATCGCGTAGCAGCGGCTTGATGTAGCCGGTCAGTCGCCCCTTGCTGGCCGAGGCTTCGATCACCACGTCGCCATGGCCGGCATTGAAGTCGAACTTGCCGTAGGCCGCGGCGAAGTCGTTCAAGTGCCTTAGCTCGATATCCGTGGTGCGCAGGCGAAACTCGAAGTCTTCAAAGTCGCTCAAGGGATCGAAAGTGGCCGTGGTTTCCAGTGGCGCGTGCCCCAGCAGCAGGGCTTTGCCTTCGAAGCGCGCATCACGCTTGCCTTTGGTGTCGACCACGTTGGTCAGGTTATAGATGTAGGCATCCACTTTTGTGGCATTCATGTTTACGGGTGGTTTGGAGTTGAAGTTGCGAAAACTGATCTTGCCGTCGCTGATCCGCACTTCGTTCAGGGTAATTGGCAGCAACTTGCCTAATTGAGCACGCCAGTCGGTGCCTTCGCCGGTCTGGGAATTTTGCTTGTTGGCCCCGCCGTCGACGAAGTTGACCTCAGGATTGATGAACTGCACCTCGGCCACCACCGCATGGTCGTACCACAGCGAACGCCAACTGACCGATAGGTCGACCAGCGGCGCGTTGACGAAAGGTACTGGTACCTTGCCATCGATCTTGACGATTTTCAGTCCGTTGATTTTGTAGGCGCCGCGCCAAAGGGCCAGGTCCACGTCGGTGATCTGGCCGCGGTAGTCACCCATGTTCGCCAGCCGCTCATTGAGGTAGTCGCGCACCAGATAGGGCAAGGCGATGTGGAGCGCTATCAGCAACATGACGAGGCCGATGAGGGTCCCCAGGGGCCAACTGTATCGACGTTTCATGGCGGCAAATCTCTGGCGATCTAAAGCCATTGACTGCACTGATAAGCGGACGTTCGACCTGACTGGACGCCTGCGGGCAAGAGGGCTTACCTTGATGCCCTATTTCAATGCTGTCGTTAAGGACCCAGCCATGAGCCGCATTTTCGTTGACAACGCCCACTCCATCGGCAACACGCCGCTGGTGCAGATCAATCGCATTGCGCCGCGTGGTGTGACCATCCTGGCCAAGATCGAAGGACGCAATCCGGGTTACTCGGTCAAGTGCCGGATCGGCGCGAACATGATCTGGGATGCCGAGAGCAGCGGCAAACTCAAGCCGGGCATGACCATCGTCGAACCCACCTCCGGCAATACCGGCATCGGCCTGGCCTTCGTGGCCGCCGCCCGTGGCTACAAACTGATGCTGACCATGCCGGCGTCCATGAGTATCGAGCGCCGCAAGGTGCTCAAGGCTCTGGGCGCCGAACTGGTGTTGACCGAGCCGGCCAAGGGCATGAAGGGCGCGATCGAGAGGGCCGCTGAAATCGTTGCCGGCGACCCGTCGAAGTACTTCATGCCGGCGCAATTCGACAACCCGGCCAACCCGGCCATCCACGAAAAAACCACCGGCCCGGAAATCTGGAACGATACCGACGGTGCGGTCGACGTGCTGGTGGCAGGCGTCGGAACCGGTGGAACCATCACCGGGGTTTCACGGTATATCAAGAATACCCAGGGCAAACCGATACTCTCGGTGGCGGTGGAACCAGCGGTGTCGCCGGTGATCACCCAGGCCCTGGCCGGTGAAGAAATCAAGCCAAGCCCCCACAAGATCCAGGGCATCGGTGCCGGTTTCGTGCCGAAGAACCTCGATTTGTCAATCGTTGATCGGGTGGAGCTGGTCAGTGACGAAGAGTCCAAGGCCATGGCCTTGCGCTTGATGCAGGAGGAGGGGATCTTGTGCGGGATTTCCTGCGGCGCCGCCATGGCAGTGGCCGTTCGGCTGGCCGAGACCCCGGAAATGCAAGGCAAGACCATCGTCGTGATCCTGCCGGATTCCGGTGAGCGTTACCTGTCGAGCATGCTGTTCAGTGACCTGTTTACCGAACAGGAGAATCAGCAGTAAGCGCTGAACATTGGCGGGGCGTGGCTGGCGGAGATGGCTGAGGTGTTGTCGCTGGTTGCGATCCATTGATCGGGTCCGGCTGATTATGGATTTGCATCAGCCAGGGTTCAGGCACTTTATGTTAATGAGTGCTTTGTTGCACATTCATTAACATTGAATGTTGAAAAGTGCAGGTTTTCACCGGGGCGGTAGTCTTTATCATTCAGGTAGCCACGTCGGGCAATGGACGTGGTGCAGTGTCGTATATCTTCAAAGGAGTTGTTGATGACCTTATCGGTTGCCGCGAAGGCCTCGTTGTTGTTGCTGTTTTTCGGTAGCACCCTCTATGTGCATTTGCGCGGCAAGGCGCGCCTGCCGGTTTTGCGCCAGTTCGTTAACCATTCTGCACTTTTCGCCCCCTATAACGCCTTGATGTACCTGTTTTCCGGTGTGCCTTCGAAACCGTATCTGGATCGCAGCAAGTTCCCGGAGCTGGATGTTCTCAAGGACAACTGGGAGGTGATTCGCGACGAAGCGATGCATTTGTTCGACGAGGGGTATATCCGCGCGGCGGCAAAGAACAACGACGCCGGTTTTGGTTCGTTTTTCAAGAAGGGCTGGAAGCGTTTCTATCTCAAGTGGTATGACAAACCGCTGCCCTCTGCCGAAGCCTTGTGTCCGAAAACCGTGGAACTGGTCAACAGCATTCCCGGCGTCAAAGGCGCCATGTTCGCGCTGCTACCGGGCGGCAGCCACCTCAACCCGCATCGTGATCCGTTTGGCGGTTCCCTGCGTTATCACTTGGGCCTCTCCACCCCCAATTCTGATGATTGCCGCATCTTTGTCGACGGTCAGGTTTACGCCTGGCGCGATGGTGAAGATGTTATGTTCGACGAGACCTACGTGCACTGGGTCAAAAATGAAACGCAAAAGACCCGCGTCATCCTGTTCTGCGATATCGAACGTCCGCTGAGCAATCGCTTCATGACCCGCATCAATCGCAGTGTCAGCGCCTGGCTGGGCCGCGCCACCGCCCCTCAGAACCTGGACGACGAGCGTGTGGGCGGGATCAACCAGGTCTACGCCTGGAGCAAGAACTCCAGCGATAAATTCAGTGGCGTGGTCAAGCATTGGAAACGTCGTAACCCCAAGGCATATCGCGTTTTGCGGCCGGTTCTGGCCATAGCGGCACTTGGTTTGCTTGTCTATTGGCTGTTTGTCTGAGCTGTCCCGCCGGATAGGAAAAAAGATCGCCGAACGGCGATCTTTCTTTCGGTATTGTGGGAACTTTGTTACAGCTTTGTAGTACGATTCGTCCCCGTAAATGCCCTGAGACCACAGTGGTGACCCTGTGTCGGATTATGTCGTCTCAAGCTTCAGTGGCCTTGTTGGCCTGATTTTTGCCTTAAGGTTTGAGTTCTTTTTACATGGAGTTTGCATGCGGGATGTTCGAAACCTCACCTAAATCAGGCTGAAAGCCAAGAAGGTCGTGCTCAAGAACGCAGTTCAGGCCCAGTGGAGATACCGCTGATGGCCGGGTGGCAGCGTTGCTTGGGATGTTGTGTGGGAGTTCGGATGTGCGGTGCTGACTCCTCTTGCGCTGCCTGAATAATCAAGCTCTGAAAACGATTCGAATCCTTATCGTGTTGATTTTAATAAAGAAGTACTAATTGACATTACACCTGTCATGTACACGGAAGGAGATTTTGTGGGTATCTTGGGATCCAGCTTTCTTCATTCTTGCGCCGGTACCACGTTGAGTGATTGCCGAACTGAAAAAGTCGCAATACTGATGTGTTCCTACAATGGAGAGTCGTTTTTAGCCGAGCAGCTTGAGTCATTTCAGCAGCAGTCTCATTGTGACTGGACTGTCTACGTCTCGGACGATGGCTCCCAGGACCGGACGCTGGACATCCTTCAAGCCACAACGGCTCAGTGGGGGACGGGGCGTCTCCAGGTTATCGAGGGGCCTGGCAGAGGCTTCGTCGCAAACTTCCTTTCGCTCACTTGTCGAACAGACATTCACGCAGACTTCTATGCGTGGGCTGATCAGGACGATATCTGGAAGCAAGAAAAACTCGAGAAGGCAATAGCCTGGTTGAAGTCAGTCCCGGAAGGTGTGCCGGCCCTTTACTGTGGGCGTACCGAACTGATTTGTGAGTCAGGTTTTTCTTTTGGCTACTCTCCAAAATTTGCTCTTGCGCCGCATTTTTCCAATGCGCTCGTGCAAAATATCGGGGGGGGCAACACAATGGTATTTAACCAGGTCGCACGCGCGTTGCTGCAAGAAGCAGGCGACAATCTGAATGTGCCTTCGCATGACTGGTGGGCGTATCAGTTGATTTCCGGTGCGGGTGGCGCAGTGCACTACGACCCTGTACCAACGGTGCTATACCGTCAGCACAATGAAAACGTGGTAGGGACCAACTCCAGTTGGTTGGCACGCCTCAAACGCTTGCGCATGGCGTTCAGGGGGCTTTTTTACGAATGGAATACTCAAAATATTCATGCTTTGGAATCTATGCGTCATCGATTGAGCCAAGAGCATCGGGTGAAGCTTGATCAATTCAAGGTGGCGCGTAGCAAACCACTTTTACCAAGGATTCTGGGTTTCAAGCGTGCCGGTCTGTACCGGCAGACGGTCGCTGGAAACCTGGGGCTGATCCTCGCAACTTTACTGAAAAAGATCTAAATCAATGACTATCTTAGTAACTGGCGGTGCAGGTTTCATCGGCGCGAACTTCGTATTGGACTGGCTGGCTCAGTCTGATGAGACTGTGGTCAATCTGGACAAGCTGACCTATGCAGGCAACCTGGATAACCTCAGCAGCCTGGCCGGTAACGAGCGGCATGTATTTGTGCGTGGTGATATCGGTGACAGCGCCCTGGTGACTCGCCTTCTGGAAGAGCATCAACCTCGCGCGATCCTGAACTTCGCCGCCGAGTCGCACGTTGATCGCTCCATTCATGGTCCTGAAGACTTCATTGAGACCAACATCGTTGGTACGTTCCGCTTGCTGGAAGCCGTGCGCGCTTACTGGAAGGGCCTGGCATCCGATGCGCAGCAGTCGTTTCGCTTCCTGCATGTGTCTACCGACGAAGTCTATGGTTCGCTGGCCAAGGATGAAGCCGCGTTCAGCGAGAGCCACCAGTACGAGCCGAACAGCCCTTACTCGGCCAGCAAGGCCGCCAGTGACCATCTGGTACGTGCCTACCATCACACCTATGGTCTGCCGGTACTGACGACCAACTGCTCGAACAACTACGGGCCGTATCACTTCCCGGAAAAACTCATTCCGCTGATGATCGTCAACGCACTGGCTGGCAAGGCATTGCCTGTCTACGGTGATGGCCAGCAGATTCGCGACTGGCTGTATGTTAAAGACCACTGCAGCGCCATTCGTCGCGTGCTGGAAGCCGGTATCGTGGGTGAGGTCTATAACGTGGGCGGCTGGAACGAAAAGCCTAACCTGGACATCGTGCACACGGTCTGCGCCTTGCTCGACGAAATGCGTCCGCGCGCCGACGGCCAGCCTTACAACGCACAAATCACCTACGTGACCGATCGTCCCGGGCATGACCGCCGTTATGCCATCGACGCTCGCAAGCTTGAGCGCGAACTGGGCTGGAAACCGGCAGAAACCTTCGAAACCGGTATCCGTAAAACCGTCCAGTGGTACCTGGATAACCAGGATTGGGTCAACAATATCCAGTCGGGTGCTTATCTGCAGTGGGTGGAGAAAAACTACGCCGGACGTACTGCATGAAAATTCTATTGCTCGGTAAAAACGGCCAGGTCGGGTGGGAGTTGCAACGCAGTCTTGCCCCGCTGGGTGAGTTGCTCGCACTGGACTCCCGCAGCCCGGATTACTGTGGCGATCTGAATGACCTGGGGGGGCTCGCCGCCACCGTACAGCGCTTTGCGCCCGACGTTATTGTCAATGCCGCGGCGTATACCGCTGTCGACAAGGCTGAAAGCGAATCGCAGCAGGCGCATCGGGTGAATGCCGAAGCGCCGGCGGTACTGGCCCGGGAAGCGTTGGCTCTGAATGCCTTGCTGGTGCATTACTCCACGGACTATGTATTCGCCGGCGACGGTGAAACCCCTTGGCAGGAAAGTGATCCGGTCGCACCGTTGAGTGTCTATGGCTCCAGCAAACTCGCGGGCGAGCAGGCGATTCAGGCCAGTGGCTGCACGCACCTGATTTTCCGTACCAGTTGGGTGTATGCCGCGCGAGGCAACAACTTCGCCAGGACCATGCTGCGCCTGGCCCGTGAGCGCGAGAGCTTGAACGTCATCGACGATCAGTTCGGTGCACCGACCGGGGCAGAGCTGTTGGCCGACGTCACTGCCCATGCTGTGCGCAGCACCGTCGCAAGCCCTGAACTGAGCGGGCTCTACCATCTTGCGGCCTGCGGTGAAACCACCTGGTGTCGCTATGCGCGCTTTGTGCTCGAACGAGCGGAGCTTGCAGGCGTGGACTTGAAGGTCTCCCCGACGCAGGTCGGAGCGATTGGTACTGAAGCATACCCAACGCCAGCAAAACGCCCGTACAACTCCCGCCTCAATACTCATAAACTGCGAAACGCCTTCGCGCTGAGCCTGCCTGATTGGCGGGTCGGTGTGGCACGGATGCTTACAGAAATTCTAGAGAAGTGAATATGTTCAATCGTAAAGGAATCATCCTGGCCGGCGGCTCGGGAACTCGACTGCACCCTGCAACATTGGCGATCTCCAAGCAGTTGCTGCCGGTATACGACAAACCGATGATCTACTACCCGCTGAGCACCCTGATGCTGGCCGGTATCCGCGATATCCTGATCATTTCCACGCCGCAAGACACCCCGCGCTTCGAGCAGCTGCTAGGGGATGGCGCTCGTTGGGGCTTGAACATTTCCTATGCGGTGCAGGCGTCGCCGGATGGCCTGGCGCAGGCATTCATCATCGGTGAGGACTTCATCGGTAACAATCCGTCCGCCTTGGTGCTGGGCGACAACATCTATCACGGCCACCATTTCAACGAACTGTTGCAGAGCGCCATGGAACGGGTCGACGGGGCCAGTGTTTTTGCCTACCACGTCAACGACCCGGAACGTTACGGGGTGGTGGAGTTCGATGCTCAGGGCAAGGCGATCAGCCTGGAAGAGAAGCCGCTCAAGCCAAAATCGAACTACGCCGTGACCGGTCTGTACTTCTACGACAAGCAAGTTGTCGAGATTGCCAAAAGCATCAAGCCGTCGCCCCGTGGCGAACTGGAAATTACCGACCTTAACCGCATTTATCTGGAGCAAGGCAACCTGTCCGTGGAAATCATGGGCCGCGGTTACGCCTGGCTGGACACGGGCACCCACGACTCACTCCTGGAAGCCAGTCACTTCATTGCCACACTTGAGCATCGCCAGGGTCTCAAAGTCGCCTGCCCGGAGGAGATTGCCTTCCGCCAGAAGTGGATCGATGCCGAACAGCTCGAAAATCTCGCTGCTCCGCTTTCGAAAAACGGCTATGGCCAATATCTCAAGCGTCTCCTGCAGGAGACGATTTACTGATGAAAGCCACCCCGTTAGCCATCTCCGATGTTGTGCTGTTCGAACCTAAAGTGTTTGGTGACCCGCGCGGGTTCTTCTTTGAAAGTTTCAATCAGCGCGCTTTTGAAGAGGTAGCGGGGCGTTCCGTTCATTTCGTACAGGACAATCACTCTTGCTCAACCAGAGGTGTATTGCGCGGCCTGCACTATCAGGTACAACAGCCCCAAGGGAAACTCGTACGCGTCGTCCAGGGCGAAGTGTTTGATGTGGCCGTTGATATTCGTCGTGACTCCGCGACATTCGGGCAGTGGGTCGGCGCCTATTTGTCCGCGCAAAACAAGCATCAGCTATGGGTGCCCGAAGGTTTCGCCCATGGATTTGTCGTGCTCTCGGACACCGCGGAATTCCTTTACAAGACCACGGACTTCTACGCGCCATCCCATGAGCGGTGCATACGTTGGGATGACCCGGCACTGGGGATCGATTGGCCGATCAATGAGCCCCCGGCACTGTCTGCAAAAGATGCACAGGGTGCTTTGTTGGCGCAAGCTGAGGTGTTTGGTTAATGCAACATTTTTCGACTTCCCCTATAGAAATGGTTGCCAGTTTCTGGCGAAACCGCGCACTGATTGCCGCGCTTACCAAGCGAGAAATATTGGGTCGTTATCGGGGTTCCAGTCTTGGTTTGTTTTGGTCGTTGTTTAACCCGATATTAATGCTTGGGGTTTATACCTTTGTATTCAGCGTTGTCTTCAATGCAAGATGGGGAGGACACGAGGACGGATCTAAAACGGAATATGCCCTGGTGTTGTTTGCCGGTCTGATTGTTTTTAACGTGTTCTCGGAGTGCGTCGGGCGTGCTCCAAGCTTGATACTGTCGAATGTGAATTATGTGAAAAAAGTTGTTTTCCCATTAGAGGTTCTTCCTTGGGTGTCGATGGGCGCTGCACTGTTTCACAGTTTAATTAGTATTGTCGTGTGGCTGGTGTTTTATTCCGTGTTCTTCGGCGTGCCTCATTCAACTGCGTTGTTTATGCCTTTTGTCATGTTGCCTTTATTGATGTTTTCGATGGGGGTCTCTTGGGCTCTGGCTTCGCTGGGAGTGTATTTGCGTGATATTACGCAAGTCATCGGTGTCGTGATTACAATGCTGATGTTTCTCTCGGGAATATTTTATTCCGTTTCGTCATTGCCTGCCGAATATCAACAAATCATGCAGATGAATCCACTTGTGCCAATTATTGAGCAAGCACGGGCTGTGTTGATTTGGGGGCAAGGGCCGAATTACCTGGTATTGCTGAGCTATTCTGCTGGCGCATTGATCTTTTCATGGCTTGGCTTTGCCTGGTTCCAGAAAACGCGAAAGGGATTTGCCGATGTCCTCTGAAGAGAAAATGCAGGCCGGCGTCAGTCCTGATGAAACAGCACTGATTCCCGCTTTGGGCAATCAGGTAGCAATTCGGGTAAGCAACCTGAGCAAGTGCTTTCAAATTTATGAAAAGCCGAGCGACAGACTGTTGCAAATGTTAGCTCGAGGCTTCAAGAAATATTATCGTGAATTCTGGGCGTTGAAGGACGTTTCGTTCGAGGTCAGAAAGGGCGAGACCGTGGGTATCGTCGGCCGTAATGGCAGTGGTAAATCAACGCTGTTACAAATGATTTGCGGCACATTGAATCCCAGCGGTGGGGATATCAAGGTCAACGGTCGGATCGCAGCGCTTCTGGAGCTTGGTTCAGGTTTTAATCCTGAGTTCACCGGGCGTGAAAATGTTTATATGAACGCCGCTGTACTCGGCCTCACAAAAAAAGAGATTGATGCCCGTTACGCAGAAATCGAAGCGTTTGCCGATATAGGCCAGTTTATCGACCAGCCTGTAAAAACATACTCCAGCGGTATGTCCGTTCGGTTGGCATTTGCCGTGGCTATAAACTCGGATCCTGAAGTGCTTGTCGTTGATGAAGCACTGTCGGTAGGCGATGAATTGTTTCAGCGTAAATGCTATTCGCGGATTGAAAGTATCAAGGCGAAAGGCACGACCATTTTGTTTGTGTCGCACTCTGGCAATATTGTCGTGGAGCTTTGCGATAGGGCAATTCTGATGGACGCTGGAGAGTTGCTATTGGTGGGCGAGCCAAAAGAGATTATCGGTAAATATCAGCAGTTGCTCTATGCGTCACAGGAAAATCGGGCCGATATTCGCTCCAGTATCGCGTTGGCAGCAACTGTTCCTGTATTGAGTGTCGATACGCCTGTGCCTGTACCAGTGAAGGAACCTGAAGACTATTTCGATGCTGGATTGAAGTCCGATTGCATGATTGAAACGGACTCGCAAGGTGCCCTCATTCAGAATCCAGGGATAAAGACGCTGGACGGTCGTCCGGTCAATACGCTGGTGCGTGGTCGAAAATACAAATATGGCTATCAGGTACATTTTTCCAAATCAGCGACGTTGGTCAGGTTTGGTACGGTAATAAAGACAAAGTCAGGTTTCCGACTAGGTGGTGTTTTGTCGGTGCCGTCGCAAGATCTAACTATTCCCTATGTCCGCGCCGGCACAGTAATTGACGTGGAATTTGAGTTTGATTGTATCTTGAGTTCGGGAGTGTACTTCTTTAATGCCGGAACATTTGGTGCGCTGGGGCAGGATGAAACGGTATTGCATCGGTTGATCGATGCGGTGGCATTTCGCGTGCTGCCGATCAAGCAGGACATAGTGACGGAAATCATTGACTTTGGCTTTTCTCCTAGGATTTTGATAAATGAGTAACTTTTTCTCGGGGCTTCTGGTTTCCAGTCCTAATGAAGGCGGTTTGTTTTTAGTCAATGAAAATAAAGTTCATAAGCTGGATGGCACTAGTGCAACGGGCTTGGGGCGTTCCTCCAATCACTTTGTAAGAGGGCTGCAACCTGCCACGTTGTTGATTCACGGTGAGCAGACACGTGAGGTAACCGAGTCGACTGTAAAGTTTCATGATATTCACGACGCGCTTATCGTCGACAATCATATTTATATCGTTGCCACGACAGGGAATGAAATTGTCAAGTTGAACCTTGATGGTGTAGAAGAGCAGCGCTGGGTCTTTCCAGGTGAGAATGATTCGCTGCATATAAACTGTCTCGCTGTATGGGGTGGTGCTGTTGTATTTTCTGCGTTCGGAAAATTCGCCGAACATCGAGGCTACAAAGGCCATACCCGGAACTCGGGCTATGTACAAGATTTGAATACCGGGAAGCATTTGATCGCTGGGCTTTCACAACCCCACAGTCTCACTGCGTTTGGTGAGAACCTTCTGATCGCTAATTCTGAAGAGCAAGGGCTTTGTGAATACTCTCCGGCAGGTGAATTGCTCCGCTCCAAGGCGCTGGGAGGATATGCGCGAGGTATCTGCATAAGCGAAAAGTACATTTATGTCGGTCTAAGCAAGTCGAGAAATATCAGTACGAACGGTGTCGAAACGGCAACGCTCCTGTGCCTGGATGTTCACTCGTGGGAGGAGTTGGATCGTATACAGGTTCCTAGCGCCGAGATTTACTCAGTTGAACTGATCTCCGATCAGGCCGAGTTATTGAACCTCGTTGCTAAAATTTCGAGTAGTACTGCGTCAAGGTACTCAGCCACGATTACCCAGCAGGCAATCCAGATTGGGGACTTCGGCCAGATCCTCGGCGAAAAGGAACGGAATGTCGAGGGACTAGGTAGGATAGTCGCTGAGCGCGAAAAACATATTGAAATACTGAAAGAATCGGTACTGGCTTCTGAAAATCAAATACACCACCTTAGCCAATCCATTGGCGAGCGCGACCAGCTGTTGAGTGAGCGAGAGGCGCAGATTCGGACGATCGAGGCTTTGGTGCTGGAGCGAGATGCGAAAGTTATTCAACTGAATCAGCTCGTCGAAAGCCGGGAAGCCGAACTGTCGGATCAGAGCGAGATGCTGAAGCAACGCGATAGCAAGATTGCCGAGTTCAATGAGGCGCTACTCAAGCGTGATCTGCAAGTTGCCAGCCTTGAAGAAAGTCTTATCACTCGGGATAAAAATCTGTTCGACCTGAGTGCAGTCAGAGGTGAAGAGCAGGAACGACTAAGGGTCCTTGACCACCTGTTGCTCGAGAAGGAAAACCAGGTTGCGAGTCTTGATCAGAATCTGGTCGAGCGTGATATCAGGCTGACGGCGCTCAATCAGGCATTGAGCGATGCGCAGGAAAAACTGGCGGAACTTGATGAGTTACTGCTCCAGCAAGATCGGCAAATTGCTAGTCTGGATACCGCAAGAGACAAGAATCTGTCTGAGTCGAGTGAAGCTCTGATTGAGGAGCAATTGAAGCTCAAGGCGCTCGAAAAACTATTGCTTGAGCATGAAGAGCACACTGTAAATCTCATTCAAGCGTTGGCTGAACAAACTGAGCATCTTTCTACTTCAAATGAGGCTCGCTCTGTGCATGATGCCCAAGTCGCCAGCCTGAATAACCAGGTTTCTGCGAGTGCTGAAAAAATTGCGTACCTCGAACAGAGCGTAGCCGATTACGATAAGAGACTGCTTGATCTGAATATGAAACTGGTCGACCACGAAGCTCAAAAGGAAGAGGTCGTTCGTCGCGGACAGTGGGCACTCAGGTTGACCGAAGAGCTAAAAGAAGCTCGGGAGCGAATTGCAGAATTGGAAGGTAGCAGTTCTTGGCGTTTGACTATGCCACTCCGCGAAATTAGCCGTTGGGTGTTTTCACCGATCAAACAGACCAAGCGTTACATCAAGTTTTTGCTCAGGAACGCTAAGCGTGTATATCAGAAATTGCCGTTTAGCCCAAAAACCAAGGCGTCACATAGAAATTTATTGATTAATAAATTTCCGTCCGTAGTTTCGGCGGCAGATGTTCAGGTTGAATACAAACAGTTCTCGGTCGATCCTTCGACATTGAATGAAGATTTCGCCGAATGTGCAGAGAGTACGTTTGGCGAAATAAGCATCGAGACCTCGTCGCAGCCGCTCGTTTCTATCATTGTACCTATCTACGGGAAGTGTGATTACACGCTGCGCTGTCTGGCTTCCGTGGCTGAAAATACGACTGGAATTCCTTTTGAAGTCATCGTTGTCGACGATTGCTCGCCGGATAACTCCGTTGAGCTACTTAAGGCAGTGAACGGAATCCGCCTGGTTTGCAACGAAGTCAATCAGGGTTTCATTCGTTCTTGCAATAATGGTGCACTTGCAGCGAAAGGAAAGTATCTGTGTTTCCTGAACAACGATACAAAGGTGTTGCCTCGCTGGCTCGATGAGCTGCTCAGGACTTTCCAAGAGTTCCCAGGCACCGGACTTGCGGGTTCGAAGCTTATTTATCCAGATGGTACTCTGCAAGAAGCTGGCGGGATAATCTGGCAAGATGGCAGTGCGTGGAATTTTGGTAGAAACCAGAACCCGGACTTGCCTGTCTATAATTATGCACGTGAAGTTGATTACTGCTCAGGGGCTTCGATTCTAGTCCCGAAAGCTCTGTTCGAAGAGTTGGGTGGTTTTGATGAACATTATTTGCCAGCCTATTGTGAGGATGCCGATCTGGCTCTGAAGATCAGAGATCGGGGTTATCGCGTTATCTATCAACCGCTTTCAGTCGTAGTGCATTATGAGGGTGTGACTTCGGGGCGGGATGAAACCCAGGGAGCCAAGTCCTATCAGGTCGTGAACATGCAAAAAATGTTCGCTCGCTGGAAGGAACGTCTGCAGACCTATCAAAAGAACGGGCAAAACCTTGATCTTGCAAAGGATCGTATGGCCACTCGACGGGTTTTGATTCTGGATCACTGCACCCCAACACCCAATGAAGATGCTGGTTCGGTATTGGCTTTCAATACGTTCTTGCTGCTGCGTGAAATGGGCTTCCAGGTAACGTTTATTCCGGAAGATAACTTCCTGTATATGCCGGGCTACACTGAAGCTCTGCAACGAGTAGGCATCGAAGTGCTTTACAGGCCTTATGTTAAGACTGTTGAAGAGCATTTGCTGGAAGCCAAGGATCGTTATGATCTTGTTTACCTGTTGCGCCCTAAAGTAGTTGAACGAAATCTGGAACTGGTTCGCAAGCACTGCCCCCGTGCCAAGGTCTTGTATCATACGGTAGACCTGCATTTCCTGAGAATGGAGCGCGAGGCCAAGTTGCTTGATGATCCGGCAAAGGCCAGTGCAGCGAAAGACATGAAGGAAGTGGAGTTCTCGGCGATCAAGGGAGCGGATGCTGCAATTGTGGTCAGCACAAATGAACTTGAATTATTGCGCCCTCAACTGCCGAATGAAAAAATTCATCTGTTCCCTTTGATCATGGACGTCACAGGTACTGAGGTAGGCTACAAGTCTCGACGAGACATCCTGTTTGTTGGCGGTTACCAGCACACTCCGAACGTCGATGCCGTTCAGTATTTTGTTGCCGAGGTCATGCCGTATTTGCGAGAGCGATTGCCAGGTGTGCGTTTCTACGCGGTTGGCAGTAAGCCGCCGGCAGAAATTTTGGCGCTCGAAAGTGAAGACGTAGTCATCACCGGTTTTGTTGAAGATTTGCCACCACTGCTGGACAAGATGCGGGTGTCCGTCGCACCTCTGCGCTACGGTGCTGGCATCAAGGGCAAAATCGGTACATCAATGGCTCACGGTTTGCCAGTTGTAGCTACATCGTTGGCGGCTGAGGGAATGTTGCTGACGGCCGATAAAAATATTCTTGTGGCCGACGATGCTGAAGCTTTCGCCGAAGCAATTGTTCGGGTTTATGAAAATGAATCGCTTTGGAATGAGTTGAGTGAATCGGGGCAACGCTTCGCACTGCAGGAATGGGGAGTAGAAGCAGCGTGGGTATCACTAAGCAATATTCTTGATGATATCGGCTTCAGCACAACCCGCTCTCAGCTGCCACTGAGTTCGTACTCGTTTGCTGAGAAAAACTTGGCATAAAGTAGGTCTTAGTACGCCTATTGGTCGATGTTTGAGTTGTTAGAGCTTAACAGCTCAAATATTGAAGCCTGTGGTGAGCACTATAGAGGTGGCCTGTAGTGAAGTGCAGGTTTATTGGAAGGACGAGCTGTTGTTTGGTTTGTTGGCATTGGGTAGGGATTTATGCGTAGTTTAAACTCTATAAGTGATGTCTATCGGTCAGATATTGATGGTTTGCGAGCAATCGCTGTCTTGTCCGTAGTGCTCTATCATGCGGGGCCCGCATTGTGCCCCGTTCAAAGCGCATGAGGTCACTAAAATTGAAAATTCCAACATGAAAAAACTTCTTGTTACAGGTTTGACCGGCTTTGTCGGCGGGCATCTCCAAGCGCTGTTAGCGACAACTGAAGCTGGATCGTGGCAGGTACTTGCACCTAAGCCTTATAATCTGCTGGATAGTGCTTCTCTGGATGCCTGGCTGCAGGAAGAGTGTCCCGATGCTGTCGTTCACCTGGCCGGACAGACCTTCGTTCCTGAGGCTTTTCGTGATCCGCAGCGGACACTGCAGATTAATTTGCTGGGTACGTTGAACTTGCTGCAAGCGCTCAAGCGCCGCGGCTTTTGCGGCACGTTTTTATATGTGAGCTCGGGTGACGTTTATGGTCAGGTCGAGGAAAAGAATCTGCCGATCAGTGAGTGCCTGGCACCACGCCCGCGTAATCCCTATGCTGTGAGCAAGGTAGCTGCCGAACTGCTTTGCCAGCAGTGGAGTTATAGCGAACCTTGGCGAATTGTTATTGCCCGTCCGTTTAACCATATCGGTCCGGGGCAGAGTGAATCTTTCGTTATTCCAAGTATGGCACGCCAACTGATTCGTGTGCGCCAAGGCTTGCAGCCGGCCCAATTGGAGGTCGGTGATGTTGATGTAACCCGTGACTTTCTCGATGTTCGTGATGTGCTACAGGCCTATCTGGGGTTGTTGGAACATGGACGTAACGGTGAAATTTACAACGTCTGCTCGGGAGTGGAGTGGCGAGTGCGCGATCTGATCATGCAAATGGCTGGTTTGACCGAAGTTGAGGTTGAACTGGTACAGGATGCAAGTCGATTGCGTTTGTCTGAACAGCGCAGAGTAGTTGGCTGTTCAAACAAATTACAAAAAGAAACTGGGTGGAAGCCTGGAGTGTCAATCACGAAAACTCTTCAGAGTGTGCTCTCTGAATGGGAAGCAAGAGAACTTAAAAATGTCTAAATCTGCATTGATTACTGGTGTTACCGGACAGGACGGCGCTTACCTGGCCAAGATGTTGCTAGAAAAGGGTTACGAGGTTCACGGTCTCGTGGCAAGACGTAGTAGCGATACGCGCTGGCGGTTGCGTGAACTGGGCGTTGAGGATCAGATTCGTTATCACGAAGGCGATCTGGCCGACGCCTGTTCGATTCAGCGTGCCGTAATCAAATCCAAGCCAGACGAAATCTATAACCTTGGCGCTCAGAGCTTTGTCGGTAGCTCTTGGGACCAGCCGGTAACAACGGCTGTTGTAGATGGTCTGGGCGTTACGCATTTGCTTGAGGCCATTCGCCAGTTTTCACCGCAGACGCGTTTTTACCAGGCATCGACCAGCGAGATGTTTGGTTTGATTCAGGCCGAACGCCAGGACGAGAATACTCCGTTCTATCCGCGTAGCCCCTATGGCGTGGCCAAGCTTTATGGCCACTGGATTACCGTTAACTATCGTGAAAGCTTCGGCCTGCACGCGTCCAGCGGGATCCTGTTCAACCATGAGTCGCCGCTGCGCGGCATTGAATTTGTCACCCGAAAGGTTACTGATGCTGTCGCGCGGATCTCGCTGGGCAAGCAGAAAGAACTGCGACTGGGCAATATCGACGCTAAGCGTGACTGGGGCTTTGCCGGTGATTACGTCGAAGCCATGTGGTTGATGTTGCAACAAGAACAAGCCGACGATTACGTGGTAGCCACCGGTGTAACCACCACAGTACGTGATATGTGCAAACTGGCCTTCGAGCATGTTGGTTTGAACTATCAGGATTATGTTGTCATTGATCCGCAATTTTTCCGCCCTGCCGAGGTTGAAGTGTTGTTGGGCAATCCAGGCAAGGCCGAGCAGAAACTTGGCTGGGCACCAAAAACCAGTTTGAATACTTTGATCCAGATGATGGTTGAAGCTGACCTGCGCCGCGTTGGTAGGGAGTAAGTCCCATGATTATCCCCGTCATTCTTTCCGGTGGCGCCGGCACCCGTTTGTGGCCCGTGTCGCGCGAGGATCATCCGAAACCCTTTATGCGTTTACCGGGTGGCCAGACGCTGCTCGAGAAAACCTACCTGCGCGCCGCCAGTTTGATTGCCGAGGGTGGTGAGATAGTTACGGTGACCAACCGTGAACACTATTTCGAGAGCCGTGATCATTTCGCCAGTACCAAGCTTGGCCATCACCAGGCGCGTTTTCTGCTGGAGCCTCAAGGTCGCAATACCGCATCGGCACTTGCCGTGGCTGCTTTGGTACTGGCTGAAGAGCAGGGTGACGATGCGGTGATGGTGGTAATGGCCGCCGATCACCTGATCCATGATTTACCCGGGTTCAAGGTTGCTACCGAGCAAGCCGTAGCGTTGGCTCGACAAGGCTATCTGGTCACCTACGGAATTCGTCCTAGCGCACCAGAAACCGGCTTTGGTTACATCGAGGCTGGAGAAGGCCTCGATGAAAGTGGTGGTTGTCGAGTACTGCGTTTCGTCGAGAAGCCTGATCAGGTCACTGCGCAAGAGTATCTTGATAGTGGTTGTTTTCTCTGGAACTCGGGGATGTTCTGCTTCACTACCGGGGGCCTGATCAGCCAATTGCAAGAGCATGCGCCTGAGTTGCTCGAGCTGGCCCGTGCTTGTGTCGCGCAAAGCCCGCGTTCGACCGGAGCCAATTCGCAAATGCACGAGTTGCACGCGCAAAGTTTTGCGGCCATGCCTGATATTTCCATCGACTATGCGTTGATGGAGCGTTCAGCCAAGGTGGCGGTGGTTCCAGGGATATTCGACTGGAACGACATTGGCTCCTGGACGGCACTTCGCGATCTGGTGGAGTCTGACGCAGAGCAAAACCGTGCTCAATGCGATGCAATCTTTATCGATAGTCGCAACACTTTTGTGCAGAGCCAGGGGCGCCTGGTTGCAACTGTCGGTGTAGACAATCTGATCGTGGTGGAGACTGCTGACGCCGTGCTCGTTGCACATGCTGATCGGGTGCAAGAGGTAAGACAGGTTGCCAAGCGTCTGAAGTTGCAGAACCATCAGGCTTATCGCCTGCATCGTACAGTGTCTCGTCCCTGGGGTACTTATACCGTGCTCGAGGAGGGGCCGCGCTTCAAGATCAAGCGCATTGTGGTTAAGCCTGGCGCAGCACTGTCACTGCAAATGCATCACCACCGCAGTGAGCACTGGATCGTAGTGCAGGGCATGGCCAAGGTAGTCAATGGCGACGAAACTCGATTGATCAATACCAATGAGTCGACTTTTATTCCTGCGGGGCACCAACATCGCCTGGAAAACCCTGGCGTTATTGATCTGATGATGATCGAAGTGCAAAGCGGTGAATACCTGGGTGAAGACGATATTGTGCGTTTCGAAGACCAATACGGACGGGTTCAGTAATGGTGGATGGATTCTTGACTGCTCCTATGGCAATGAATCCGTCAACACCAACCCGGATGATTTCTCGGTTCTCGTGGGAAGTGCAAAACCGGGTAAAAAATTCTGGAAGTACTCGCAATAGTAAGTTTTATTGAAATTATTTTAATCAATTTAAGAGGTGATTTGTGCGCGCTAAAGTTTTTGTACTCTCAGTCCTGACGTTGGCTTTGGTTGCATGCGGCGGGGATAATGTCCCGAAAAAGACAGAGGTCGCCAGGGCCGAAATAAAAGCGGGTCAGAACTTTGGTATCATCAAAGTGACTCGTGATTCTTCTGTCGAACTGAGCTGTTCTGGCTCTGTTGTCAATGTCGAGTGGGATGCCAATAAGCTAGGTGTCGAGCAAAAAAACGCATTCATACAAATTTGGATTGAACCAATAACCGGAGAGCCGAAACTCTTCGTTGAAGGTGGCGTGACAGGTGAAGCCAAAACTGGCAATTGGGCGACTCCTGGGTTTAAGTTGATTGCTAAATTGAAGAAAGATAATTCAATTGTGGATGAGTTTGTTGTTGCAGGTAAGAAGTGCTAGTTTTGCGGTTTGATCACTTGGTAAGTTTTATGTTTTAGTTTAGGGGCTGCGCCTTTATGAAAGTAATCGGCGCAGCTACTGGGCTTTATATTTTGCATGAGCACTTTTTTGGTGATTAGCGCAAAAGATAGATAAGAAAAATGCGGTTTTGGCTATTGCGATGCCACGAAGAGGTCGCCATGGAAATGCCATAAGATGCTGTAAGGCGCATTGGATTTCCACTGGTTTAGTGACTTCGAGATGTTGACGGATTTTACATGGTGATATCGCAATTGCTGTTTGTAAGTTTAAAATTTCCCTGTTTTCAGGGGGTCGGGAGTAGTAGATGAGTGTTCAACCAATATTTGTTATCGGTAGTTATCGCTCCGCAACAAGTTTGATGGGGTGGGTGTTGGGGCAGCACACTAATATCTTTCCTTTGGAAGAGACTCATTATATTTATAAAATGAGTACTGATGCGGCAGCACAGTATGATCTCGGGACAAAAGGCCTGACTCGTTCGTTTCTTTTGTCGGCTAACATCTCGCGCAGGTCTTATTGTATTGCGGCCGGGGTTTCCTGCAATGATTTGATCCTCAAGTCCCGTAGCAATATTGTTGAAAATGCTGCACAACCGCAACATGCGGCGGACGCTTCCGAGTTTGTCAAGTTTTCCACCAGCCCCGACAAGAAGCGTTGGTTGGATGCGACACCAGAAAATGCGCATTTTGTGTACTCGTTGTTGCGTATGTTTCCCAATGCAAAATTCATACATGTATTGCGCAATCCGAAGTTGGTGGCGAGCTCTCTGATGAACTTCAGTGGTGTAGGCGCCAATGACTATGAAGAGGAAAATGCCTACAATACCTGGACGCGCCTGGTGACTGCATGCCAACTTGCAGAGAAGGCTTTCGGCGCCGACGTCGTAAAGCGAATTTATTATGATGATATTGTTGCGAATCCGGAACAGGTCGTCAGGGAGTGTCTCGAATTTGTTGGTGAAGACTATCAGGTCGATTGCCTGGGCCCATTTTCGGTCAAGGTGAACTCGTCCAGACATAAGCAGCCAATGGATATTTCCATCGAAGGCAACATTAACGATTCCAAGCCTTATGTTAGAAAGGCTTTTTCACTCTATCAGCAGTTACTGCAAGATAAAGATATTGCGCCCAATGGGGATCTGGGAGCGCTGCGTCTGTGCAAGTCTCAAGACGCTGAGTATATTTTTTCACGGAGTCAGCAGGGTATCGAAGTTTGCACGGGTAATGTAGCCCGCCTATATGCTGAAAACCAGCGGCTGAAAGCTGAAAGTGTACAACTTAAATCTGATTTGATGCGGGCGAGCCTGGAGGTTGTTGATTGGGGGCCAAAAGAGATCTATGCAGGGCAACCTTTCAATACTCAAGAGAATGGGGCTTCAGCTCTTTGGCTTAAGGTTCGTGGCATTTTAGATGATGTCCTGGTCGAGCTAGGTGGAAATGTATTGCCTGCGGTATTGTCCAAGGACTTCAGTGTAATCACTCTCGAAGTGCTCCCCAGCCTGACCAGTACGCCTTGCAGTATGCCGTTGGTATTGAAAAGTAAAGCAAGTGGCGACATTATCGGCGGTATTGAGTTATCAGTTTTGCCGGTTGCCGAAGATGAGGATCGTGCGTTCGAAAGCCTGGAAGTGGCGACGTGACAAGAGGGGGTTTCATGGGACTCCTCCCATAGAAATTACTGCGCGCTTTTCCTCGACAGTTGCGTCAAGTTTCCAAAGGAGTTTTTAAACCAGATGGAGTAGGTGCCATGGAAGGATACTACTGATCGAGTCAGGGGGGCTGCCTGCCGTCCCTGACTCGATTATCACTATTGAACAATGGGCTGCACGTTCATTTTTTTATAGTTTCTACGACTTTTGCAATCGTTTCTCTAACTGTCATTCCGTCTGAGCCCACTTCAATCTCTGCCGCAAGCGGCGCCTCGTACGGACTCCCCACCCCCGACAAGTTCGGCAGCTGTCCGGCCCGGGCCTTCTTGTACAACCCCTTCACATCCCGCTGTTCGCAGACCTCCAACGGTGTGCTGACGTAGACTTCGACAAAGTTCTCCTCCCCGATCAGTTCCCGTGCCATCTGCCGCTCTCTCCTGAACGGTGAAATGAATGCGGTCATGACCACCAGCCCGGCATCCATCATCAGCTTGGCCACTTCGGCGATTCGGCGGATGTTTTCGACACGGTCCGCGTCGGTAAATCCCAGATCCTTGTTGAGACCCTGGCGGACGTTGTCGCCGTCAAGCAGGTAGGTGCGATAACCATTGGCGTGCAGTTCGACTTCGAGGGCATTGGCCAGTGTCGATTTGCCCGAACCGGACAGGCCGGTGAACCAGATGACCTTGCCCTTGTGGCCGTTGAGTTTCTCGCGGTTTTCGCGGCTGATCGAGAGGGCCTGTTTATGCACGTTCTGCGCGCGTCGCAGGCTGTGGGTGATCATGCCGGCGGCAACCGTGACGTTGCTGATGCGATCGACCAGGATGAAGCTGCCAAGGGTCTTCGAGTGTTGATAGCTGTCGTAGACCATTGGTTTGCTGATGGCGAGCGTACACACGCTGATATCGTTCAGCAGTAGTTGGGTGCTGGCGTCGTGGGCCAGGGTGTTGATATCCACCCGGTATTTGATGGTGGTGATGGAGGCGCTGGCCCATTGCGAGGCAAGCTTGATGTCGTAGTTGCGGCCGTGCAGCCCGGCTTCTTCGTCCATCCACACCAGCGTTGCTTCAAACTGGTCGGTGGTTTCCAGCGGGTTCTTGCTCAGTGAAATGATGTCGCCGCGAGATGCATCGATTTCCCGGTCGAGCTTCAAGGTGACGGCATCGCCACGCTCGGCCTGTTGCATCGAGCCGTCCATGCTGACAATTTCCGCCACCGTTGCGGTTTGACCGGAGAGGGTCACGCGGATCTCGTCGCCGACTTTGACCGTGCCTTCGCCAACATAGCCGCTGAACCCGCGGAACGAGGCGTTCGGCCGATTCACCCACTGCACGGGAAACACCAGGCGTTCGGCCTCTGGTGCGGTGATTTGCGCGGTTTCCAGGTAACCCATCAACGTTGGGCCGCTGTACCACGGCGTGTGAGCCGAGCGCTGGGTGATGTTGTCGCCCTTGAGCGCACTGACAGGAATGGCCGTGACCTTCTCAAAGCCCAGTGTCTGGGTGAATGCCTGGAAGGTCTCGACGATACGCTGGAAGGTGTCCTGATCAAAGTTGACCAGATCCATCTTGTTCACGGCCAGCGCCACGTGACGGATACCCATCAATGAAGTCAGGTAGGCGTGACGCCGGGTCTGGGTCATTACGCCTTGCCGCGCATCCACCAGGATGATTGCCACGTCGGCAGTGGACGCACCGGTCACCATGTTACGCGTGTATTGCTCGTGGCCCGGCGTATCGGCGACGATGAATTTGCGTTTGGCAGTGGCGAAATACCGGTAGGCCACATCGATCGTGATGCCCTGTTCACGCTCCGCCGACAAGCCGTCGACCAGCAACGCAAAGTCGATGTCAGCACCTTGGGTGCCATATTTTTTCGATTCGTTCTTCAGGGTTGCCAGTTGATCGTCGGTCAGTTGCCGGGAGTCCCACAGCAGGCGGCCGATCAGGGTGCTTTTGCCGTCGTCGACGCTGCCGCAGGTGATAAAACGCAGCAGGTCCTGGCCTTGTTGCTGTTCGAGGTAAGCCTCAATGGTCGAGGGTGATTGCGGGGCGATTGCCAGAGCTTTCGGGGCCATCAGAAGTATCCTTCTTTCTTTTTCTTTTCCATGCTGGCGGAGTTGTCACTGTCGATGGCTCGGCCTTGCCGTTCGGAATGACTGGAGTCCAGCAGTTCAAGCAAAATGTCGGCCACGGTGGTGGCATTCGAATCCATTGCGCCGGTCAGCGGGTAGCAACCCAGGGTGCGGAAGCGAATGTTCCTGGCTTCGATTTTCTCGCCGGGCAACAGGGGCATGCGGGCGTCATCGACCATGAGGGTCATGCCGTTGCGCACCACGACGGGACGTTCCTTGGCGAAGTACAGGGGTACCAGCGGAATGTTTTCCTGGTAGATGTATTGCCAGATATCGAGTTCGGTCCAGTTGGATAACGGGAACACACGAATGCTCTCGCCCGGTTTTTTGCGCGTGTTGTAGAGGTTCCACAATTCGGGACGCTGCTGTTTCGGGTCCCATTGGTGGCTCTGGGTGCGGAACGAAAAGATGCGTTCCTTGGCCCGGGATTTTTCTTCATCGCGACGTGCGCCGCCGAACACCACGTCGAACTTGTATTTGTCCAGCGCCTGCTTGAGGCCTTCGGTCTTGGTGATGTCGGTGTGCAGTGCCGAACCATGATCAAAGGGGTTGATGTCCTTGCTGATGGCTTCCGGATTGATGTGCACCAGCAGGTCCATACCGCTTTCTTGCGCCATCAGGTCGCGGAAGAGGTACATCTCCTGAAATTTCCAGCGCGTATCGACGTGCAGCAAAGGCAGTGGCGGTGCAGAAGGGTAAAAGGCTTTGCGCGCCAGATGCAGCATCACCGCGCTGTCCTTGCCCATCGAGTACAGCATCGCGGGGTTTTCCGCTTCGGCCACCGCTTCGCGGATGATTTGCAGGCTTTCTGCCTCAAGATGCCTGAGGTGGGGCGTGCGCACTTTCAACGCATCGACCGGACCGACCTGGCTGCTTGTGTTCAGTATGGCCGGGTACCCCAACAGCCCAAACTCAACCTGTTCTGGCGCAGTGGCCTGCCTGCAAACGTTGACCAGGCGACCACTGGGGAAGATGACGATGCTCTTGTCGATGTGGGCCTGCAGGCGACGCAGTGCAGCGCCAAGGGATTGAGCGTCAAGCGGTTCGATCCCGAGTGGCAACCAGTAGCGCGCACCTCGGGCGTCGTTGGCGTGCAAGACGTCCGTGCCGTCAGCCGTGCGATGCAACTGGGCATATAGCACCAGCTTGCGTTTGATCCGGGCCTTTTCAATCTCCCAGTCCAGAACCGAGGGTGTCGGACTGCGCCCGGATTCGTCGCTCAGGTTTTGCGCATTGAGCGTATCGGGCAGAAGTGCAAGCTCATGCAAGCGTCGTTCGGCGGTGCGCTTGGTGTCAGCTTGTTTGAGTTGATTGAGATGGACGAAGGCCTGCTGCGTATCCCATACAACCGGGGCATCGAGGCCAAGAAGATCGGGGTTTGCCACTGGATATCTTCCTTGTCGCAAAATGTTTATTTTGCTTTTTCGGATTCTGATTATTATGTTTTATCGAGGTTTTTCGATTTGATTCGCCATTAAATCACAAGTTGCGACATCGGTTCATTGAAAGTTTATGTGCCTGCACCACAATGCCGTGTCGGGCAGTAATCCATTGCCATTCTTGTGCAGCGCTGGTTATAGTCAGCCCTCGGCAGGTTCATGACCTGCTTTTCCACTCCTGAAAAAGATCAGCCCAATGCCTGCATCCCTCATCAACGCGGTAGTCGATTCAGCGGTCAACGCTGGCGTCGTGCCGTGCGGGAATCAGCAGCCGGGGCAGGTCAGTCATTACCCCCCTCCTGTCAGTCGCACGCCAGTGTGCGCGGTGGTCTCACCGCCAGGCGTTGGCATTTCGGGCTGATCGGCTGCTTTCTGCCGTTCCCCCCGCCAACCTGAAAAAAAACGACTGAATTTCAGCTTCGGCTGAGTTGGCTTTTTGCCTGACTACAGGTGGTATTCATGTTTGTCCTTTCGAAAAAGTCCGCGCTCGCGGCGGCGTCCACGAGCCTGTTCGTTCTGCTGTGGAGCAGCGGGGCGATTTTCTCCAAATGGGGGCTGGCCCACGCGTCACCCTTCGCCTTTCTGATGTTTCGGTTCGTCATCGCCCTTTGCGGCCTGATGTTGCTGGTGCCGTTGCTCAAGCTGAAGTTGCCCAAGGGCGGCAAACCGATGCTGTATGCGATGGCCACCGGCATGGTGTTGTTGGGGGCATATCAGATTTTCTATCTGCTGGCCCTGGACCTTAAAGTCACGCCCGGAGTGATGGCGACCATCATGGGCGTGCAGCCGATCCTCACCGTGGTGCTGATGGAGCGCCAGCGTTCCTGGAGCCGGATGTTCGGTCTGGCCATGGGGCTGACCGGATTGGTCATGGTGGTCTATCAGGGTATCGGGCTGGCCGGGATGTCGCTGGCCGGGATGCTTTTCGGCCTGCTGGCACTGGCGAGCATGACCTTCGGTTCGATCATGCAGAAACGCATCACCGATAATCCCCTCGGCACATTACCGGTGCAGTATCTGGCCGGACTGCTGTTGTGCGGGATTTTCGTACCCTTCCAGCCGTTTCACTTCGAGCACGGCAGCGGTTTCATCCTGCCGGTGCTGTGGATGGGGCTGGTGGTGTCGGTGCTGGCGACGCTGTTGCTGTACCGCTTGATCGCCCGGGGCAATCTGGTGAACGTCACGAGCCTGTTTTACCTGGTGCCGGCGGTAACGGCGGTGATGGACTATCTGATCTTCGGCAATCGCCTGGCGATGTTGAGCCTGTTCGGCATGCTGTTGATCATCGTCGGTCTGGTATTCGTCTTCCGTAAGACCGCGTAATTGCGAGGAAACCCGAGAAGGCCTGGAGCAATGCTCCGGGCCTTTGTGATTTTTGGCGCCTGATCAGCCGCCTTCGCGGGCAAGCCCGCTCCCACAAGGACCGCGCAAACCCTGTGGGAGTGGGCTTGCCCGCGAAGGCGTCATCCGCAACGCAACAGTTCTACCGGTCAGCCAGCAAGCCCGGTTTCACGGCAGCCGGCTTCAACACCAACCACAGCGCCACTGCAATCAGCAGCCCGCCATATATATGCGCCATCGACAGCGGCTCATCGAGAAACAGTGCCCCCCACAGCACGCCGAACAGCGGGATCAAAAAGGTCGTAGTCATCGATTTCACCGGACCAATCGAGCTCAGGAGCCGGAAGTAAATAATGTACGCAAACGCCGTGCATCCCAGACCCAGCCCCAGCAACGAGAGCCAGACACTCCAGCCGCCCCAGGTCGCGGGTGGTTGGCTGATCACGCTGTAGCCGAACAGCGGCAGCAGGAACAACGTCGCGCCGAGCATGCTGCCCAGCGCCGACAGGCGACTGTCGAGTCCACCGGCCTGATCGAGCCAGCGGCGGGCCAGAAACCCCGCAAATCCGTAGCAAGTGGTCGCGAGCAGGCAGGCGACGGCACCCATCAGCAGTTGCATGTCGAACGCCACCGGGCCGGCACGGGTCAACACGCCCACGCCGAACAGGCCCAGGAAGACGCCGCCGACTTTGGCGCCCGTGAGTCTTTCATGGAAAAACAGGCCGCCGATCAGCACGCCCATCAAGGGTGTCGTGGCATTGAATATCGACGAGTAGCCAGCCGGTAGCACCTGCGCGGCCACCGAATAGAGCGTCGCCGGAATCCCGGAGTTGATCACTCCGAGCAGCATCACGGTCTTGAGTTTGCCTTTGAAGTCCCAACTGATGCGCATCAAACCGAGAATCACCAGCAGTCCGGCAGCGGCTATCGATACACGGAAAAAAGCGGTAGGGATGCTGCCAATCGCCGGGGCGATGATGCGCATGAACAGAAAACTGGCCCCCCAAATGGCCGCCAGGGAGAGTAAACGGAATATGTCGACGGGGTTCACAGTGCGGTCCTTCCTTGGGGGAGGGGCGAAAGTGTTGCTGAGTGTGTGATCGATGGCAACCGAAAACCGGGCATTTAATTCACCCGGAAAATTACGCTTCTCCTGCACCCGGTTCACTGGCTAAGCTCAAGCCTCCCGAATTCCCGTAGAGGTCTCTCCATGCCGCAGCAATGGCCAGCCGCCGACATCGCCCGCTTGATCCTCGATGGCTTTGACGATTACCGCGAGCATTTTCGCCAGATCACCGACGGCGCCCGGGCCCGCTTCGAACAGGCCCGGTGGCAAGAGACGCAGTCGGCCTCGGCGGCGCGGATCAATCTGTACGAAGAGAAAGTCGGTGAAACGGTGGAGCGACTGCGCACCGCGTTTGATGCCGACACTCTGGACGTCAGCTGTTGGCCGCTGGTCAAGAGCGCCTATATCAGCCTGATCGACCTGCGCTTCGACGATGAACTGTCCGAGACTTGGTACAACTCGATCTTCTGCGGGCTGTTCAGCCATGACCTGATCAGCGACGGCTGCATGTTCATCCACACCACCCGGCCGAGCCTGCGCCGTGCCCGGGCCGCGCAAACCCGCACCTACAAGCCGCAAGGCCAATTGTCGGCGATGCTCGCCAGCATCTTCGCCGACTACCGTTTCAGCGAAGATTACGCTGACCTGTCCGGTGACCTGAAGCGCCTCGAAGCGCAACTGCGCGAGAACCTGCCGGATTGGGTGTGCAAGGACCCGGAGCTGAGCGTCGAGCTGTTTTCCTCGGTCTTGTACCGCAATAAGGGCGCGTACCTGGTGGGGCGCATCTACACCGCCGACGAGCAATGGCCGCTGGCAATTCCATTGCTGCACCTCGAAGGTCGCGGCATCCAGATCGATGCGCTGATCACCGACGAGGCGGACGTGTCGATCATATTCTCGTTCACCCGCTCGTATTTCATGGTGGATGTGCCGGTGCCCGCCGAGTTCATCGGTTTCCTGCGGCGTATCCTGCCGGGCAAGCACATCGCCGAGCTGTACACCTCGATCGGCTTCTACAAACACGGCAAGTCGGAGTTCTACCGGGCGCTGATCAATCACCTGGCCAACACCGACGACCAGTTCATCATGGCCCCCGGCGTGCGCGGCATGGTCATGAGCGTGTTCACCCTGCCGGGTTTCAACACCGTGTTCAAAATCATCAAGGACCGTTTCTCGCCATCGAAAAACGTCGACCGCGCCACGGTGATCGAAAAATACCGCCTGGTGAAAAGCGTCGACCGGGTCGGGCGCATGGCCGATACCCAGGAGTTCGCCGATTTCCGTTTCCCCCTGAGCAAGTTCGATCCGGCGTGCCTGGAGGAACTGCTGGAAGTCGCACCGTCGACGGTGTCGGTGGAAGGCGACACGGTGCTGATCCGTCACTGCTGGACCGAGCGCCGCATGACCCCGCTGAACCTCTACCTGGAAAACGCCAACGAGGCGCAGGTGCGCGAGGCCCTGGAAGACTACGGGCTGGCGATCAAGCAACTGGCGGCGGCCAACATCTTTCCTGGCGACATGCTGTTGAAGAACTTCGGGGTGACCCGTCACGGCCGGGTGGTGTTCTACGACTACGACGAGATCTGCTTCCTCACCGAGGCCAACTTCCGTCACATCCCGCTACCGCGTACACCCGAAGATGAAATGGCGTCCGAACCGTGGTATTCGATCGGGCCACTGGACGTGTTCCCGGAAGAGTTTCCGCCGTTTCTGTTTGCCGATTCGGGGCAGCGCAAGTTGTTCGATCAGTTGCATGGTGAGCTGTACAACGCCGATTACTGGAAGAGCCTGCAGGAGGCGATTCGCGCCGGCAAAGTGATCGACGTGTTCCCGTATCGCCGCAAGGGGCTGGATAACGAATAACCGGCTCCGCACAAGCTTGTAGCAGCTGGCGAAGCCTGCGTTCGAGGAAGCAGTCCTCGCAAAACCGGGCATCGCGGTGCGTCAGGAACAGCCGAACGCAGCCTCGCCAAGGCTCGACAGCTGCTACGGGGGATCTCGCTCGTCCTTCAAATCTGCGACAATCGCCACCCTGCGCCACTAGACGACTGAATTGCGTACCCGATGACCGACGAATCGCCCTCCATCGACAAACTGCTGAAAAACCTCGATCACGCCATGCTTGCCGACCGCCACCGGCTGCGGCGGCAGTTGCTTGAGCTGCGCAAGAACCCCGATGAGGCCAAACTGGGCCAGTGGGTGACGCGGATGCAGGCGTCCTGTGACCAGGTGCTGGCCCGCCGCGCCAGCCTGCCGGTGATTCGTTACGACGACAGTTTGCCAATCGCCGCCAAGCGCGACGAAATCAAGAAGGCGCTGGAAAAACATCAGGTGCTGATCATCGCCGGTGAGACCGGCTCGGGTAAAACCACCCAGTTGCCGAAGATCTGCCTGGAAATCGGTCGCGGCCAGCATGGCCTGATCGGCCACACCCAGCCACGCCGGATCGCTGCGCGCAGCGTCGCCAGCCGGGTGGCCGAAGAACTCGGCACGCCGCTGGGCGCACTGGTCGGCTATCAGGTGCGCTTCGAGGATCAGAGCGATTCCAGCACCCTGATCAAACTGATGACCGACGGCATCCTGCTGGCGGAAACCCAGAACGACCGCTATCTGGAACGCTACGACACGATCATCGTCGACGAAGCCCACGAACGCAGCCTCAACATCGACTTCCTGCTCGGCTACCTGAAAACCCTGCTGCCGCGTCGTCCGGACTTGAAAGTCATCATCACCTCGGCGACCATCGATCTGGAGCGCTTCTCCAGGCACTTCGACGATGCACCGATTGTCGAGGTCTCCGGCCGCACCTACCCGGTGGACACCTGGTATCGCCCGCTGACGCTTGAGCAAGACGAAGAGGGCAACCGCGTCGAGGACGACCTGACGGTGGATCAGGCGATCCTCGCCACTCTCGACGAAATCGCCGCGTATGAGCGCAGCGAGCGCCGCAGTCCCGGTGACGTGCTGGTGTTCCTGCCCGGCGAGCGCGAGATTCGCGATGCCGCCGACATGCTGCGCAAGGCTCAGCTCAAGCACACCGAAATCCTGCCGTTGTACGCGCGGCTGTCGCCAGCCGAGCAACAGCGGATTTTCCAGTCGCACCCGGGGCGTCGCGTGGTGCTGGCGACCAACGTCGCGGAAACCTCGCTGACCGTGCCGGGCATTCGCTATGTGATCGACAGCGGTACGGCGCGCATCAGCCGCTACAGTTACCGGGCCAAGGTTCAGCGCCTGCCGATTGAAGCTGTTTCCCAGGCCAGCGCCAACCAGCGTAAGGGCCGGTGCGGACGGGTCGAACCGGGCATTTGTGTGCGCCTGTACAGCGAAGAGGACTTCCTCGGTCGCCCGGAATTTACCGATCCGGAGATCCTGCGCACCAACCTCGCGGCGGTCATCTTGCAGATGCTGCATCTGCGCCTCGGCGAGGTCACCGCGTTCCCGTTCATCGAGCCGCCGGATGGCAAGGCCATCAGCGATGGTTATAACCTGCTGCAGGAACTCTCTGCAGTGGACCGTAATAGCCAGCTGACACCGCTCGGCCGGCAACTGGCGCGGTTGCCGGTGGACCCGCGCATGGGCCGCATGCTGCTCGAAGCGGCGAAGCTCGGCAGCTTGCAGGAAGTGCTGATCGTCGCCAGCGCCATGTCGATCCAGGACCCGCGCGAGCGTCCGCCGGAGCGTCAGCAAGCGGCGGATCAGGCCCACGCCCAGTGGAAAGACGCCGACTCGGATTTCGCCGGGCTGGTCAATCTGTGGCGTGGTTTCGAGGAGCAGCGCCAGGCGCTGACTGCCAGTCCGTTGCGTAACTGGTGCCGCAAGAATTTCCTCAATTATCTGCGCCTGCGCGAGTGGCGCGATTCCCATCGCCAATTGAGCCTGATCTGCCGCGACATGCAGTTGAGCCTCAATAAAGAACCGGCGGACTATCCGAAACTGCACAAAGCGGTGCTGGTGGGGTTGCTCAGCCAGATCGGGCAGAAAACCGAAGACGGCGATTACCTTGGCGCCCGTCAGCGGCGGTTCTGGATTCACCCATCGTCGGGCATCGGCAAGAAGCGCCCGCAGTGGCTGATGACAGCCGAACTGGTGGAAACCACCAAGCTTTATGCGCGAATGGTCGCCAAGATCGACGCCGACTGGATCGAGCCGCTGGCCGGGCACCTGATCAAGAAAAACCATTTCGAACCCCACTGGGAGAAGAAGCGCGGCCAGGTCGTAGCCTTCGAACAGATCACCCTGTTCGGGTTGATCGTGGTCGGGCGGCGGCCGGTGCATTACGGCCCGGTCGACCCGGTGGTGTCCCGCGAGTTGTTCATCCGCGAAGCGCTGGTGCGCGGTGAAATCCAGTCCAGGGCCAAGTGCCTGACAGCCAACAAGCAACTGCTGGAACAACTCGACGAACTGGAAGCCAAGGCCCGTCGTCGTGACATCCTCGCCGACGAAGAAACCCTGTACGCCTTTTACGACGCGCGACTGCCGGCGGAGATCCACCAGACCGCGACCTTCGACAGTTGGTATCGGATCAACAGCCAGAAAGATCCGCAGCTGCTGATCATGCGCGAAGAAGACGTGCTGGCCCGCGAAGCCAGTGAAGTCACCGCCCAGCATTACCCGGATACGCTGCACATCGGCGATCTGGAGTTGGCCCTGAGCTACCACTTCGAACCGAATCACCCGCGGGACGGGGTGACCCTGCGCGTGCCGGCGCCGCTGTTGCCGATGCTGCCACCGGAACGCCTGGAATGGCTGGTGCCGGGCGTCATCGAAGCCAAGTGCATTGCCCTTGTACGCAACCTGCCGAAGGCCTTGCGCAAGAATTTCGTACCGGTGCCGGACTTCGTCAAGGCGGCCTTGCAGCGCATGACCTTTGCCGAGGGCTCGCTGCCCCAGGCCTTGGGTCGCGAGCTGCTGCGCATGACCGGTGCCCGGGTCAGCGATGAAGCCTGGGCTGAAGCGGCGCAGCAAGTCGAAAGTCATCTGCGGATGAATCTGGAAATCGTCGACGCCCAAGGCAAGTTCCTCGGTGAAGGTCGCGATCTCGCCGAGCTCACCGCGCGTTTCGCCGAAGCCAGCCAGGCTGCGTTGGCCGTGCCGCAAACCGCGAAGAGCCAGCAGCCGGTGGAGCCGAAAGTGTTCGCCGCCGTGGCCGAGAAAACCCAGCAGAAGATCGCCGGGCTGTCGATGACGGTCTACCCGGCGCTGGTGGAAGAGGGCGGCACAGTCAAGGAGGGGCGTTTCTCGACCCCGGCCGAGGCCGAGTTCCAGCATCGCCGTGCCCTGCAACGCCTGCTGATGCAGCAACTGGCCGAACCTGCCAAGTTCCTGCGTGGCAAGTTGCCGGGCCTGACCGAACTGGGCCTGCTGTATCGCGACATGGGACGCGTCGATGCGCTGGTGGAAGACATTCTGCTGGCCAGCCTCGACAGCTGTATTCTAGACGGCGAAGACCCGTTGCCCCGTGACGGCGCCGGTCTGGCGTCCCTGGCCGAGCGCAAGCGAGGTGCCTGGACCGAGCACGCCGAGCGTGTGGCGAAGCTGACCCTGGAAATCCTCAAACTCTGGCACGGCTTGCAAAAGCGCTTCAAGGGCAAGATCGACCTGGCGCAGGCCGTGGCCCTGAACGACATCAAGCAGCAGCTCAGCCAGCTGGTGTATCCGGGGTTTGTCCGGGAAACGCCGATGCAGTGGCTCAAGGAGTTGCCGCGTTACCTCAAGGCGATTGAACAGCGCTTTGAAAAAATCGGTGCCCAGGTGCAGCGCGACCGGGTCTGGAGTGGGGAGTTGAGCGGGCTGTGGACGCAATACCAAGCCCGCGCCAACAAACACGCCCAGGAAGGCAAGCGCGATCCGCAACTGGAGTTGTATCGCTGGTGGCTGGAGGAATACCGGGTTTCGCTGTTTGCGCAACAGTTGGGAACCAGGGTGCCTATCTCCGACAAGCGCCTGAACAAGCAGTGGAGCCAGGTCGAACCGTAGACCCGAGGCTGGTGCAATACCCTGTGGGAGCGGGCTTGCTCGCGAAGGCGTCTTCAGTTTCAACATCAGCGTTGACTGACCCATCGCATTCGCGGGCAAGCCCGCTCCCACAGGTTGCTGTGGTGCCTGTAGCAAATGGTTCATCCAGCAAAAAGGCGCCAAAACCCAAGGTTTATGGCAAACTTCGCGACCATAAACGCCGGTTTCGCGACCTAGAGCCTTCGGCCAGGTCGCGTCACGGAATAAAGCGATGCCAGGTTTGCGTCCCCCGGATGAGAATAGACCCTTTGTGTGTTGGTACGACGGTGCCAATACTTTCTGCCTGAACAGATTAGAGACACGACCATGCATAACGTCGTCATCAGCGGCACCGGCCTGTACACCCCGGCCAACAGCATTTCCAACGAAGAGCTGGTGCAGTCTTTCAATACTTATGTGGCGCAATTCAACGCCGATAACGCCGACGCCATTGCGCGCGGTGAAGTCGAAGCGTTGACCGAATCCAGCGCCGCATTCATCGAAAAAGCTTCCGGCATCAAGAGCCGCTTTGTCATGGACAAGGAAGGCATCCTCGACCCGCAACGCATGGCTCCACGCCTGCCGGAACGTTCCAACGACGAGTGGTCGGTACTTTGCCAGATGGCCATCGGCGCCGCCGAACAAGCCTTGCAGCGCGCCGGCAAGACCGCAGCGGACATCGACGGCGTGATCGTCGCCTGTTCCAACCTGCAGCGCGCCTACCCGGCCATTGCCATCGAAGTCCAGGAGGCGCTGGGTATCCAGGGTTTCGGTTTCGACATGAACGTGGCGTGCTCGTCCGCAACCTTCGGTATCCAGACCGCCGCCAACAGCGTGCAACTGGGCCAGGCCCGCGCGGTCCTGATGGTCAACCCGGAAGTCTGCACCGGCCACCTGAACTTCCGTGACCGCGACAGCCACTTCATCTTCGGTGATGCTGCCACTGCAGTGATCATCGAACGTGCCGACCTGGCGACGTCCAAGTACCAGTTCGACATCGTCAGCACCAAACTGCTGACCAAGTTCTCCAACAACATCCGCAACAACTTCGGCTTCCTCAACCGCGCGGCGGAAGAGGGCATCGGCGCCAAGGACAAACTGTTCGTGCAGGAAGGCCGCAAGGTGTTCAAGGAAGTCTGCCCGCTGGTTGCCGAGCTGATCGGTGAGCATCTGCAGGAGAACCAGCTCAACGTCAGCGACGTGAAGCGCTTCTGGCTGCACCAGGCCAACCTCAGCATGAACCACCTGATCGTCAAGAAGCTGCTGGGTCGCGACGCCACCGAACAGGAAGCGCCGGTGATTCTCGACACCTATGCCAACACCAGTTCCGCCGGTTCCGTGATTGCGTTCCACAAGAACCAGGACGATCTGGCCGCCGGTTCGCTGGCGGTGCTCAGTTCGTTCGGTGCCGGTTACTCGATTGGTAGCGTGTTGCTGCGCAAGCGCTGAGTCTGCGGCTTAAAGAGATCGCAGCCTGCGGCAGCCCCTACGGGACTGGATTTCAACGTGATATTGCGGAGAATCCGGTGAGCGTAGGAGCTGCCGAAGGCTGCGATTTTTTTTTGCGGGAGGTTGGAGGTTATTGCGGGAGAGAAAACAGCCTGGCGTTGATGCATCGGAGGATGATGGGGACCGATGTATCAACGCCAGGCTGTAAAAGAGGCTCGGGCTTCCTTGCCCGAGTCGTGTAGCGGGGTGAATCAGAACTTGGCTTCGGCATCCAGTTGCAGGGTGTTGATGTCCGAATCGGTTTTCTTGATGTTGGCGTTGGTCTGGTCCGAGGTCGCCATGTAGTAGGTCGCGCCCAGGGCAAAGTTCTTGTCCAGGTCGTAGCTCACTTTCAGCTTGCTGCCGCGTGAACCGGTGAAGCCGTTGGCGAAGTCGGAGTCGGTGAAGGCACCCACCACAGCGTTACGCTGCACGTCGCGGTAGTTGTAGTCCACGTTGAAGCCGTAGAGCTTGGACTTCACACCGGCCAGCCAGCCAGTGTCCTGGTCGTTGCTGGCATCGGTGTTATTGACGTACTGACCATAGATCGACAGCGGAACCGGCAGGTTGCTGAAGTCCAGCTGACCAAAACCTTCGTACAGGTTGAACTGCTCGCCCGGGCTGTTGCCGTTGACGGCCAGTGCGCATGGCGCAGTAACGGTACCCGAGGTCGGGCAGGCGCTGCTGTCATCGTTGTCGTAGGCGTAGAGACTGCCGCCCAGGGTCATTTTCATGCTGTCGGTGATGGCGAATCGCGCACCCAACTGGCCGGCGTACAGACGCAGGTCGTGCTTGAATTGCACGCCTTCGCCGTCGACGTTGTCCTTGAGGGTGTAGTGACCGGCACTACCGAACAGTTCGGTGCTGCCGCTCAACGGGTACTTGTAGGTGACGGCCAGACCTTCGGGGTTGATGTCGCTATCCCAGATGATGTCGCCCATGCTCACCCATTGTTGCGGCATCTTGCCGCCAACCAGGTGCAGGTTCTTGATCGCATCCGGGTGGTAGTCGATGTAACCCTGGTCCAGCCAGATCTGCTTCTTGTCGAAGTAGTTGTTCAGGTCCTGGTTGGTCGAGCGAGCGTCGTCGTTGCTGCCGGTGGCGATACGGATGCCGGTGTCGACTTGCGGGTTGATTTCGCTGTAGGCACCCAGGCGGGCACGAATGCGCTGACGATCCTGGTCCTTGTTGTTTGGCACGCCATCGTTGTGGACATTTTCCTGACGGAAGCGCACGTCGCCCTTGAACTGAGTCTTTGCCGCCCATGCAAGCTTCTGGTCGAAGGCGCTCAGTGTGTCGGTTTTCTTCGCGGTGGCCGCGATTTGCTCGTTGGTCTCTTGCTGAGCCTGACGGGCAATCTGCTGTTCTTTCTGATCCCTGGCCAGCTCGGCTTGCAGTTCGCTGTACTGCGCGTTGGTGATCGAGCCGTTAGCCTTGAGCATGTCGAGCAGTTTGGCGTCGACTGCGGCACTGGCCGGAACACTCATGGCCAGCAACAGGCCACCACACAAGGCCGCCGCAGTTTTCGTGGAAGCAAGACGCATATCAATCTCCGAAGATGAGAGGGGATGACAGAGCCATCCGGGACACAACCGACCGTTAGGGGCGGAAAACTGTGGCCGGGTATAACCCGGCGCTCTAAAAACAGGCGCCAGTATCGCGATGGTTTATTACAGGGCGGTGGCAATGTGATGTCATGTCGATGACGATACAAAGTCGCCGTGAACTATTGAGTTAGAGCACTGTCGTCGTTTTGCCCGTGTGCATTGCAGAGCGATAGGCGATACTCGCGGGGCTTTCACGCCATGAAGAGTGAGGACGGTGATGCCGTTGCAACGCCTGCAAAAACTGTCAGAAATCGTCCCGCAAACGTGGGATGCACTGGTGCCCGAGACTCAGCCTTTTCTGCGTCATGCCTTTTTGAGCGCACTGGAAGACAGCGGCAGCGTCGGACCCCATACCGGCTGGCAGCCCGAGCATCTATTGCACGTAGAAGGGGATCGACTGATCGCCGCGCTGCCCGGTTATCGCAAGTGGCATTCCTACGGCGAGTACGTGTTCGATCACGCCTGGGCCGATGCCTGTGAGCGTGCCGGCATCGATTACTATCCCAAACTGTTGAGCGCGGTGCCGTTCAGTCCCGTCAGCGGGCCGCGGCTGTTGGCGGCCACGGTCGAAGACGGCTTCGAGTTATTGAAAAGCCTGCCGGGCTACCTTGAACTCGAAGGGCTCTCCAGCGCCCACATCAATTTCACCGATCCGTTCACCGACGCGGCATTGAGCGAGCAGCCCGGCTGGCTGCAGCGCGTTGGCTGTCAATACCACTGGCAAAATCGCGGCTACCGGGATTTCCAGGACTTCCTCGACGTGCTCAGTTCGCGCAAGCGCAAACAGATGCGCAAGGAACGCGAGCAGGTGGCCGGGCAGGGCTTTGAGTTCGAATGGCTGGAGGGGCGGGAGCTGGCTCAGGCGCAATGGGATTTTGTCTATGCCTGCTACGCCAATACCTATGCGGTGCGCCGACAAGCACCGTACCTGACGCGGGAGTTTTTCAGCCTGTTGGCCGAACGCATGCCTGAGTCGATTCGTGTGGTGCTGGCCAAACAAGGTTCACGGCCAGTGGCGATGGCGTTCAGTCTGGTGGGGGGCGACAGCTTTTATGGCCGTTACTGGGGATGCCTGGCGGAGTTCGATCGCCTGCATTTCGAGACCTGTTTCTACCAGGGCATGGACTATGCCATCGCCAACGGTTTCCAGCGTTTCGATGCCGGGGCCCAGGGCGAGCACAAACTGATTCGTGGATTCGAGCCAGTCATTACCCATTCCTGGCACTACTTGCGCCATCCCGGATTGAAAGCGGCGGTGAAAGACTTCCTGGAGCAGGAGCGGTTGGGGGTGCTGGCGTATGCAGAGGAGGCGAAGTCAGCCTTGCCTTATCGACAAGGCTGATCTCCAGCGTTTCAGCTTTCTTCCTTGCCCAACCAGCGATACAGCACGCCGCCAACCACTGCACCGAGTAGCGGTGCGACCCAGAACATCCACAGTTGTTGAATCGCCCAGCCGCCGACGATCAGCGCCGGGCCGGTGCTGCGCGCCGGGTTGACCGAGGTGTTGGTGACGGGGATCGAGATCAGGTGGATGAGGGTCAGCCCCAGGCCGATGGCAATCGGCGCCAGTCCTGCTGGTGCTCGTTTATCGGTGGCGCCGAGGATGATCAGGATGAACATCGCAGTCATCACCAGTTCACAGACAAACCCTGCCGCCATCGAATAGCCGCCAGGCGAGTGTTCGCCGTAGCCGTTGGATGCAAGACCTCCCGCCAGTTCGAAACCGGGTTTGCCGCTGGCAATGAAGTACAGCAGGGCGGCTGCAATCACGCCGCCAATGACCTGGGCAATGATGTAGGCCGGCAACTCCTTGGCCGGAAACCGCCCACCCACCACCAGACCGAGGGATACCGCGGGATTGAGATGGCAGCCGGAAATATGGCCGATCGCGAAAGCCATGGTCAGCACGGTCAGGCCAAACGCGAAAGACACCCCGAGCAGGCCAATCCCCACCTCCGGAAAAGCCGCGGCCAACACCGCACTGCCGCAACCACCCAACACCAGCCAGAACGTACCTACCAACTCAGTCGCCGAACGTTTTAACAGAGACATAAGAGAGTGCCCTTTCGAGATTATGCTGCCTTGAGCATCCAGCCGATGGACTGCAGAACCATCTCCAGAACGTTGCAGTGAGTACAGCAGGGTTTTTTCAGAATTCCAGCAGGCATAAAAACCGCCAGGCCCCGTTGTTGAAGGGTTCTGGCGGTGTTTTGGGGGCTATCGGTCACGCCAATCCCTGTGGGAGCGGGCTTGCTCGCGAAGACGGTGTGTCAGTCGGCATCGTTGTTGAATGATCTACCGCATTCGCGAGCAAGCCCGCTCCCACAGGTTTTGTGGCCGCAGCAAAGATCAATCGATCCCGACAAACCCGCCGGTCTGGTGTTGCCACAACCGTGCATACAAACCGCCATGGGCCAGCAGTTCGGCATGGCTGCCGGTTTCGGCGATCTTGCCGTTTTCCAGCACCACCAGCCGGTCCATCCGGGCGATGGTCGAGAGCCGGTGAGCGATGGCGATCACGGTTTTGCCCTGCATCAGGGTTTCGAGACTTTCCTGGATCGCCGCTTCGACTTCCGAATCCAGAGCCGAGGTGGCCTCGTCCATGATCAGGATCGGCGCGTCCTTGAGCAACACACGGGCGATGGCGATGCGCTGGCGCTGGCCGCCGGAGAGTTTCACCCCGCGCTCGCCAACGTGGGCATCGAAACCGGTGCGGCCCTCTGCGTCCGAGAGTGAAGGAATGAAACCGTCGGCCCGGGCCTTGTGCACGGCCTCCCAGAGTTCGGCGTCGGTGGCGTCGGGTTTGCCGTACAGCAGGTTGTCGCGGATCGAACGGTGCAACAGCGAGGTGTCCTGGGTGATCATGCCGATGCGTTCGCGCAGGCTTTCCTGACTGACATCGGCGATGTTCTGGCCGTCGATCAGGATGCGTCCGCCTTCGACGTCGTACAGGCGCAGCAGCAGGTTCACCAGGGTCGATTTACCAGCACCGGACGGGCCGATCAGGCCGATTTTTTCACCCGCCTTGATGCTCAGGTTGAGGTCGCCGATGATCCCGCTCTGCTTGCCGTAGTGAAAATCCACATGCTCGAAACGCACTTCGCCACGGGCCACCGCCAGGGGTTTGGCCTGGTCGCGGTCGGTGACGCTGACCGGTTGCGAGATGGTCTGCAGGCCGTCCTGCACCATGCCGATGTTTTCGAAGATGCCGGTTACCACCCACATGATCCAGCCGGACATGTTGACGATGCGGATCACCAGACCGGTGGCCAGGGCAATCGCCCCCACGCTGATCAACGACTGCGTCCACAACCACAGGGCCAGGCCGGTGGTACAGACGATCAGCAAGCCGTTCATGCTGGTGATGACCACGTCCATGCTGGTGACCACGCGGCCGGCCAGTTGCGCCTTCTCGGTCTGTTCCTTGATGGCTTCGCGGGCGTATTGCTGCTCGAAGTTGGTGTGGGCGAACAGCTTCAGGGTGGTGATGTTGGTGTAGCCGTCGACAATCCGCCCCATGAGTTTGGAGCGCGCATCGGACGCCACCACCGAGCGGTCCTTGACCCGTGGCACGAAGTAACAGAGGGCACCGATGAAGGCGAAGATCCACGTCAGCAGCGGGATTATCAGGCGCCAGTCGGCTTCGGCGAACAGTACCAGGGAACTGATGGCGTAGATCAGCACATGCCACAACGCATCCACGGCCTGCACGGCGGAGTCGCGCAGTGAGTTGCCGGTTTGCATGATGCGTTGGGCGATGCGCCCGGCGAAGTCGTTCTGGAAGAAGTTCAGGCTCTGCTTGAGCACGTAGCTGTGGTTCTGCCAGCGGATCATGCTGGTCATGCTGGGGCTCAGGGTCTGGTGCACCAGCAGGTCATGCAGGCCCACGAATATGGGGCGCAGCACCAGCGCAACCACCACCATCCAGGTCAACTCGAGGGCGTGCTCCCGGAACAGATTGGCGTTCGGCGTGCCTTGGGCCAGGTCGATGATGCGGCTCAGGTAACTGAACAACGCCACCTCGATCAAAGCACCAATCAGGCCGACGATCAGCAGGGCGGCGAAGCTCGGCCAGACCTGCTTGAGGTAATAGGTATAAAAAGGGAATACACGGTCTGGCGGAGACGCCGTCGGTGCTTCACGGAAAACATCGATCAGTTTTTCAAAGCGGCGATAAAGCATGGGTTGTTCGCCCGCGGGCGGGCTCTCCTTTTAACGGTTTGAGCGTTGCCGGCAAACACCGGCAACGGCTCGGACATCCTTGTCCAGCTTAGTCTCAGTCGATGCGCTTGGCCGACTTGATGAACACAGGATCGGCCGGCACATCCTTCATGCCGCCACGGACGGTGGTTGGCGAATTGACGATGATGTCCACCACGTCCATGCCTTTGACCACTTTGCCGAATACCGCGTAGCCATCGCCCTGGTCAAGGAAGTCGTTGTCCTTGACGTTGATGAAGAACTGGCTGGTGGCCGAGTCAGGCACCGAGGTACGGGCCATGGACAAGGTGCCGCGCACGTTATGCAGGCCGTTTTTCGATTCGTTCCTGATCGGTGCGTTGGTGTCTTTTTGCTGCATCTGTTGAGTGAATCCGCCACCCTGGACCATGAACCCCGGGATCACCCGGTGGAAAATCGTGTTGTTGTAGAAGCCTTTGTCGACGTACTCAAGGAAGTTCTTGGTACTGATCGGGGCCTTGACCGGGTCCAGTTCGATTTCGATCTGGCCGTTGGTGGTTTCCAGCAGCACATGCGGTGCCTTTTCCGGCGTCGCGGCCATCAGGTTGGCGGCAAACAGGACGGAGCCTGCGGCGAGGGCGATTTTTTTCAGCATGGGTCAGTGATCCTGAGTGGTGGTATCGACTGCGGCCAGAAACTCCAGCAGTGTTTGGTTGAAGTGTTCCGGCTGGTCCAGCGGCGTTGCGTGGCGTGAATCGGCGATCACCACCAGCCGCGCGTCGGGCAGCAGTTTTACGTAGTTTTCCTTCAGCGCCACCGGTGTGTAGTCCCTGTCGGCGCTGACGATGAGGGTTGGACAGGTGACCTTCGAAAGTCGTTCCTGGACCCCCCAGCCGACAATGGCATTGAAGCTGGCGAGATAAGCATGTTTGTCGTTTTTTGCCCAGCGCTCGGCCATCTTTTGTCGCAATTCGGCCTGCTCGGGTTTTGGGAACAGCTTGCCGCCCAGCGCTTTGCCGATGGTGCGCAGGCTGAGTGCGTGCATCAGGCTCCAGCGCTTGAACCATTGCCAGTAATCGTCGCGGCTGCGCAGTTTGACCTCTGGCGCACTGTTGACGATGCACAGGCTCTTGAGCAGTTGCGGCTGATCCACGCCCAACTGGAAGCCGATCATGCCGCCCATGGACAGGCCGACATAATGTGCCGGACCGATATTGAGGTGCTCGATCAATGCAATCAGGTCGGCACTGAATCCGGTAATGCTGTAGCGATCCCGGGGTTTGTCCGATCGGCCGTGACCGCGCACATCCGGGACGATCACCCGGTAGCGGGTGGCCAGTGTCGGGATCTGTTTTTCCCAGTCCAGGGTGCTCGAGCCCAGGCCATGGACCAGCAGCAGCGGCGTGCCGTGGCCATATTCCTCATAGTGCAGGTTGCAACCTTCGTGTTCGAAATAGGCCATGCATACACTCCGTGTCAGGCTTGTTCGGGGGCGGCGAACGGTGCGTCCAGTGGGGCGGTGTCAAATGTACGCAGCAGTTCGATGAGAATCTGCGTGGCCGGCCCCAGCGGTTTGTCCTTGTTCGAATACAGGTAGAAGCTCGGGTTGCGGCTGCCGCCCTGATCCAACGGTAGCAGCTTGAGCGTGCCTTCCTTGAGTTCCCGTTCGATCAAGTGCCTGGGCAGCCAGGCAAAACCCAGGCCGCTGCTGACGAAGGTCGCGGCGGTGGCCAGGCTGCCGACGGTCCAGCGCTGTTCGGCACCGAGCCAGCCGACGTCCCGTGGTTGCTGGCGCCCCGAGTCGCGGATCACCACTTGCATCTGGCTTTCCAGGTCCTGGAAGCTCAGTTCGCGGTTGAGGCGGTGCAGGGGATGTTCCGGGTGGGCGACCGCGACGAATTCGACGTCGCTCAATTCCGCGCCCAGGTAACCGGGAATACTGAGCCCGGTGATGGCCAGGTCGGCCACGCCTTCGAGCAGGACTTCCTCCACGCCTGACAGCACTTCCTCACGCAGGCGCACCCGGCAGCCACGGCTTTGCGGCATGAATGCGGTCAAGGCGCGGACGAGGCGGGCGCTTGGGTAAGCGGCATCGACCACCAGGCGTACTTCGGCTTCCCAGCCCTGCTCCATATGATGGGCCAGGTCTTCGAGTTGGCTGGCCTGTTTCACCAGTTGCCGGGAGCGGCGCAACAGCACGCCGCCGGCTTCGGTCAGCACGGCCTTGCGTCCGTCGATGCGCAGCAATGGCACGCCGAGCTGATCCTGCATGCGAGCCACGGTGTAGCTGACCGACGATTGCGAGCGATGCAGCGCCTCGGCGGCTTGAGCGAAACCACCGTGATCGACCACGGCCTGCAGCGTTCGCCATTGATCAAGGGTCACGCGGGGCGCTTTCATGTTGAGCTCCTCTTGTCCTAAGCTGGCAGCCCTTATTGGAGGCTGCTGAATGAAAAAATTCTGTTGTGTGCTGCTGGCGCTGCTGCCGCTGACGGCGATGGCTTACCCGATCGACGTGAAGAAAGACCTCAACGGCATGAAGATCGATTACCAGACCTACGACACGGATAGCGATATCGGCTCCATTCAGGTGGCCAACTACGGCGACGTCGATGCAAGCTGCAAGGCCGTTTTCATCAATGGTCCGGAAGCACCACGTACCCGCAAGATCGACGTACCGGCCGGCAAGCACAAAAATGCCACCGCCAAGTTCAGCCGCAACATCATCAAGCTGCGCATCGAGCTGAGCTGCACCCCGAAATGACAGCAATCTCCTGTGGGAGCCGGCTTGCTCGCGAAGAGGCCGTGTCAGTCGATATCAACGTTGAATGACACACCGCCTTCGCGAGCAAGCCCGCTCCCACAAGTATGCTGAGCTTATAAACGAATTTATTGATGGGTTATAGCAATTATTTGCGCTTTTTCATCGATATGACTCTGTTTAACCTTCACTCCATCGACCTACAGCATTCTCAGATGGAGGCTACATCCCATGTCCCGCGTTCTGATCATCGAAAGCAGTGCCCGTCAGCAAGACTCGGTTTCCCGCCAACTGACCCAAACCTTCATCAGCCAGTGGAAAGCCGCTCACCCCAATGACCAGATCACCGTCCGGGATCTGGCCGTCAAGCCGGTGCCGCACCTGGACATCAACCTGCTGGGTGGCTGGATGAAACCCGCCGAGCAGCGCAGCGACATCGAACAGGCGTCCCTGGAACGCTCCAACCAGCTGACCGACGAATTGCTCGCCGCCGATGTACTGGTCATGGCCGCACCCATGTACAACTTTGCGATCCCCAGCACCCTGAAAGCCTGGCTCGACCATGTGCTGCGTGCCGGCGTGACCTTCAAGTACACCGAAACCGGCCCGCAAGGCCTGCTCAGCGGCAAGCGTGCCTATGTGTTGACGGCTCGCGGCGGTATCTACGCCGGCAGCACCGCCGATCACCAGGAACCGTACCTGCGTCAGGTCATGGGTTTCATCGGCATCCACGACGTGACGTTCATCCACGCCGAAGGCATGAACCTGGGCGGTGACTTCCAGGAGAAAGGCCTGAACCAGGCGAACGCCAAGCTTTCCCAAGTGGCCTGACCGGTTAATCGCCAGATAATCGCTGGATGGTCTAGTGACCTGGCGCAACCCTTCAAGCCTGTACGCGCATCGAACCTCCCTTCGCACTTGTTGCTCCTGAGTGCTCTGGCCCGATTGAACGCTTTAGCGAGATCGGGCTTTTTTTTGCTCGGGATTTGGCCATCACCCAAAAAACCTGTGGGAGCGGGCTTGCCCGCGAAAGCGGTGTTTCATCCCACATTTATGTCGACTGACACTCCCTCTTCGCGAGCAAGCCCGCTCCCACAGGTTTTGTATTAGCTGACTGTTCGCGATCAGCAGCAAAACCCGCTATCGTCGCCGCCATTCGAAATGAGGCGAGCATGGGCTATCTACTTTTTGTCACGCTGATCCAGGCGTTTTCCTTCAGTTTGATCGGCGAATACCTGGCCGGTCATGTCGACAGTTACTTTGCCGTGCTGGTGCGGGTGCTGTTGGCAGGGCTGGTGTTCATCCCGCTGACCCGCTGGCGCTCGGTGGAACCGGCGTTCATGCGCGGCATGCTGTTGATCGGCGCGTTGCAGTTCGGCGTGACGTACGTCTGCCTGTACCTGAGCTTTCGCGTACTGACGGTGCCGGAAGTGCTGTTGTTCACCATCCTCACGCCGCTGCACGTCACCCTGATCGAAGATGCGCTCAACCGTCGCTTCAATCCCTGGGCCCTGGTCGCGGCGCTGGTGGCGGTGGCGGGGGCGGCGGTGATTCGCTTTGACCGGATCAACCCGGACTTCTTCATGGGTTTCCTGTTGCTGCAACTGGCCAACTTCACCTACGCCGCAGGCCAGGTGCTTTATAAACACCTGGTCGCCCGACACCCGAGCGATCTGCCGCATTACCGACGCTTCGGTTATTTCTACCTTGGCGCACTGGCGGTGGCGTTGCCGGCGTTTCTGCTGTTCGGCAAACAGAACTTCCTGCCCGAAGCACCGCTGCAATGGGGCGTGCTGCTGTTCCTCGGCCTGGTCTCGACCGCTTTGGGGCTCTACTGGTGGAACAAAGGCGCGTGCCTGGTCAACGGTGGGACCCTGGCGGTGATGAACAACCTGCACGTGCCGGTGGGGTTGCTGATCAATCTGCTGATCTGGAACCAGCATGAAGAACTGGGGCGGTTGTTGCTCGGTGGTTCGGTGATTTTGCTGGCGGTGTGGATCAGTCGGTTGGGCATTAGGCGCGCAATGATCAGATGACATCTATGTGATCATCATTTGTCTGCTTTTTGGGTGTTTTAAATGACTTGTAATGCTAATGCCTTTCCCCTTAAAAGCTTATGCTTGAATCTTCTTTTTGTTGTGTTGTCGCCTTTTGTATTGGCTGATGAAGTACCTGTAAAAAATTGGCGGGAGCTAACTGTCAATGACCTTTCTGTTATTCGGAAACTGATAGTTGATTCTCATCCGGGTGCTATAGATAGTAATAATGAGTCTTTTGCAAACTGGGTTGAGCGGGGTTATCTGGAGGCTGGCCAGCTGGCAAAACGTGTCAACTCAAAGAAAGACTCTCAAGCCGTGCTTGATTTTTACATCGCGGGCTTCAAGGATGGACACGTAGGGCTGAGTCAGAGTAGTCCTGGGGGTTCTTCTTGGGCAGGTTTTATTCTGGACATGCAGGGGCAGGATTTTGTTGTAAAACACACCGCAAAAAATTGGCCTGTGCCGTTACCGCCGACTGATTCAAAGGTTATATCGTGTGATAACAAATCAGTCCGCGAGATACTAGAGAGTGAAATATCTCCTTATATTGATCGTAGACTTAATCTGAAGTCGACCTGGTTGCATTTGGCTAAGCAGTTAACGGTCGATGATGCCAACTACCCTGTGCTGGCGAGGGTCTTGTCAAAAAGCTGTCTGGTTATTCTCCCAAATGGAGCAAGCCAAAACTTTACTTTGTTATGGCAAGAAGATCGCGGGCAATTGGAAGCTTTCCTGCATCAGCCTCAACCGGTCCAATCTCTCAAGGATTTGGGGAACGGGCGATATTGGATACATGTATCCAACTTCATGCCATCAGCCGCCGAGAATGCTTCCCTCGATAAAATGCTCGACGTCATCAAGAGTCTCGATGATGCCAAGCTGGTTGTGCTAGATACACGAGGCAATCGCGGCGGCAACAGTTTAGTGGGAGCTGAAATACTGTCCGCTCTGTTAGGCTCGAAATTGGTAAAAAGCCTGGATGAGCCATCTCGTGCGTATGCGATGTGGCGAGTTTCTCCTTTTGCACTCTCAACGCTCAATAAAGCGCTCACTGCCATGGAAAGCGACTATGGAAAAAATAGTGAAGCTTATAAATTTGTTTTTAGTTTAACCAGATCGATGGAGCTCGCACTTCACGAAAAAAAAGACTGGTTGCGTCAGCCCAGCACTTCCTCGGTCGATCAAGAGGGTTCGAGAGGAGTCAATGCCCAAGGTTTTAAAGGTAAGCTTGCGCTGGTTACTGACTCATTTTGCGCAAGTGCCTGCCTCGACTTTGCGGACGTCGTTCTTGCTGTTCCGGGGGTTGTCCATTTGGGGTTACCCACGAGCGCCGATACGCTTTATATTGATATTGGCGCTCAAACGCTGCCGAGTGGCGCCGAGTTCTGGCTACCATTAAAGGTATGGAGAGATCGAACGCGAGGAAATAATCAAAGTTATGATCCCCAGTTTGTTTTTGATGGGGATATAAACGATACGGCGGCAGTTCAAAAGTGGGTTCTTGATCATTTGTAATCGGATCCACGCCACTCCTCAACTGCGCCGCAAAACCGGTGGAACTGCCGCAGGGGGTTGCGGTATTACATGATGTGTTTTTCCGGCTCGGGAATATGGCTTGCGCCCAATACCGCCGGCAACAACCCGGCTCTCAAATCCGTTCCGCTCGGCTGCTGATACAGGCTCAACCCGAACTCCGGCAACACCGCCAGCAGGTAATCGAAAATATCCCCCTGGATCCGCTCGTAGTCGGCCCATGCCGTGGTGCGGGTAAAGCAGTAGATCTCCAACGGAATGCCCTGGGCCGTGGTCTGCATCTGGCGGACCATGCAGGTCATGCTCGGCTGGATCCCCGGGTGACTCTTCAGGTAGGCCAGCGCATAGGCGCGCAAAGTGCCGATATTGGTCATCCGCCGGCGGTTGGCCGACAGGGCCGCAACGTTGCCCTGGGCTTCGTTCCAGGCCTTGAGTTCGGCCTGTTTGCGGGTCATGTAGTCGGTGAGCAAATGCACCTGGGACAGCTTCAGCTCTTCGTCGTCACGCAGAAAGCGCACGCCGCTGGCGTCGATGAACAGGCTGCGCTTGATCCGGCGGCCACCGGAAGCCTGCATGCCGCGCCAGTTCTTGAACGACTCGGACATCAGGCGCCAGGTCGGGATCGAGACGATGGTCTTGTCGAAGTTCTGCACCTTGACCGTGTGCAAGGTGATGTCCACCACATCGCCGTCGGCGCCTACCTGCGGCATCTCGATCCAGTCGCCGACCCGCAGCATGTCGTTGCTGGTCAACTGCACGCTGGCGACGAACGACAGCAGCGTGTCCTTGTAGACCAACAGGATCACCGCCGACATGGCGCCCAGACCCGACAGCAGCAACAGCGGCGAGCGGTCGATCAGCGTGGCGACGATGATGATCGCGCCAAATACGTACAGCACCATTTTCGCCAGTTGCACATAGCCTTTGATCGAGCGGGTGCGGGCGTGCTCGGTGCGGGCGTAGATGTCCAGCAGGGCGTTGAGCAGAGCGCTGACCGCCAGCAGCAGAAACAGGAAGGTGAAGGACAGCGCGACGTTGCCGAGGAAATTCAGGCTGGTTTTGCTCAGGTCCGGCACCAGATTGAGACCGAACTGGATCACCAGCGAAGGCGTGATCTGCGCCAGGCGATGGAACACCTTGTTCTGCAGGAAATCATTGACCCAGTGCAGGGCCGGCTGGCGGCTGAGCATTTTTGCAGCGTGCAGGATGAGGTAGCGCGCCACCCGTCCGAGGAACAACGCAATTGCCAGCAGCAGCAACAGCGACAGGCTGGAGTGCACGAGCGGGTGCTGGTCGAGGGCACCCCAAAGGTCCAGGACGTTGGTCCAGAGCTGTTTGATATCCATGGTCGAAAACGATTCTTCTGTAAGGCGCGAGAGGGGATTAGAGCATTTAAGAGGCTTTGTATTACGTTTCGGGAAAAATCAGGCAACAAAAAACCAACTGTTTACCGCCATTTGTATAAAGAAACTCGGCCTGAGCGCTCGAAACCGTTACCCTATGCAGCTGTTTTTTTGCATTTCTTCGAGGTAGCACCCGTGTTTTCCCAATTCGCCCTGCACGAACGCCTGCTCAAAGCCGTGGCCGAGCTGAAATTTGTCGAGCCAACGCCTGTGCAAGCCGCGGCCATCCCGCTGGCGCTCCAGGGGCGTGACCTGCGGGTGACGGCGCAAACCGGTAGCGGCAAAACCGCTGCATTCGTTTTACCCATCCTCAACCGTCTGATCGGCCCGGCGAAAATTCGCGTCAGCATCAAGACCCTGATCCTGCTGCCGACCCGCGAGCTGGCCCAGCAGACCTTGAAGGAAGTTGAACGCTTCTCGCAGTTCACTTTCATCAAGTCCGGCCTGATCACCGGCGGCGAAGACTTCAAGGTCCAGGCCGCGATGCTGCGCAAGGTGCCGGATATCCTGATCGGTACGCCGGGCCGGATGATCGAGCAACTGAACGCCGGTAACCTCGACCTGAAAGAAGTTGAAGTGCTGGTACTCGACGAAGCCGACCGCATGCTCGACATGGGCTTCGCCGAAGACGTGCAGCGTCTGGTGGACGAGTGCACCAACCGTCAGCAGACCATGTTGTTCTCCGCCACCACCGGCGGTTCGGGCCTGCGCGAGATGATTGCCAAGGTCCTGAACAACCCTGAGCACTTGCAGCTCAACGCGGTCAGCCAACTGAACGACACCACTCGCCAGCAGATCATCACCGCTGACCACAACCAGCACAAAGAACAGATCGTCAACTGGCTGCTGGCCAACGAGACCTACCAGAAGGCCATTGTCTTCACCAACACCCGGGCCATGGCCGACCGTATCTACGGCCGCCTGGTGGCGCAGGAATACAAAGCGTTCGTGCTTCACGGTGAGAAAGACCAGAAGGATCGCAAACTGGCGATCGACCGCCTGAAGCAGGGCGGCGTGAAAATCCTCGTGGCCACCGACGTCGCCGCTCGCGGTCTGGACGTGGACGGCCTGGACCTGGTGATCAACTTCGACATGCCGCGCAGCGGCGACGAGTACGTGCACCGCATTGGTCGTACCGGTCGCGCCGGTAACGATGGCCTGGCCATCTCGCTGATCTGCCATGGCGACTGGAACCTGATGTCGAGCATCGAGCGCTACCTCAAGCAGAGCTTCGAGCGCCGCACCATCAAGGAAGTCAAAGGCACCTACGGCGGACCGAAAAAGGTCAAGGCCTCGGGCAAGGCCGTCGGCGTGAAGAAGAAAAAGACCGACGCCAAGGGCGACAAGAAGAAGACTGCCGCCAAGACCCCGACCAAGCGCAAGAGCGCCAACCGCCCGAAGACCGATTCCCTGGTCAGCAAGGACGGCATGGCCCCGCTCAAGCGCCGCAAGCCGGAAGCGCCGGCGGCTGAGTAAGTCGTTGTCGTGACCCAAAAAACCGGACTGATGTCCGGTTTTTTTATGTGCGCCCAGCCCGCTCCCACAGGGGCCTGGTGTGAACACATATCTTGTGTACGACACAAAACCTGTGGGAGCGTGGCTTGCCCGCGAAGGCCGCTCCTCGGTGTCTGGGTCTATCCACCCTGACAGCAGGTCGACTTCTCCTGTTCCTCATATTTGTCGTGATGCCGCACCCACTCCATGATTTCCTCTTCGTTGCGACCCTTGGGCGTCAGGTCGAGGTAGTTGTAGGCGCCGACCAGCATGTCCAGGCCCCGGGCATAGGTGGAGTAGGTATGGAAAATTTCACCGGCGTCATTGCGAAAAAACACGCTGAGACCGGGGAGTTCTTCCTCGGCGCCATCGGTTTTTTCGTAGTTGTACGTAGCCTTTCCGGCGGCGACCTCTTCGGCCCGTGCACAGACGCCAAAGTCGTAGTTGAAATCGCATCCTTCTGATGACACCCAATCGAATTTCCAGCCCATGCGCCGCTTGAACGCCTGGAATTCAGTGAAGGGTGCGTGGGAAACCGCCACTACTGCAACGTCATGGTGGGCCAGGTGCTGGTTGGCACCGTCGATGTGATCGCTCAGGTACGAGCAACCGGGGCAGCCCTCGTCCCAGCCCTCGGCGAACATGAAGTGGTAGATGACCAACTGGCTGCGGCCGCCGAACAGGTCCGCCAGTTTCAGTTCGCCGGCAGGCCCCTGGAAGTGGTAGTCCTTGTCGATTTTCACCCAGGGCAAGGCGCGGCGTTCGGCGCTGAGCCTGTCCCTTTCCTTGGTGAAGGCTTTTTCGTGGGCAAGGTGTTGTTTGCGGGCGGTGAGCCATTCTTCCCGCGATACGACGGGATGATTCTGAATGTTCATGTTGTGTTCTCCTGCGTGGGGCGGGGAGGTGACTTACACAGACTAGTCGTTTGGCTTGCATGGATTTCGACATGCCGCCGGTCGGTCGTCAGCAAATGCCCGGCTGAACGACAGCAGTATTCCCGGCAATGATCACCCGCGGCAGCAGTTGGACGAGCAGGACGATGCGCTGGAGGAGGCGTTTGATCAGGTGGAGTCGAAGGTGCAGATTGCCTGAAGTCTTCATACTCCACCCTGTGTTTCAGTCAGCGTTGCGCTGCCGCTTTCAGGCACTTCAAGTCACTGAAGTCCTTGCGCACACCCTCGATTTTCTTCAGCAAGCGTGCGCGCTGGTTCGGTGTACTTTCAGCCATCAGATCCACGAACAGTGAACGCGCCTGGGCTTCTGTGTTGGCAAAGGCCTGACGATAGGCGGGCGTCCACAAGCTCTCGCGATGGACCAGAAGTGTCTCGATGCGTTGTGGGAATTGGGGGCTCTGGCGTTGGGCAACGGCCGCGCTGAACTGCTTCTGCCAATGGACCCGGTTGGCAAGCCACTGGGTGTTCTGCTCGCCCAGGGCGTTGGACCATGTGGCTACCCGTTGTTGCTGGGTAGTGTTCAGTGGCCCGAGCCAGTCGTTCAGGCGCTTCTCCATGCGCGCGCCGCGTTCCTTGATCTGCTGGTCGAGGGAAGGCTTGAGGTATTCCTCCTGGCGTTTGCGCTGGTCCTTGGCAAGGGCGTCGTTCATTTCGGCGACTTGCTTGTCATCCAGCCCTTGCAGCAACTCGATGGCCGACGGGGTGATTTCCCTCGCGGTCTCGGCGACCGCCTGTTCGGCTTCACGGGCGCGGGCCTGCAACCCGGCATCGGTGACCTGGTTGGTGGCGATCATGGTTTGCAGGCGGTCCAGCCAGTCGAGGTAGCCGGGCAGTTGGGTGGTGCAGTGCCAGCTCAGGTGTTCCTTCAGGCGTTCGTCCAGCCAGCTTTTCTGCTCGCCGTTCATGTCCAGGTAGTCACTGAGCGTCCACGGGATGATCACATCGAGATTGCGGTAGGCCAGGCCCACGCGGCTGCACGCGCCGAGGGCGAGGGCAATGGTCAACACAACCGCGATATGTTTGAACCAGCGGGACATGGGCCAATCCTTGCGAAAGCCAGCTTTCAGGGGCTGATTCTCATGTGAACCCAAGAGGAGTCCGGCAGTTCAGCCGATCAATAGAACGCGTGTTCGGCCTTGAGCGTCACCAGCCCGTCGCACTGGCTGTTGTGCCCGGCATAGGCCGGGCAACCGCTGCCGCTCAGGCTGGAGTCACTGTAGATCAGGTCGAGGTCGATGCCCATGAACGGGCGGGACAATTTCAGCGACCAATCGGTAAAACTGCCTACATAGCCGCCATCCACCGCCACTGGCGTATTGAATTGGTGGGTGGTGTATTTCAGGCTGATGCCGACACCGAACGGTTGATTGCCGCTCAAGTCAGCGAACAGGGTGTTGTTCTGTTTGTCCGGGTCATTGCTGAAGGCGATGCCGAAACGGCTGCCGAGCAAGGTCAGGCCGCCGAACAGTTCCTGGCTGTCAGGGGACGTGACTTCGGGGTAGCTGTAGCGGATCAGGCCCACTTCGTAGCCGAGGGTTTTGTCGAAGGGTTGTTTAAAACCCATGTAGGAATCGATCTCGAGGTTTTTCCCCGGGCTGATACCCATGCTGGGCGACCATTGGCCCACATAGAAACCGCTGTCGTGGCTCAGGTCCAGGCCGCCGTGAAACGAGCCGACGGCCGAGGGTTTGACCAGGCCCTGGGCCATGCTGCGGGTGGGGCTGGTGCCGAGTTTGAGGTCGAAGGCACCCAGCTCACGCTGAAAGATTTGTGCGTGTGCTACGGAGCAGGCCAGCAGGCTGGCGAGCAATGCCGATAGATAGAAAGGTTTGAACATGCGTCACTCCATGAACAGCGAGGACGGGCTGGCGGGCCCGCTGAAACGCTTGATCCAGACGTGTGCAAGGATACCGGCGAATGATCGGCAATGAGGGCCGTTCGTCGATTTTCAGAGGATTTGAAGGAGTGCCGGAGGAGTAACGAGGGTTCCAGTCCAAGCGCTTCGAAGCTCAAAGCGCTTTGGGACCAGGTGACGCGAGGGGATTACTTTTTGCCCAGGGTGATCTGCTTGGACGGGCCGAACGTCTGGCCGCTGACGCCTTTGGCAATTTGCTGGATTTCACCGCCGGACTTGAGGAACGCAGCGATCTGGCTGTTGATCGATTCGCTGGTTTCGACGGCTGGAGCTGGCTTTGCTTTGCTGGTGGATGCTTTTACGCGCATGGCGGCCATTAACCTGTAGAAAATTAACTTGGCCAGGCATCGTACAGGAATTACCTGATAATTGCTTGGCAAATATCCCCTCGGCATATTCGTGAGGGCGGGGTAATTAGTCACCGGCCAATATTCGAAATATGCACCTAAGCCGCTGTTTTAACTAAGAACATTGCCTGAAAAAATACCGCGTGACGCTTGCCTGGGCATGGCGTAAATGCCCGGAGCGGCCTGACGAGCGGCCAGGCGCGGGATGAAAACCCGGGAAAATTAAGGGTTTCAGAGGATTTTCTCGTGCCACCGGGCCGGCTGCCGAACGCAGCGCTTAAAACCGGGTAGAATGCCGCCCACGCAATGAGGGTATTGGACATGGCTTTAGTCGGGCGTTACAACAGTTTGCAAGTGGTTAAACACACTAACTTCGGATTATATCTGGACGGTGGCGCGGATGGCGAAATCCTTCTGCCTAATCGTTATATTCCAAAAGATATTCCTACCGAAGATGAAGACTGGCTCAACGTTTTTATTTATCTGGACAGCGATGACAAACTCATCGCAACTACTGAAAAACCTAAAGTTCAAGTCGGTGAATTCGCCAGTTTGAAAGTTGTTGAAGTCAACAGCATCGGCGTATTCCTGGACTGGGGGTTGCCCAAAGACCTGTTGCTGCCGTTCTCCGAAGAGAAGCGCCAGATGACGGCGGGCGAGTATGTGGTAGTGCACGTCTATCTCGACAAACACACCCGTCGCATCACCGCCACCGCGCGCCTGGACCGCTACCTGGACAAGACCCCGGCCAACTACACGGCGGGCCAGGAAGTCGATCTACTGGTGGCCGAAGCCACGGACATGGGCTTCAAGGCCATCATCAACAACAAGCATTGGGGCCTGATCCACAAGAACGAAATCTTCAAGTTCATGCGCGCCGGTAAAGAAGAAAAGGGCTTCATCAAGGAAGTTCGCGCCGACGGCAAGATCAGCCTGAGCCTGCAACCGGTCGGCCAGGAAGCGGCCACCAGCCTGAACTCGAAGATCCTCGCCAGGTTGCGCGAAAACAACGGCACCCTGGCGGTCAGCGACAAGAGCGATCCGGCGTTGATCAGCAGCCTGTTCGGTGTCAGCAAGGGCAACTTCAAGAAGGCCATCGGTGCGTTGTACAAGAATGGCCAGATTGTCATTCATGCCGATCGCATTGAGCTCAGTTGATGCGCTGACAAGACAGAGGGCCAGGATGGCGCAAGCAGAGAAGTCGAGGTCTCTGGCAGGCGGCATTTTCTGGCCTTCTGGTTAATAATCGACAACATGATTTTTCGCCCCGGTGATTTCTTTTCAACGAGAAGGCCGGGGTTTTGCTTTTACTGTCGAGTCTTTGCCATGGATTGTGTCTTCGAGGTGTTCCGGTGAGCGCCACTCGGCGCAGCGCCGACGGGTTTGCCCTGCAAGTGATGGTCGGGTTGTGCCTGGTCTGGGGCGTGCAGCAGGTGATGATCAAGTGGGCGGCGGCCGATATTGCGCCGGTGATGCAGGCGGCTGGACGTTCCGGTATGTCGGCGTTGCTGGTCGGGCTGCTGATCTGCTGGAAGGGCGGTTGGAACCAGGTGGGTGCGACCTGGCGCGGCGGTCTGTTGGCCGGTGCCTTGTTCGGCCTGGAGTTCTTCTTCATTTCCGAAGGCCTGCAACTGACCACGGCGGCGCACATGTCGGTGTTCCTCTACACCGCGCCGATTTTCACCGCATTGGGGGTGCACTGGCTGCTGCCCAGTGAGCGATTACGGCCGCTGCAATGGCTGGGGATTGTCCTGGCCTTTATCGGGATTGCCATTGCGTTTGCCGGCGGGGTGTCCTGGGACAACCTTGATTACCGCATGTTGATGGGCGATGCCTTGGGTGTGCTGGCGGGTGCCGCCTGGGGCGCGACCACGGTGGTGGTGCGCGCCTCGCGCCTGTCGGAAGCGCCGGTGACCCTGACGCTGTTTTATCAGTTGATTGTCGGCTTCTTCGGCTTGTTGTTGATTGCGCTGCTCAGCGGCCAGATCACCCATGTCAGCCTGACCCATGTGGCGGTAGCCAGTGTGTTGTTTCAGGGCGTGGTCGTGTCGTTCTTCAGTTACCTGATCTGGTTCTGGCTGCTGCGCCGTTACCTGGCGGCCAACCTCGCAGTGTTTTCGTTCATGACGCCGTTGTTCGGCGTCACCTTCGGTGTGGTACTGCTCGGTGAGGAGCTGAGCCTGAACTTCGTCATCGGTGCCGTGCTGGTATTGGCGGGCATCACTTTTGTCAGTGCCGAGCAGTGGTTGCGCCGTCGATTGCGCAAAGCCCTCGGGCAGCACTGACGAGCGACAGACCGCCGGCGATCAGCAAGCCGCAGCCGGCGACCACCAGCGCCGGTTGCAAACCGCCACTGAAATGACTGCTCAGCGCCGCCAGCAATGGCCCGCTGAGCTGACCCACGGCAAAGCAGGCTGTCAGCAGGCCGGCATTACGCTGGGTGGCATGGGGCGCCAGTTCCCGGGAACGTTGCATCACCAGTTGCATGCAGGCCAGGAACGGCGTGCCGCACAGGATCACACCCAGCGCCAGACCGGGCCCGTTGCCCAGCAGGCAGGCGAACACGCCAGCGGCTTGCAGCCATAACGTCGCCATCAGCCAGTGACCCGTGACACCGGGTTTTTGCCGCCGCAGGCTCACCAGTACCACGCCGGTTGCCGCCGCCAAACCAAAGCATGGCCAGAACAGGTCGGCCTGCCATTGGCCATGGAATTGCGCATTGGCCATTTGTGACAAAAAGGTCGCCGGAATGATGTAGCCCAATCCGTACAAGGCATAGATCCAGCCCAGGCGAGCGATACCTTGATTGCCTGAGGCGCTGGCGCTGGGCACAGCCGTCGCGGTGACTCCCGGTTGTGGCAGGAACGGCAGGATCCCCAGCAGCATCGCCAGCCCTGCGGCGGCGTACACCAGCCACAAGGTGGCGGACGTCTGGCCCAGCAGATTCGAGCCAAGGGCCAACAGGCCTGTCAGAAAAATCCCCAACCCCGGTCCGGCGAATACCAGGGCACCGAGCCGAGGGCGACCGGCCGCTGCCGCGAGTGGCTGGCTCAGGGCGGTAATCATCACCAGCACCCAGGCGCTGGCCACGCCGGTGCCGAAGCGCAGCAGCAGATGCGACCAGAAATCATTGGCCCAGAACGACGCCAGGGTCAGCAGCACGCAGAGCCACAATCCGCCGAGCAAGCGTCGGCGCACTTGCGCCGGACGCCGGGAAAACATGGCGTCTACCGCACCAATGAAATAGCCGAGGTAGTTGGCGGCGGCGATCAGCCCGGCGGCCGTCAGGTCGATCTGACCTTCGCAAAGCAGGTGCGGCAGCTGCGGTGTCAGGGCAAAACGGCCGATGCCCATGGCCATCATCAGGGCAACGAAACTGGCGGATAAGCGGATCAGGGGAGACATGGTCTGGATTCCGTCTGGAGGATCAATGACCGTCAGGCTAGGACTGATTGACTTTCTTTAAAAATGAATAATAGTGAGTAACTTGTTCTTTTTTGGAGAATGCTGTGGAGTTCAGCCAATTGCGCATCTTCCAGGCAGTGGCGGAAGAAGGGTCCATCACCCGGGCCGCCGAACGGCTGCATCGAGTGCCGTCGAACCTGTCGACCCGGCTCAAACAACTGGAAGAGCAACTGGGCGTCGAATTGTTCCTGCGCGAACGTCAGCGTTTGCAGTTGTCGCCTGCGGGAAAAGTCCTGCTGGACTACACCGCCAGGCTGTTTGCCTTGCGCGACGAAGCCAGCGCGGCAGTGCAGGGCGGGCAACCGGCGGGCGACTTCGTGCTCGGCACCATGTACAGCACGGCGGCGATTCACCTTCCGGGGCTTTTGGCGCACTACCACCGGTTGTATCCGGCGGTGAACCTGCAAGTGCAATCCGGCCCCAGCGGTGAACTGCTCGAAGGCCTGCTCACCGGCCGGCTCGATGCGGCGCTGGTGGATGGCCCCCTGGAACTGGCCGGGCTCGACGGGGTGCCTTTGTGTGACGAGCGCCTGGTGCTGATCAGCGAGGCCGACCATCCGCCCGTGCGCAGTGCGCTGGATGTGCAAGGTCGTTCGGTGTTCACCTTTCGCCAGGGCTGTTCCTACCGCATGCGCCTGGAAGCCTGGTTCGCCCATGACCACGCGGCCATGGGCCGGGCGATGGAGATCGAGTCCTATCCGGGGATGCTGGCATGCGTGATTGCCGGTTCCGGTGTGGCGCTGATGTCGGAGTCGATGCTCGCCAGTCTGCCGGGCCGTGAGAGTGTGGCCGTGCATCCGTTGGCCGAACCGTTCGCCAGCGCTACCACCTGGCTGATGTGGCGCAAGGGCATGGTCGGGGCCAACCTGAATGCCTGGATCGAACAGCAACAGGTGGTTTTTCCGCCGGCACGGGTACGGGCACGGGAAATTGCCTGAACACAGGCTGATTGTGATGGATTCAGTAACAGATCATTGTGACTTTGCGCGAGCATTGCGTAGGACTTCGGACTATTATCTGTACGAAGGGGCTACAGAACTTTGGCCGCTCGGCATTACCCTGAAGGGGGCACCATGAAAGAGAAAATCCAAAACTGGCTGCATGATCTGGGCATTGCTCTCGGTTTGATCGAACCGCCTCTGCAACCCGTGCCGGTTCGTACTGACGACGAACAGCGTCGGCGCCAGCAGCGACGCCGGTAATGGCAGATAATATCTGACGGGTGAACGGTTTCCAGTGGCGAGGGAGCAAGCTCCCTTGCCGCTTCGTGTACGTTTGATCACCCGCCTTAGTACCGCCCGATTTCCAGCAAGAACCGACTCAAATCATTCGCCGTCCTGGCGGTCTTGAGCATCCGGTCTTCCTCCACCGTAAACGCCGTGACACCCAGTTCATCTTCCAGATGGAAGATCAGCTCTTCGATGTCTTTTTTATCCAGTCCCAACTGCGCCAGGCTGGCGTTGTCGTCGAAGTCATCCCGGCCCTCCAGCAGGCGGCTGATGTAGCGATGTACGACAGTACGAAGGGCAGCTTCTTTCATGATCGTTCTTCGAGGAGGTGGGTGTAGTTCTACCTGCCGGTGCAGTTCCTGTCGTTGAGTACAGCAGGCTTTAGCCGTGTGAGCGCTGCCATTGGTCGATCATGCTGCGTAAATGCTCCCCGGAAAAACTGCCGAAATGCCCGCCATGCACCGTGCGGATCGATAGCGCGTGCAAGCGTTGCAGGCTGCGGGCGTAGTCATCGAGGTTGGAATGGTAGGCGTCTTCGATCAGCGGGCCGTCGTAGATGATGTCGCCGCTGAACAAGGTCTCGGTGGCGGCTTCGTACAGGCAGATGCCGCCCGGTGAGTGTCCCGGTGTGTGCACGACCTGCAACACCCGATTGCCCAGGTCCAGTACATCTCCATCTTCGATAAACCCCGTGGCCGGTGCGGCCTTGACCCTGTATTCGGCGTAGCACAGCGGGCAATCGGGGTGCGCCTCGAACATGTCGTCGCCGACGAAGGCTTTGCTCAGGTCGTTGTCGCCATCGGGCGCGGCGAGAATGTCCGCCTCGGCGGGGTGCACCAGTCGTTCGGCGAACTCGTGATGACCGGCGATGTGATCGAAATGGCAGTGGCTGGCCACGGCCACCAGCGGCCGTTCGGTGATCCACGGCAGTTGCTCGCGCAGGCTGACCAGGCCCGAGCCGCTGTCCAGCAACAGGTCTTTGTCGCGGCCCTGGATGTGCCAGAGATTGCAGCGGTAGAAGGGGCGGATGTACGGCTCGTGAATCAGGCGGATGCCGTCGCTCAAATGTTTGACTTCGAACCACTGATCGCGGCTGACGATCTTCATGTGCAGTTTCCTTCAGGCGAAAAAAAACGAGTGTGGCAACCGACGCCACACTCGTCGAAGAAAGCATCGAGTCGTTATGTTTCAGCTTAGGCGGCGCTCGCCACCACTGCCGGGCGGCGGGACATCAAGCTCACCACCACGAAACTCACCAGGCCTACACCGAGGCTGTAGTAGATCGGGGTGTTGGCGTCCAGACCGTCCTTGAACATGAACAGCAGCGCGGTGGCGAAGCCCATGCCCATGCTGGCGATAGCGCCGGCGGTGGTGGCGCGTCTCCAGAAAATCGCGCCCATCAGCGGGATCAGCATGCCGCCTACCAACAGGTTGTAGGCCAGGGTCAGGGCGCTGATCACATCGTTCACGATCAGAGCGATGCCCAGTACCACGATGCCGGTCAACAGGGTGAACAGGCGGTTGATCGCCAGGCTCGACTGTTTACCGCCACGCAGTTTCGGTAGCAGGTCTTCGGTCAGGGTGGTGGCAGCGGCCAGCAGGCCGGCGCTGGCGGTGGACATCATGGCGGCCAGTGCGGCAGCGATCACCAGGCCACGGATACCGTCCGGCAGGGACAGTTTCACAATCGCGGCGAAGGCATTGTTGACGTTGTCCAGATCCGGGATCAGTACGTGTGCGGCCATGCCGATCAGGGCGCAGGCCAGGCCGTAGAGGATGCAGTAGATACCGGCCGCGGTACCGGCAACCTGAGCCACTTTGGCGGTCTTGACGGTGAACACCCGTTGCCAGATGTCCTGACCGATCAGGATGCCGAAGAAGTAGATCATGAAGTAGGTGATGATGGTGTCCCAGCCGATGGTGGTGAAGCTGAAGCTCGCCGCCGGCAGTTTCAACACCAACTCATCCCAACCGCCGACGCGGTACAGGCAGATTGGCAACAGGATGAACATCAGGCCGACAGTCTTGATCACGAACTGGACGATGTCGGTCAGGGTCAGCGACCACATGCCGCCAATGGCCGAGTAGATCACCACGACGCCGCCGCCGAGCAGTACCGAGATCCAGAACGGCAGGCCGAACAGCACTTGCAGCACGGTGCCGATTGCCAGGATCGAGGTCACGCCGATCATCAGCGCGTAGGCCAGCATGATCACCGCGCTCGCCGAGCGGGCCATCGGGTTGTAGCGTTTTTCCAGGACCTGGGTAACGGTGTAGATCTTCAGTTTCAGCAGCGGTTTGGCGAGGAACAGGTTCAGCGCCACGATCCCGCAACCCAGGGCCGCACACAGCCAGAAGCCGGAGATGCCATGCACGTAGCCCAGGCGCACGGTGCCCACGGTGGACGCGCCGCCCAGGACGGTGGCAGCCATGGTGCCCATGTACAGGCTTGGGCCGAGGTTACGACCGGCGACCAAAAAGTCTTCGTTGGTCTTGGCCTTGCGCATGCCGTAGTAGCCGAGTATCAGCATCGCGGCGGCGTAGATGAGTACGACGAATAAATCCAAAGCCATTATGGCGTGTCTCCGATTGTCTTTTTTATGTGGATCAAAAATATTTCTGTGGCGCAGCTCTCTGTGGGAGCGGGCTTGCTCCGGGCGGCGCTCCGACGAAAGCGGTCTGTCAGTCACATCAGTGTTGAATGTGCCGCCGTCTTCGCGAGCAAGCCCGCTCCCACAGGTCTTGTGTTACATCAGGCGACTTGACGCATCGCCGGTTTAGCGAGCGAATCCGTGCTCTTGCTGCGAGGGTCGTTCGGACCGAACACTGCGCTCGACTCCGGGAACAGGCCCAGCAGCGCCAGGTACACCAGCGAGGCCAGGCCCAGGGTCACCGGCAGGCTGATGTCGATACCACCGGCCATTTCGCCCAGCGGCCCGACAAACTGACCCGGCAGGTTTACGAAACACAGGCCGACGGCCGCGCTCGGGATCCAGGCGCCCAGGCCACGCCAGTTCCAGCCGTGGGTGAACCAGTAGCGGCCACCTTTTTCGCCGCGGGTGAACACTTGCAGGTCATCCGGGCAGTAGAAGCCGCGACGCACCAGCAGGCCGATGATCATGATCACCATCCACGGGGTGGTGCAGGTAATGATCAGCACGGCGAAGGTCGACACGCTCTGCACCAGATTGGCCGCAAAGCGCCCGATGAAGATGAAGGCAATCGACATCACACCGATCAGCAAGGTGGCCTTGACCCGCGACAGCACCCGAGGGAACACGCTGGACATGTCCAGCCCGGTGCCGTAGAGCGAGGTGGTGCCGGTGGACATGCCGCCGATGACCGCGATCAGGCACACCGGCAGGAAGAACCAGCTCGGCGATACCGCCAGCAGACCACCAACGTAGTTGTTGGCCGCGATGTAGTCCGGAGCCTTGACCGCTACGATGGTCGCAGTGACGAGGCCGAACAGGAACGGGATGAACGTTGCGATCTGCGAAATCACCACCGCCGCCATGATGCGGCGCTTGGAGGTGTCACGGGGAATGTAGCGGGACCAGTCGCCGAGGAACGCACCGAAGGAAATCGGGTTGCTCATGGCCACCAGCGCAGCACCGATGAACGCGGCCCAGAAACCGGGTTGCCCCATGTTGACGGTGCCGGCGTAGTTCGCATCGAAGGGACCGGCGAAGGCGAAGATGCCCAGCAGGAACAGCAGGCTGGCACTCCACACCGCGATCTTGTTGACCCACAGCAGGAAGCGAAAGCCATAGATGCACACGGTCAGTACCAGGATCGCGAACAGACCGTAGGCCAGGCCCAGGGTCAGGTCGGTTTCCGGCAGGCCGATCAGGCGTTTGGCGCCACCGATCAGCGCATCACCCGAACTCCACACCGAGAGCGAGAAGAAGGCGATGGCGGTCAACAGCGACAGGAACGAACCGACGATCCGCCCGTGCACGCCGAAGTGCGCACCGGAAGAGACGGCGTTGTTGGTGCCGTTGATCGGGCCGAACAGGCCCATTGGCGCGAGGATCAGCGAACCGAGCAACACGCCCAGCACAATCGCCCAGACGCCCGCCTGGAAAGACAGGCCGAACAGTACCGGGAAGCTGCCGAGGACGGCGGTTGCAAAGGTGTTGGAACCACCGAAGATCATCCGGAACAAGTCCGTCGGGCCTGCGGTGCGTTCGTTGTCCGGGATCTGTTCGACCCCGTGGGTTTCAATCTGCGTAAGGCTTTGGTCGTTGTTGTTGTTATTCATGATCAGCTCCGATCATAAAGGCGCGCTCATCGTGCGTGAGCGTCACCTGTGTTGGCTAAGGGGGTGGCAGCCCTTCCGGCATCGCGGACAAATGTTCGTGGCAGGCCAGCCATAGGCCTTGTTGTTCTTGGCCAGACGCTTGTTTCTTGAAAACAATCGTCTCGCGCTCCTGGCTGAAGTGTTGCTCCCCTTGCATGCGCAACTCGGTGGCTACGTCATGGATGAAAATCGCCACGTCACCCTGCAGGCTGACGAAAGCGTTGCTTGAGGTGCACGAGAGCACCTCGAAGCCATCCTCGGCGCGCCAGCCGTCCCACATCGCCTGATAGGCGTCGCGCGACAGCAGGGGCTGTTCGAGGGTGTAGAAGACGAAGCTGGCGTCCGCGCTGAATGCGCCGAAGTAGGCTTCGCGATCGTTACGGGCGAAGGCGGATACCAGATCGGCAGCCGCTTTCAAAACCTGATCACGTTCGGTCATGACCCATCCTCAGCGGTGGACTACGCCAGGCAGTACGCAGAGCATTTCGTACAGCAGGTTGGCGGCCAGCAGCGAGGTGTTGCCGGTGGTGTCATAAGCGGGCGAGACTTCTACCAGATCGCAACCGACCAGGTCGAGGCCTTGGCAACCACGAACGATCTCGATCGCCTGAATGGTCGTCAGACCGCCGATTTCCGGGGTGCCGGTGCCAGGTGCCCAGGCAGGGTCGATGCCGTCGATGTCGAAGCTCAGGTACACCGGGCCGCCACCGACTTTCTCGCGGACTTCAGCCATCAAAGGCTCCAGCGATTTGTGCCAGCACTCTTCGGCCTGAACCACGCGGAAGCCCTGGTTGCGGCTCCAGTTGAAGTCGTCAGCGGTGTAGCCCTGGGCGCGCAGGCCGATCTGCACGACGCGGTCCGGATCCAGCAGGCCTTCTTCGACAGCGCGACGGAAGGTGGTGCCGTGGGCGATCTTCTCGCCGAACATGTGATCGTTCACATCGGCGTGAGCGTCGATGTGCACCAGGCCGACCTTGCCGTGCTTTTTATGGATGGCACGCAGGATCGGCAGGGTGATGGTGTGGTCGCCGCCCAGGGTCAGGGGGATCACGTTGTGTTCGAGGATGTCGTCGTAGGCTTCTTCGATGATGCGTACGGCGTCCAGCAGGTTGAAGGTGTTGATCGCCACGTCGCCGATGTCGGCAACCGACAGCGAGTCGAACGGCGCAGCACCGGTGGCCATGTTGTAAGGACGGATCATCACCGATTCGGTGCGGATATCACGAGGCCCGAAACGGGTGCCGGGGCGCAGGGAGGTACCGATGTCCAGCGGCACGCCTACGAAGGCGGCGTCCAGGCCGGCAGCGGTATTCAAATGGGGGAGTCGCATCATGGTGGCGATGCCGCCGAAGCGCGGCATTTCGTTGCCGCCCAGTGGTTGGTGAAGAATCTTGTCCACGGGTAGGGCCTCATCGTCGTTGTTTTATTTATAGGGTTGCGCCGTTCACGGAAGGTACGGGCACCGTTGTGGGGCGATTCTGCGAAATGTAGTGGCCGGGAAGAATCGCTACGGGCAAATACTTAGTTCAGATTTTTCTAAACTAATGACGAGGACGGCGATAGACTTGCCGTGTTCTCTGTAGCAGCTGTCGAGCACCGCGAGGCAGCGTTCGGCGGCGGAGCCGTCGTAAAAACCTGAACGCGAGGTTTTCCTGAAACAGCGCGTCGCCTGATTTCACGACGGCTTCGCCGCCGGACGCAGGCTTCGCCAGCTGCTACAGAGCGTTATCGTCCACCTGATTTTTGTGTTGCTGCTGGAGCCCTCATGGCCAACGCTTTACCCGACCTGAAACTTTTGCGCATCTTCGTCAGCGTGGTGCGCCATCAGGGGTTCGCCAACGCCCAGCAGGAGCTCAACCTCTCGACGTCGGCCATCAGCACCTACATGAGCCAGCTCGAAGCAGCCCTTGGCCTGGTGCTGTGTCATCGCGGCCGCGGCGGTTTCAGCCTGACCAGCAAGGGTGAGTTGTTCCATCAGGAAACCCTGCGTCTGTTGGGCGAACTCGAAGGCTTCGAGCAGTACGCCGCCGCCCTCAAGGGCGAGTTGCGCGGTACCTTGAACCTGGGGGTGATCGACTCCACCGTCAGCGACAAGGCCTTGCCGTTCGCCGAGGCCATCGGCGCCTACAGCCAGGAGCACCCGGCCGTGCACTTGCACCTGTCGGTGATGAGCCCTTACGAATTGCAACTCGGCGTGCAGGACAACCGCCTCGACCTGGCCATCGGCGCGTTTTCCACGCGCATGAGCGGCCTGGTGTACATGCCGCTGTACCGTGAACAACACTGGTTGTATTGCAGCACGCGGCATCCGCTGTTCAACGAGCGGCGCATCCCCGAGCAAGTCATTACCCAGCAGCGTATGGTCGGACGTGGCTACTGGAGCCAGGCCGAACTGGCGCGCCACGGTTTCAAGCACAGCGCCGCAACGGTAGAAAGTATGGAGGCCCAGTTGATTCTGGTGCTGTCCGGCGCCTACATCGGCTACCTGCCGGAGCACTACGCCCAGGCCTGGGCCGACAAGGGGGACTTGCGGGTGTTGCTGCCGGCGACCTTCGGTTACCAGGCGCCGTTCTCGATGATCGTGCGCCGGGGCCGTAGCCGCGAGCCGCTGATCCAGACCTTCCGTGATCTGCTCAAAGCACAACTGAATCAGGCGTAAAGACGATGTCCAGAGTTCAATGTCCGCGCTGCCTGCGCCCGCAAAGCCACTGCCTGTGCCCGTTGATCCCGAGCCTCGACAGCCGCACTCGGGTGTTGCTGTTGCAGCATCCGAGTGAAGTGAACCATGCGTTGAACACCGCGCGTCTGGCGGCGCTTGGGTTGAACAATGCCGAGTTGATTGTGGGGGAAGTGTTCGAGGATTTGCCGACGCTGTTGAATCAGCCGGGGTATCGGGCGCGGTTGCTGTTTCCGGGCGAAGAAGTGCAACCGATGAAAGCCTATGGCTCATCTGATGAACCGATGTTGTTAGTGGTCCCGGACGGCACCTGGCGCAAGGCGCGCAAGATGCTGCACCTCAATCCGCTGCTGGCGGCGTTGCCGAGGGTGACGCTGGCCGAAGGCGGTGTGTCCCGTTATCGGCTGCGCAAGGCACCGGGACCCGGGGCGCTGTCGACGGTGGAAGCGATTGTGCAGGCGCTGGAAACCCTCGAAGCGCCGGCGACGTTTGAGCCGTTGCTGAAGCCGTTCGAGGCATTGATCGAAGGGCAGATTGCGGCGATGGGGGAGGAGGTTTACCTGCGTAATCATGCCGACAGGTGATCGGGGTATGTGCCGGCCTCTTCGCGAGCAAGCCCGCTCCCACATTTGATCGTATTTCTCCTGGAGGAATACGATCAAATGTGGGAGCGGGCTTGCTCGCGAAGGCGGCGGAACAATCACCAGAAAATCTCAGCCAGAATCTACCGCTCCCGCATCGCCTCGGTCCGCGCTTTCAACACCGGTTTAAGCAAGTAATCCAGCACCGTTTTCTCCCCGGTAATAATGTCCACCGTCGCCACCATCCCCGGGATGATCATCAGCGGCTTCACATCCCCGCCCAAATGGTTTTTGTCGGTTCGCACCTGAATCAGATAAAAGCTGTTGCCCTTGTCGTCGGTGATGGTGTCGGCGCCGATCAATTCCAGTTTGGCGCTCAGGCCGCCGTAAATGGTGTAGTCGTAGGCACTGAACTTGACCATGGCTTTCTGACCCGGATGCAGGAATGCAACGTCCTGTGGCCGCACCTTGGCTTCGATCAGCAGGTTGTCTTCCAATGGCACGATTTCCACCATGTCACTGCCGGGCTGGACCACGCCGCCAATGGTGTTGACCTTCAACACCTTGATGATGCCGTGCACCGGCGAGACCACGGTGGTGCGGGTGACACGGTCGTCGATGGCGATGCTCGATGCCGTTATTTTTGACAGGTCTGTGCGTTTCTCGTTCAGCTCTTTGGCGGCTTCCGAGCGGAAGGTTTGCTCCGATTCGTCGATCTTGCTTTTGATCTCGTCGATGGCCGATTCGGCCCGGGGGATTGCCAGGGTGGTGGCGTTCAATGAGCCGCGAATCTCCACGGCGCTGCGTTTGAGCCGCAGGATTTCCACCGGTGAGACCGCACCCGTGCCCACCAGCGGCATGGACATGTTCATCTCTTGTTGCAGCAGCGCCAGGCTTGAACTGAACTGCCCCTGTTTCGAGCGAAATTCGGCAAGCTCCTGGGTTTTTTGCCGAAGTTGCTCGCTCAGGGTGCGTTGCTCGCTGGCCAGTCGGCGTTGCCGTTGCTCGTACAGCGAGCGCTCGTCTTCGGCCACTTGCGGAGCCTTGGCGATCACTTCTTCTGACAGCTTGAACGGCCGCCCCTCAGCCTCGGCCGAAAGCCGTTCGACCTGTGCGGTCAAGGCGTAACGATCAGCTTCGCTTTCGCCCTTGTTCGACAGGTAGCGGGTGTCATCCAGGCGCAGCAAGGTGTCGCCCTTGTTCACCATTTGCCCTTCACGGACGAAAATTTCAGTGACGATGCCGCCCTCCAGGTTCTGGATCACCTGGACCTTGCTCGACGGAATCGCCTTGCCTTCGCCCATGGTCACTTCCTGCAACACGGCGAATTTGGCCCAGACCACTGCGCTGACCAGCAGCGCGGCGGCCAGCCACACGGTGATTCGCGACCAGCGCGGTGAGTCCTGCAACGAGGCGCCGGCGGTTTCCGGCATGAACTCGGTCTCGGCACTTTTGTTGAAACTGTCGAAGTAGCCACGGGATCCTTGATCGGCAGACATGGGCTACTCCTAGACGGCCGCAGAGCCGACACGGCCCTTGCGCAGTGCATCGATGACCGCTTCCTTCGGACCGTCGGCGACGATCCGTCCGTTGTCCAGTACCACCAACCGGTCCACCAGACTCAGCATCGAGGTGCGGTGGGTCACCAGCAGGATGGTTTTGCCCTGGACCCAGCCGTGAAGTTTTTGCCGCAGGACGTCTTCGCTGCTGTTGTCCATGGCGCTGGTGGGTTCGTCGAGCAACATGATGGGCGGGTCGAGCAACATCGCCCGGGCCATCAAAACGGCTTGGCGCTGGCCGCCGGACAACAGTTGCCCGCGTTCGCCCACGGGCCGGTCGAAGCCTTGCGGGTGTTGCCGGGCCAGTTCGGTAACGCCGGTCATTTGCGCCACTTCGAGCATGCGTGAGTCGCTGATGTAGCGCGCGCCGAGGGTCAGGTTGTCGCGCAGGCTGCCGGCCAGAAGCGGCAGGTCGTGGGCGACGTAACCGATTTGATGGCGCAGGTCGGCGATGTCCAGTTGCCGCAGGTCCAGGCCATCGAGCAGCAACTGGCCTTCATCCGGTTCGTAGAAGCCCATCACCAGTCGCGCCAGAGTGCTTTTGCCTGAGCCGCTGCGGCCGATGATGCCGACGCGCTCGCCGGGTTTCATACTGAAGCTGACATTGGCCAAGGCGGGAGAACTCTGGCCGTTGTAGCGGAAGGTCACGCCGACAACATCCAGTGCGCCTTGCAGTTGGGTGCGCTCAAGCGGCCGTTGCCTGGCGTCGCGCTCCTGGGGCAGGCCCATCAGCGCGTCGGTGCTTTTCATGGTCAGTTGCGCTTGCTGGTAGCGGGTGATCAGGCCGGCGATCTGCCCCAGTGGCGCCAGTACCCGACTGCCGAGCATGTAGCTGGCTACCAGGGCACCGACGCTGAGATTGCCGGCGATGATGCTGTAGACCCCGGCGACGATGGTTGCCATGCCGGACAGTTGCTGGATGAACAGCGTGCCGTTGGTGGCCAGGGCCGAGAGGTTGCGCGCGTGGCTGTCGAGGCGGGTGAGGGCGCCATGGGTGCTTTCCCATTTGTGCTGACGTTCGCTTTCGGCGCTGCAGGCCTTGAGGGTTTCCAGGCCACTGAGGGTTTCGATCAACAGTGCCTGGCGTTCGGCGCCCAGGCTGAGGCTTTTCTGCACGGTATCGCGCAGCCGTACCTGGATCACCATGGCGAAGATGATGGTGACGGGAAACGCCAGTATCGGGATCACCACCAGCCAGCCACCGAGCAGGCCGATCACCAGCAGCATCAGCAGGCAGAAGGGCAGGTCGATCAGGCTGGTGAGGGTTACGGCGGTGAGAAATTCCCGCAGGCCCTGGAAGTCATGAATGCTTTGGGCGAAACCACCGATGGTCGCCGGCCGCGCTTTCATCGCCATGCCGGTGATGCGCTCGAACAGGGTGGCCGACAGGATCACATCGGTTTTCTTGCCGGCGGTATCGAGCAAGTGCGCACGCACGACCCGCAGCACCAGTTCGAACGCGGTGCCGATCAGCAGGCCGGTCGCCAGCACCCACAAGGTCGAAGTGGCCTGGTTAGGCACCACGCGGTCGTAGGTCTGCATCACGAACAACGGCACCATCAGTCCCAGCAGGTTGATCAGGAAGCTCGCCAGGATCGCATCGCTGTAGAGCCATTTCGACAGCTTCAGCGTATCGCGGAACCAAGCATGGACCCGAGGCAGCAGCGGCGAGCGCAAGTCTTCGAGTTCGTGGCGTGGCCGGGCAAACAACGCCTGGCCACTGTAGTGTTCGGCCAGCTCCTCGGGGCTGAGCCATTGTTCGCCGCCGTCGGCTTCGCTGGGCAGGATCAGTACCTTGCCGTCTTCGCCATAACGGCGCAGGACGGCCGTGCGGCCGTTGTTGAGCAACAGCAGCACGGGCAGGTTGAGCGCGGAGATGTCCTTGAGGTCACGGCGCAGCAAGCGTGCCTGCAAACCGGCCCGGGCCGCTGCACGGGGCAGCAGGTCCTGGCTCAGGCGTTGGTGTGCCATGGGCAGCCCGGCACTGAGGCTGGCGCGACTGACCGTCGCGCCGTGGAGTTTGCAGAGGATCAACAGACCGTCCAGAAGCGGGTCATCGAAGCTCAGGCGCGGATCGATACCGGAGTTGCCGGGTTCCATGCTGGTCATTGAACCCTCCCGTGAACTACTTCATATCAGGCAGACGAGCTTCGTTTTTCACTTCGGTCTGGGCGATCGCGTCGGCGGGCAATACGACCCGTTGCTTGCTCAGCAACTGGCCCATGTTCGCCAGGACACGGTACATCGAGAACTCTTCGGTGTAGCGCACTTCGGTGTAGCGACGGTTGGCGTTGTAGAGTTCGTTTTCACTGTCGAGCAGGTCAAGCAGGGTCCGTTGGCCGAGGCCGAACTGGTCCTGGTAGGCAATGCGTACGCGCTTGCTGGTTTCGGCATATTCACGGGCGGTCGGGGTTTGTTTCTTGGCATTGACCATGGCGTTCCAGGCCAGGTGAATGTTCTCGTTGAGCTGGCGCAGGGCATTGTTGCGGATGTCCATGGCCTGGTTGATCTTGTGCGAGTCGGAGGCCAGGCGCGCCTTGTCGCTGCCGCCGCGGAACAGGTTGTAGTTCATTATCACGCCGACCCGCCATTCGTTGTCGTGGCCTTCGTCACCCTGCACGTTGTTGTTCGCGCCCACTGCTGCCTCGGCGTCGAGGCGCGGGTAGAACGGCGACTTGGCGACTTCGTACTGGCTTTCGGCCGATTGCACGTCGGCCTGGGCGGATTTCAGGTAAGGGTTGTTTTCCACCATGCTCTGCTGGGCTTCGGGCAGGGTGGGGGGGACTTCGCCGCGAATCGACGGCGGGGTTTCGAGTTCATCGGGCATGCGCCCCACGACGGCGTAGAAGTTCGACTCGGCATCGGCCAGATCGACTTCGGCGGTGTCGAGGTTGTTTTCCGCCAATGCCCGGCGAGCGCTGGACTGGTCGGCATCGGCGTTGCTGCCCACGCCGCGCTGGGTGCGCAGGCCGATCTGGTCATTGACCCGCAAGTGCGCTTGCAGGTTGTTCTTGGCCAGTGTCACCAGTTCGCGACGTTTGAGGACTTCCAGGTAAACCTCGGTGGTGCGCAGGGCCAGATCCTGAGCCGTACCCTGAGCGTAATAGGCTCGCGAGTTGACCACGCCTTTGGTGCGCTGGACTTCATTGGAAGTGTTGAACCCGTCGAAGAGCATTTGCCGCAGGCGCAATTCCGACTGGGTGTAGTTCAAGGTTTCGGTGTTGTGCCCGCCGGGGGTGAGCGCCCGGGTATTGGTGTTGTCGCTGTACGCGCGTCCGTAGGCGGCGTTCAGGTCAACCGATGGATAAAAGCCCCCTTTGGCGACCTTCACGTCCTCGTCAGCCGACAGACGGCTGTCCACCCGTGATGCCAGCTCCGGGTGCGTCGCGATGGTGCTCTGGATTGCCTCTGTCAGCGTCATGGCCTGGGCCTGGTACGAGCAGGCCATGGCCAAAAGAACCGCGCTGCAGAGGGGGGTTAATAGGCGCATGGTACATCTCCCTGATTCCTGATGGTGCTTATCAGTCGCCAATTTTTTGACGACATTTGTAGGTAAAGTTGTTTCACGTCTTTAACAAAAGAGCTAAGAACATTCTGGAGCGTAGCTAAGAAATTTTTTTCATAGCGGGTATGCCAAAAAAAACTTATGCGCTCTGCAAAATCCAGCACATTGTTCAATCAGAAAGCCCTTGTTTTATGGGCTCTAGGGCGCTCATCGGGGTTTGAGGAAAGTTCCAATCCACTTATCGAAATAGGGCGGAGAAGTGCTGGAGGGGAGGGATGCGAGCGATCTGATGGCGACGGTTTTTTGTCACTTGAGTGCTTCGAGATCGTTACGCATCGCTCACAGGCAAGGTTGTTGCGAACAGGGATCCGATGCCATTGATTGCAGAGGGATTTTCCCGAAATCGTAAACAGCGCCGTGAGCGACTGGCTGGGCGAGATCGTTGCCGGGTCCACGGCTTACTCAAGTAAGCCGGCGCCCGGAACACGATCCGCCAGACAACCCGCTCGAACCATGAGCACGTTCTTCGCACAAACAAGGTGCCGACAGCGGTTGGCAGCGGAGGAAGTGCACCATGGCAACGCTCATCGGTATCGTCAGTAAGGTCATCGGTCAGGTGTTCGCGGTTGCGAGCGACGGCACCCGGCGTGCTTTGGTCGAGGGGGACCGGCTGTTCGCCGGCGACCAACTGAGCACCGGCGCTGAAGGCGCGGTGGCGGTGCATCTGCAAAATGGCCAGGAACTGACCCTCGGGCGCGACAGCAGCATGCAGATGACGTCGCAGCTGCTTGCCAATCAGATTCCCCATGTGGAGTCACCTGAAGCACTGACACCGAGCGAAGCGCAACTGACCGATGTCGAACAGCTGCAAAAAGCCATTGCGGCGGGCGACGACCCGACCCAAACCGCTGAAGCCACCGCTGCGGGGCCTACCACGACTGCCGGTGTACCGGGTGGCATCGCGGGCAGTGGCCATAGTTTCGTCATGCTCGAAGAAGTGGGCGGACGAGTCGATCCGGTCATCGGCTTCCCCACAGCCGGATTCAATGGCATCCCCGAACTTCCCGAAGAACGCCTGAATGTTAATCCGGACAACGCTACAGCGGACGAAGCCCCTGTGGTGCCGCCGGTGGTTGCACAGGTGCCGAACAATCCGGTCACCTTCGTCGGCCTGTCAGAGCAGAACGGCGAGCGGACCGTCAACGAAGCCAACCTGGCCGACGGTTCGGCGAGGAGCGAAGGATCGCTGACGCGAAGCGGCACCTTCACCATCAATGCGCCCGACGGATTGACCAGCCTCACCATCGGCGCAATCAACGTGATCAGCGGCGGTGTGGCGACAGGTGTTGCGCAGTCGATCACCACTCCTCTGGGCAGTACCTTGACCTTCACCGATTACAACCCGGTTACGGGCGTGGTCAGTTACAGCTACACCCTCAACCGTTCCGAAACCCACGCAAGTGGTGGCGGGGCCAATAGTCTCGACGAACAATTCACTGTGGTGGCCATCGACAGCAATGGCGACAGCGCTACCGGTACGCTGGATATCAGCATCATCGACGACGTGCCGCAAGCGGTCGATGACAGCAATGGCACCGCCTCGGAAACCCAGCTGACCCTCAACGGCAACGTGCTGAGCAACGACGTGCAAGGCGCTGACCGGGTGACGCTTGGGGAAAACAGCGGGCCGATTACCCCCGGCACCTTCACCGGCACCTACGGCACCCTGGTGCTGAATGCCAACGGCACTTACACCTACACCCTCAACACCAGCGATGCGGATTTCAAAGCCCTGCACGGCGGTGGCAATGGCACCGAAACCTTCACCTACACCCTCACCGATGCCGACGGCGACAGCAGCACGGCCAACCTGGTGCTGCAGATCCACAACAACGATGACCTGATCACGATTGGCGGATTGAATACTGGGGGCGGCGAGTTGACCGTCTTCGAGAAAAACCTCGGCGACGGCAGCGCACCGGACGCCACCGCGCTGACCCAGAACGGCACCTTCACCGTCGCCGCGCTGGACGGCGTCACCACCCTGACTGTCGGCGGCATCGCCGTGGTCACCGCTGGCGTGGCCGCCAGCTTCCCGCAATCGATCACCACCCCGCTGGGCAGCACCCTAACCATCACCGGGTTCAACGCGGCGAGCGGCGTGGTGAGCTACAGCTACACCCTCAACGATAACGAAGCGCATCCAACGGCCAACGGTGCCAACACCCTGCCTGAGCAGTTTGCCGTGACCGTGGTCGACGACAACGGCACCACTGCCACCGGTTCACTGGACGTCAACATCGTCGACGACCTGCCCAGTGCCGTGGGCGACAGCAATGGCACCGCCTCGGAAACCCAGCTGACCCTCAACGGCAACGTGTTGAGCAACGACGTGCAAGGCGCCGACCGGGTGACGCTCGGGGAAAACAGCGGTCCGATCACCCCCGGCACCTTCACCGGCACCTACGGCACCCTGGTGCTCAATGCCAACGGCACTTACACCTACACCCTCAACACCAGCGATGCCGACTTCAAAGCCCTGCACGGCGGCGGTAACGGCACCGAAACCTTCACCTACACAATCACCGATGCCGACGGCGACAGCAGCACCGCCAACCTGGTGCTGCAGATCCACAACAACGATGACCCGACCACGATTGGCGATTTGAACGCCGGGGGCGGCGAGCTGACCGTCTTCGAGAAAAACCTCGGCGACGGCAGCACACCGGACGCCACCGCGCTGACCCGGAACGGCACCTTCACCGTCGCCGCGCTGGACGGCGTCACCACCCTGACTGTCGGCGGCATCGCCGTGGTCACCGCTGGCGTGGCGGCGGGCTTCCCGCAATCGATCACCACCCCGTTGGGCAGCACCCTGACCATCACCGGGTTCAACGCGGCGACCGGGGTAATCAGCTACAGCTACACGCTGGTCGATAACGAAGCCCATCCAACGGCCAACGGTGCCAACACCCTGCCTGAGCAGTTTGCCGTGACTGTGGTCGACGACAACGGCACCACTGCCACCGGTTCACTGGACGTCAACATCGTCGACGACCTGCCCAGTGCCGTGGGCGACAGCAATGGCACTGCCTCGGAAACCCTGCTGACCCTCAACGGCAACGTGCTGAGCAACGACGTGCAAGGCGCCGACCGGGTAACGCTCGGCGAAAACGCCGGCCCCATCACCCCCGGCACCTTCACCGGCACCTACGGCACCCTGGTGCTGAATGCCAACGGCACTTACACCTACACCCTCAACACCAACGATGCCGATTTCAAAGCCCTGCACGGCGGTGGCGACGGCACCGAAACCTTCACCTACACCCTCACCGATGCTGACGGCGACAGCAGCACGGCCAACCTCGTGCTGCAGATCCACAACAACGATGACCTGATCACGATTGGCGGATTGAATACTGGGGGCGGCGAGCTCACCGTCTTCGAGAAAAACCTCGGCGACGGCAGCGCACCGGATGCCACGGCGCTGACCCAGAACGGCACCTTCACTGTCGCCGCACAGGACGGCGTCACCACCCTGACCGTCGGCGGCATCGCCGTGGTCACCGCTGGCGTGGCGGCGGGCTTCCCGCAATCGATCACCACGCCACTGGGCAGCACCCTGACCATCACCGGGTTCAACGCGGCGAGCGGCGTGGTGAGCTACAGCTACACCCTCAACGATAACGAAGCGCACCCGACCGCCAACGGTGCCAATACCCTGCCTGAGCAGTTCGCCGTGACCGTGGTCGATGACAACGGCACCACTGCCATCGGTTCACTGGACGTCAACATCGTCGACGACCTGCCCAGTGCCGTGGGCGACAGCAATGGCACTGCCTCGGAAACCCAGCTGACCCTCAACGGCAACGTGCTGAGCAACGACGTGCAGGGTGCGGATCGGGTGACGCTCGGGGAGAACAGCGGCCCGATCACCCCCGGTACCTTCACCGGCACCTACGGCACCCTGGTGCTGAATGCCAACGGCACTTACACCTACACCCTCAACACCAGCGATGCGGATTTCAAAGCCCTGCACGGCGGTGGCAATGGTACCGAAACCTTCACCTACACCCTCACCGATGCTGACGGCGACAGCAGCACGGCCAACCTCGTGCTGCAGATCCACAACAACGATGACCTGATCACGATTGGCGGATTGAATACTGGGGGCGGCGAGCTCACCGTCTTCGAGAAAAACCTCAGCGACGGCAGCGCACCGGATGCCACGGCGCTGACCCAGAACGGCACCTTCACTGTCGCCGCACAGGACGGCGTCACCACCCTGACCGTCGGCGGCATCGCCGTGGTCACCGCTGGCGTGGCGGCGGGCTTCCCGCAATCGATCACCACGCCACTGGGCAGCACCCTGACCATCACCGGGTTCAACGCGGCGAGCGGCGTGGTGAGTTACAGCTACACCCTCAACGATAACGAAGCGCACCCGGCCGCCAACGGTGCCAACACCCTGCCTGAGCAGTTTGCCGTGACTGTGGTCGACGACAACGGCACCACTGCCACCGGTTCACTGGACGTCAACATCGTCGACGACCTGCCCAACGCCGTGGGCGACAGCAATGGCACTGCCTCGGAAACCCTGCTGACCCTCAACGGCAACGTGCTGAGCAACGACGTGCAAGGCGCCGACCGGGTGACGCTCGGGGAGAACAGCGGCCCGATCACCCCCGGTACCTTCACCGGCACCTACGGCACCCTGGTGCTGAATGCCAACGGCACTTACACCTACACCCTCAACACCAGCGATGCCGATTTCAAAGCCCTGCACGGCGGTGGCAATGGCACCGAAACCTTCACCTACACCCTCACCGATGCCGACGGCGACAGCAGCACGGCCAACCTGGTGCTCAACGTCTACAACAACGACGATCCGGTGACCCTCAACGGCCTCAACGTGTATGGCGGTGAGCTGACGGTCTACGAAAAAAATCTCGGCGACGGCAGCGCACCGGATGCCACGGCGCTGACCCAGAGCGGTACCTTTACCGTCACCGCCCTCGATGGCTTGCAAACCCTGACCGTCGGCGGAATCACTGTCGTCAGCGGGGGGGTGGCCGCCGGCTTCCCGCAAACCGCCGTCACGCCGTTGGGCAGCACCCTGACCATCACCGGTTACAACCCGGCGACCGGGGTAATCAGCTACAGCTACACCCTCAACGATAACGAAGCCCATCCAACGGCCAACGGCGCCAACAGCCTGACCGAGAACTTCAACGTCGTCGCTACCGACAGCGATGGCGACAGTGCAACCGGGCAGATCAACGTCAACATCGTCGACGACCTGCCCAAAGGCGTGTACGACAGCAATGCATCAACGGCTTCGGAAACCCTGCTGACCCTCAACGGCAACGTGCTGAGCAACGACGTGCAGGGCGCCGACCGGGTGACGCTCGGCGAAAACGCCGGACCCATCACCCCCGGCACCTTCACCGGCACCTACGGCACCCTGGTGCTGAATGCCAACGGCACTTACACCTACACCCTCAACACCAGCGATGCGGATTTCAAAGCCCTGCACGGCGATGGCAACGGCACCGAAACCTTCACCTACACAATCACCGATGCCGACGGCGACAGCAGCACCGCCAACCTGGTGCTGAACGTCCACAACAACGACAATCCGGTGACCCTCAACGGCCTCGACGTGTATGGCGGTGAGCTGACGGTCTACGAAAAAAATCTCGGTGACGGCAGCAACCCCAACGCGTCGGCCCTGACCCAGAGCGGTACTTTCACCGTCATCGCACTCGACGGCGTCACCACCCTGACTGTCGGCGGTATCGCCGTGGTCACCGCTGGCGTGGCGGCGGGTTTCCCGCAATCGATCACCACGCCACTGGGCAGCACCCTGACCATCACCGGGTTCAACGCGGCGAGCGGCGTGGTGAGCTACAGCTATACCCTCAACGATAACGAAGCGCACCCGACCGCCAACGGTGCCAATACCCTGCCTGAGCAGTTCGCCGTGACCGTGGTCGATGACAACGGCACGACTGCCACGGGCAGCCTCGACGTGAACATCGTCGACGACCTGCCCAAAGGCGTGTACGACAGCAATCCTTCAACGGCTTCGGAAACCCAGCTGACCCTCAACGGCAACGTACTGAGCAACGACGTGCAAGGCGCCGACCGGGTAACGCTCGGCGAAAACGCCGGCCCGATCACCCCCGGCACCTTCACCGGCACCTACGGCACCCTGGTGCTGAATGCCAACGGCACCTACACCTACACCCTCAACACCAGCGATGCCGATTTCAAAGCCCTGCACGGCGGTGGCGACGGCACCGAAACCTTCACCTACACAATCACCGATGCCGACGGCGACAGCAGCACCGCCAACCTGGTGCTCAACGTCTACAACAACGACGATAAGGTCACCCTCAACGGCCTCGACGTGAATGGCGGTGAGCTGACCGTCTACGAAAAAAATCTCGGCGATGGCACCAACCCGGATACACCGGCCCTGACCCAGAGCGGTACCTTTACCGTGACCGCCCTCGATGGCCTGCAAACCCTGACCGTGGGCGGCATCACGGTCGTCAGCGGCGGTGTTGCAGCCGGCTTCCCGCAAACTGCCGTCACGCCACTGGGCAGCACCCTGACCATCACCGGTTACAACCAGGGCGTGATCAGCTACAGCTACACCCTCAACGATAACGAAGCCCACCCAACGGCCAACGGCACCAACAACCTCATCGAGAACATCAATGTCGTAGCCACCGACACCGATGGCGACAGCGATACCGGGCAGATCAACGTCAAGATCGTTGATGACCTTCCGAGCGCCAATCCCGACGCGGATTCGGTGCAGGAGGGCGGCACCGTCAACATCAGTGTGCTGGGCAACGACGTCAGCGGGGCTGATGGTCCGGCTGTCGCTGGGGCGGTGATTGGTGTGCGTGCGGGTAGCGACACATCAACCTCGGCCATCGGCGGGCTCGGCGACCACATCGCCGGTACTTACGGTTACCTGACCCTCGATGCCAACGGCAACGCCGTGTATCACAGCACGCCTAACGCAGTGAGCGGCCCCGGCGCGGTGGATGTGTTCACCTACACCGTGCGCGACTCCGATGGTGACGAAAGCACCACCACCATCACCATTGACCTCTACAACAGCTCCCTGAAGGCCGTCAGCGACAACGACGTGACGGTTCTGGAAAAAGCCCTCGACCTGAGCCAGGACGGCCAGGACCTGGTGGCCGGCACCGTCACCGGCAGCGATCCTGCAAGCACGGGCGAAACCGCGTCCGGCACGCTGGTGGGGTCGGTCACCCATGCCGTCGGCGCAATCACCTATGCCCTGGTCGGCAGCGATGTCGGGGCATACGGGCAGATTCAGCTCAACGCCAACGGCACCTATACCTACACCCTGACGACACCACCGAGCACCATGCCGCATGGCAATGACGGCCCGAACGTGATGCACGAAACCTTCACCTATCAGGCCACTGATTCGTTGGGCAACATCGTCACCAGCACCATCGTGGTGAACATTGTCGATGACGTGCCCAAAGCGCTGAACGACAGCAACCTCGGCACCGCTTCGGAGACAGTGTTGAGCCTCAGTGGCGACGTGTTCGGCAACGACGTGATCGGCGCCGATAAAGTCGCCATCGGTCCGGATGCCGGCCCGGTCACCCCAGGCACCTTCTCCGGTACCTATGGCACCCTGGTGCTCAATGCCAACGGCACCTACACCTACACGCTGGATCCCGATAATGCGGACTTCAAAAACCTGCATGGCGGTGGCAGCGACACCGAAACCTTCACCTACACCCTCACCGATGCCGACGGTGACATCAGTACCGCCTATCTGGTACTGAACGTCTACAACAACGACGATAAGGTCACCCTCAACGGCCTCGACGTGTATGGCGGTGAGCTGACGGTCTACGAGAAAAATCTCAGCGACGGCACCACCCCCGACACACCGGCACTGACCCAGAGCGGCACTTTCACCGTGACCGCCCTCGACGGCCTGCAAACCCTGACCGTGGGCGGCATCACGGTCATCAGTGGTGGCGTGGTCGCCGGTTTCCCGCAAACTGCCGTCACACCACTGGGCAGCACCCTGACCATCACCGGTTTCAGCCAGGGCGTGATCAGCTACAGCTACACCCTCAACGATAACGAAGCCCACCCAACGGCCAACGGCACCAACAACCTCATCGAGAACATCAACGTCGTAGCCACCGACACCGACACCGATGGCGACAGCGATACCGGGCAGATCAACGTCAAGATCGTCGACGACCTGCCAAGCGCCAAACCAGACTCGTCATCGGTCGTGGAGGGCGGCAGCGTCAACATCAGTGTGCTGGGCAACGACGTCAGCGGCGCCGATGGTCCGGCGACGGTGGTTGGTGTGCGTGCCGGCGGCAACACCTTGACGTCAGCCATCGGCGGGCTGGGCAACCAGATCAACGGTACCTATGGCTACCTGACCCTCGATGCCAACGGCAACGCGGTGTATCACAGCAACCAGAATTCCGTCGGCGATCCGGGTGCCACTGACACGTTCACCTATACCGTGCGTGATTCCGATGGCGATGAAAGCACCACCACCATCACCATCGACGTCACCAACAGCACGATCAAGGCCAATCCCGACAGCGACGTGACGGTCTACGAAAAAGCCCTCGACCTGAGCAAGGACGGGCAGGACCTGGCCGCCGGTACGGTCACCGGCAGCGACCCGGGCAACACGGGCGAAACCGCGTCCGGGACCCTGGTCGGTTCGGTCTCGGGTGCCAGCGGCGCACTCACCTACACCCTGGTCGGCAACGCCACCGGCACCTACGGGCAGATCCTGATCAACCCCGACGGCAGCTACACCTACACCCTGACCTCGGCACCGAAAACCTTGCCGACCGCCAACGACGGGCCCAATAGCCTGAGTGAAAGCTTTATGTACAAAGCCACCGATGCGCTGGGCAACAGCAGCACCAGCACCATCGTGGTCAACATTGTCGATGACGTGCCCAAGGCAGTGGCAACGGATCGCTCGGTGGCGGCGGTGGAGATCGATTCCAACCTGCTGATCGTGCTCGACGTCTCCGGCAGCATGGCCGACGCTTCCGGCGTGTTGGACGCGTCGGGCGCGAGCCTGTCGCGCCTGGCCCTGGCCAAGCAGGCCATCAGTGCCTTGCTGGATAAGTACGACGACCTGGGCGATGTGAAAGTGCAGCTCGTCACCTTCAGCAGCAGCGCCACCGACAGGACCTCGGTGTGGGTCGATGTCGCCACCGCCAAGACGCTGCTCGCCGGTCTGACTGCGGACGGCGGCACCAACTACGACGCGGCCGTGGCGACCATGCAGACCGCGTTCAACACCTCGGGCAAACTCACCGGTGCGCAAAACGTCGGCTACTTCTTCTCCGACGGCAAGCCCACCGCCGGCCAGGAAATCGGCACCGCCGACGAAACCGCGCTGAAAGCCTTCCTCAATGCCAACGACATCAAGAACTACGCGATCGGCCTGGGCAGTGGCGTAAGCAACGCCAACCTCGATCCGCTAGCCTACGACGGCCACAGCCACACCGACACCAATGCGGTGGTGGTCACCGACCTCAACCAACTCAACTCGGTGCTGTCCGGCACCGTGGTCGGCGCACCGGTCACCGGTTCGTTGCTGGGTGAGGGCGGCGCGTTCGGCGCTGATGGCGGTTTCATCAAATCCATCGTGGTCGACGGCACCACCTACACTTACGATCCGAAAGCCCTCAGCGGCCAGGGTTCGTTGACGCCAAGCGGCGGCACCAACCACGGCACCTTCAATACCGTGAACAACACGCTGAGCATCGCCACCAACAACAGCGGCACGCTGGTGATCAATCTCGACACTGGCGACTACAACTACACCTCGCAGAAAACCACGTCGGTGTTGATCACCGAGAACATCGGCTTCACCGTCAGCGACAACGATGGCGACCTCACCAGCTCGACGCTGACCGTGAAAGTGATCCCCAACGCGCCTCCAGTGGCGGTGGACGACCACGTCATCACCAACGAGCTGTCGAGCAACATCGTGGTGCCGGGCGAACTGTTGCTGGCCAACGATACCGACCCCAATGGCGACCAACTTTCGGCGACACCCACCTCGTTCAACACCGGCTGGGTCGTGAAAGGCGGGGACTTCACCGGTACCGGCGCGATCGACTTCACCGGCGAAAACAACAACCTCGCCAACCAGAGTCTGGCCAACGTGCGCAATGCCTTTGCGGCCAACGCGGCGACCATGACGGCGCTGCTGGTGATCAGTGGCTATCTGGGCGCCGCGAACAACTCCAATGGCAACAATGAAGACCTCATCACGGTTAAGCTGAAACAGGGTGAGACGCTCAACCTCGATCACAACCTGGACCCTGGGCACGTCACGATGGAGTATTCGCTCAACGGCGGGGCGTTCACAGGCATCGCCGATGGCGGCACCATCACCGCAAGCGCGGATGGCACCTACCAGATCCACGTGACCAACATCGCCAACACCAGTGGCGGCAATAAGAATTCGGCGGAAAACTACGACCTGACCATGACCGTCAACTACGCAGGAGCACACGAAGTCACCACGGACTACCACGGCACCTACACCGCCAACGACAACCATGGCGGCAGCGACTCGGCCAACCTGACCATCAGCTATCAGGGCGGCCACACCCTCACCGGTACCAGTGGCGATGACGTCCTGGTGGCGGGCACGGGCGACAACGTCATCAATGCCGGCGACGGCAACGATGTGCTCACTGCCGGTTCCGGCAACAACGAGCTGCATGGCGGCGCGGGCAATGACTTGCTCTTCAGCGGCCAGGGCAGTGACATCCTCGATGGCGGCACGGGCATCGACACGGCAAGCTATACCCACGCCAGCGTCGGGGTGACGGTCGACCTCAGCCTGCTCACTGCGCAGAACACCCTGGGTGCGGGCTCGGACACCCTGACCGGTATCGAAAACCTCACTGGCTCGAACTTCAACGACACCCTGACCGGCGACAACACTAACAACGTGATCAACGGCGGCCTGGGCAACGACATCCTCAGGGGAGGGGACGGCGATGACTTGCTGATTGGTGGCCTGGGCAACAACACCCTGACTGGCGGGACGGGGGCGGATACCTTCCAGTGGCTCAAGGACAACAGTGGCCATGACGTGATCACCGACTTCACGCCCGGCACCGACAAGCTCGACCTGTCGCAACTGTTGCAAGGGGAGAGCGGCACCACGGCGTCGCTGGATGACTACCTGCACTTCACCGTCACCGGCAGCGGGCCGTCGACAGTGACCAGCATCGACGTCAGCGCCATGGCCGGCGCCGCGCCGAACCAGACCATCGACCTGGCCGGCGTCGACCTGGCCAGCCACTACGGTGTAACGCCGGGGGCGGGTGGGGTGATCGCAGGCGGGTATGACACGGCGACCATCATCAACGGCATGCTCAATGACCATTCGTTGAAGGTCGACACCGTGTAACCCGAAGCCGCAGCGACTGAACCCGCGCTCTCGATCAAATGGGAGCGCGGGTTTTTTATGGGTCTAAATCAGGTGGTCTTAGGGCAGTTTTACGATGAACGGTCGCAATACCTGTTATTTCTGACAGTAGGCAGTTTCTTCCGGCGGGCATTAAATAAAGCCATTCAAGCAGCGCAACCAAGTGTGCTGTACCACCACCTTCACCCAGGAAGGCTCGAAATGGCGACGCCCGAAAAACCTGCCGATGATTCGCAAGTCCACGAAGCATCTGTGCTTGCAGCTGACGCACCCGACATTCCAGCGGTCATTGATCCGGTTGACCCAAGAGGGCTGCTGCCGCTGACGGCACTGGGTGACGATCTGATCGCGACCTTCATGGAGTTTGGTCGGGGAACCAACCCGGCCGACGAGGATTTGGTCGAACTGGGCTTCATGCAATTAGGGGCTGAGTTTTACGCTGTCGATGAACGCTGGTATCCGACCACCGACGTTATTGTGTTCCCGCAAACCCTCAAGGTCCCACGTAATCGCTTGGTACAGGGGGTCTATGAGGTGGCGCTCAGGGTGTCCATTTACGGCGTCAATCCCGTGGAGGGGGAGAGGAAAACCCTGACGATCGACACTACAAAACCCGACTTCGGTAACAAGCCGAAGGCGGTAGTGTTTCCTCCAGAGTTGAACGGCACGATCACCGAAACCTTCCTGACGCAGGAAGGAGAGGTCAGCGTGCAAGTGCCCTGGTACATCGATGCCGAAGCCCGGGATCGCGCCGTTTATTACTGGACAGACAAAGACTCTCCACCCGACGCCGAAACGCCGATTCGTGAGCAGGAGTTCAGCGCCCAGGATATTGCCGACAAACGACTGCGCATCACTGTCTACGCCGACGAAATCCGCGCTTGGGGCACCGGTAAGCGTTACCTCTATTACTACCTGAGGGATCTGGCCGGCAATGCCGGACCACGGTCTTATCTGGCTGACATTTACGTCGATTTAAGCCCCGCGCCGGGAGCCCTGCCGCCACCCCGAGTGCCACTGTCTCCCAGAGGTCTGGTGGATCGGCAGCAGGCCCGTGATGGTGTGCGGGTGGAGATCGATGAGTACGAATTTGCGGATCCCGGCCATTGGGTGGCCATTTTTTGGGATGACAACCCGCTGGCGGAGATTCAGGTTGATCCGGCGGGCTTTCCGCTTTCCGCTCCGGTGCCATGGCCGACATTGCAGGGCAAGGGCGACGGGCCATTGCGGGCAAAGGTGTATTACCGGATTCGCCAAGGCACTGCGTATGGACCTCCATCGCCGGACATCTCGGTCGCGGTCGATCTTACCGTGGCCGGCCAGGATCACGACAAGGCTCCTGCGTTGATCAATGCGAACCTCGCACTGGTGGAGGTATTTGGAGAAGTATCCGGCATCAAGAATACGTTGTTGACCGAGGACCATGGCCGTCCTGCCAGAGTCGAGCTCGCCTTGTATGACGCTCCCGAACCACAGCAACTGCTTGAGTTGTACTGGGGAAGCTATCCAGGAGCAGTCGCTGAATACAAAGTCAAATTGGGAGACACCGCCGGGAAGACCATCGAGTTCATCGTGCCCTGGGAGGTGATCGACACCGATAAGCAGAATCCAGCCTTGCCGGTTTACTACACCACCAGCAATGGGGTGAACGGGCAACAATCCCTGCCGACGCTGGTCAGGGTGGACATTGTATTGATTGAAAACCTGAAGGAACCGACATTTCCTCATGGCGGTTTGAATGGCGTACTCCACTGCTGTTCGAGGCCGAGGCTCTGGGAAGGGGTGACGGTCAGGATCAAGGCCGACCCCCGTATCGAGCAGGGCGACACGCTGATACTGGTTTGGCAAGGGTGTGCCGGACCGAATGGCACCAGCCCCATCCCGGGGGCCTACGGCGAGATTGTCAAAGAGCTGACAACGCTCCAGCCCGGAATGGATATCGATATTGTCGTGCAAGACTACGACAACTTGATTGCCCCGATGGTGAACAACGGCTCCGGGCTGGCTTATTACCGACTTGAAAAGCGTAACGGTGGTCGGGGGCGGTCCCGGTCGGACTTTGTGGTGATCAATCGCACCATGCCCAGTGGCGAAATATGTTCGCCGACGAATGATTTGTGTAACGAAAACTGAAGAGTTTTCGAGTTGGCAATGTAGTGAGTGTCCGGCATCTGTATTGAAGCTTAGCCATCAGCGGCAGATGACCCGGCGTGTCTATTGAAAAGGAGAACAAGTAATGACTGATATGAACGTTTTATCGGCAGCAGAGTTGGCTCGGAAAAAGTTGTTTGACTTGCGCGAGTCACTGCGACTTACGGCCGGTGATCCACCTGAAGTAGAGAACTTGTTACCGCCGGTGCCGAGCGATAATGTGGCGAAACTTCAAGTAAGCCGCCAGGGGCACGATTGCAATGTGCTGCTTAGAGATGTGCAGGTACCTCCGGGAGCGCAACCAGGAGAAATCGATATTACACTGATGAAAGATAATGTTGAGGTTTCAGGGTGGAAGGAGCTTCCAAGTCCTCTTCCCAATCCTTTTGTGATGGTATTGGATGGCGGGGAAACGGCGGTTGAAGGGCCGTTTCGCCTGCGTTACAAAACCCAGTATGCAAGTAATACGCATATATCTCCGGAGTCGTTGTTTTTCATCGATAAAACGGCACCCAATCATGGATTGCCCGGGGGCAAGGCAACCCCGCCGGTCGAAGTCGTGGACGGCGTTGTCACTCGCGAAATTCTGGATGCATTGGACGGTTTGACAATGACTATTGATCCTCCGGACGACATGAGGGAGGGAGATAGATATTATGGTTATTATGGCAAGAGTATTCCGGGGGTTCCTATTGGTGTATTCACTGTTACTGCTGATCTCAGCCGGCCGATCGAAATAAAGATACCCAAGAGCCAAATTGATCTAGGCGGCACGGGGGATTTTATTTTTTACTGCAAATATGAAGATCGCTCGGGGAACATTGGGAAGGAATCTGAGGAGCTTGATCTCTATGTTCGATTGACCCCCGTACCCAGCGGGCTGAAACCGCCACTTGTACCGGAACACGATGATGGCGTTATTGACCTGGACGATGCCTGGCCAAGTGTAGCGGTGGTTATTCCGACCTTCGATAATGGACTGCCCGAAGACCAGGTACGAGTAAGGTTTGATGGCATCATTCAACCGCTCAAGCCGACGGACGGCACGGCGCAAGTGATTGTCGACGTACCTTTTGCGGATGTGGCGCGTAATGGTGATGGTCCGAGGGACGTCCTCGTGAGCTATGCAATTGTACGGGACGGCAAGGAGTATCCGGAACCGACGGGGTTAACGTGCAACATCAACTTGACGATTCCAGGTCCGGTCAATCCAGAACCGGATCCGGAGTTGGGTAACCCGAACCTGGCCAAACTGGTGGTAAAAGGCTCAACAGGCGATGACAAGTTGGTGGAGGGCGACGTTGGCAGCTTGATTGATATCGAATTGACAATCTATGACGGGTTCAAGGCCGGAGATCATGTTGATTTGTACTGGGAGGGTGAGCCTGTTCCAGCACCGAACGGACACTATGAAGTGACCGGAACTGAAAGTCCGGACTTCAAGATCCCGTTCAAAATTCCGTCGGCTGTATTTGAGGCGACCCGTAACGGCCTCAAAAAGGCGCGCTATATCATCACCAACCCTACTCAAAATGGTGAAAATAAAAACCCGTCACCCCCTACTGATGTCGATGTGTATATTTTTCCTGTGACGCTTATTGATCCAGTAATTCGCCATTTGTACGAAAGCCCGTCCGGTCGAAAGTACCTTGACTGCAGTTCTCTGCGGGATTTTCCGGTAGTCGGTAAGGCCGCGGTAGTCAGTGTGGAAGGGGGAGGGTCTCTCGCCCCGGGTATGAAGCTGGACTTTGTATGGTCAGGGGTTAAAATACCGGATCTCGACCCGGTGGCCGATTACCTTATTGAAAAGACGTTGACAGGTAACGAACATGTGGACGGATTTGAAGTCTATTTGCCATTCAATGCCGCACTCAGGCCCATTGCCGATGGATACGGGAAGATTGTTTACACGACAACGGTGGATGGGCGTCTTCATAGTTCAAATGAAGTTGAAGTGAGGGTGGTGACCATCGACTCGGATGGGAACTTCTGCCCTGGCACTCGTCCTGAATAACATTAATTAGTTTTATCACCCAGAGGTGGAGGAGTTCCTCCACCTCGCTCGCTCATATAAGTGAGGGATCATTCTTTTAACTTTAGGAAAACTCCTACAGAACTGTCGCACTCCTCCTTGTACTCTGCGCGCACATTGTTTATGCCAGCCTCCCACTGGAGGACTGTATCGCTCAAAAGTTTAAAGGAGTCATCATGGATGCTTGTTCGCAGTTGTTTCCGTTGAACCGATTCAAAAAAAGTCTCGCGTGGCTGACCCTGGCCCCGTCCCTTCTTTCAAGTCCCCTGGTGTTTGCGTTGACCACGATCGACGCGGGTCAAACACTGGGCATCGATCAAACCACACCGCAAGACAACTATCTCGCCCAGAACGGTGGCGTATTGAATTCCAACGGCGCGGCCACCTTTGAGGTGTTGGTCACCAGCGGAGCACAATTCAATGCGGTCGGCGGTACCTACGACGGCCGTCTGGGTAGTGCAGGGGTTTCGCTCACCAACGCCAGTGGTAATTTGACGGGTGCCACGGTAACCGGCACCCGCATGGGCATGCTCATCAACCGGGTCAGTGGAACCACCACCGGTTCGACTGCCGTGATCAGCGATAGCCGGATCCAGGGCGTATCCGCCGGGATCGAAACCGGTGGTGGCAGCCTTGTGCAGTTGACCAATACACAGGTTTCCGCAACCAGGTCGAACGGGATCGGTCTGAATTCGTTTGGTGCTGATGTAAGGGCCACAGGTGGCAGCATTACCGGTGGCGCGAACGGCGTTCGCCTGCGGGCTGACGCCGAAGGCGTGGGCGGTGGTGCCAAACTGCTGCTCGACAATGTCCTGGTGCAAGGGCAGGCGGGCTCGGCGATTCTCGCGGATGCCGGTGTGACGGCGCAGATACAAGTGCTGAACAACACTCGTCTGCTTGCCGGCAACAACCTTTTGCTTGAGGTGAAGGACGCCTCCACCGCCAATATGACCGTCGCCAACAGCACCCTGCAAGGCAACGTGAGCGTCGACGGTGGCAGCACCGCGAACCTGACGTTCGACTCGGGTCACATGGTTGGCGATGTGGTGAAGGTCGATGATGCCTCGACGGCCAATGTCACCCTGCAAAACGGTTCGACCCTCATCGGCCGCCTCGACAAGGCCAACGGTGTGACCATCAACAGCGGTTCGAACTGGACACTCACCGGCAACGACAGCATCGGTACGCTGGCCATGAATGATGGTCGTGTCAGTTTTGGCCCGGCGGGTGCCCCGGCTACTTACTATCAATTGAATGTCGGGACACTGGCGGGCAACGGTGTGTTTGCCATGAAGGGTGACTTCGCCACCGGCAATCACGACTTTCTTAACGTTACCGGCGTGGCGACGGGCGACTTCGGTCTGGCCGTGGCCGCCTCCGGGCTGGACGCGGCGTCACCGCAGGCCTTGACCCTGGTGCACACCGCGGCGGGCGATGCGAAATTCTCGCTCGAAGGTGGCCCGGTCGACGTGGGCACCTGGTCCTACGACCTGGCCCAGCGCAGCACGGGGACAGGGGAGACCGAATGGTTCCTCGACCCGACCACCAAAACCGTCAGCCCCGGCGCGCGCTCGGTGCTGGCCTTGTTCAACGCACCGATCACCATCCTGTATGCCGAGGGTGCATCGCTGCGCAGCCGCATGGGCGAACTGCGTTTCAACGGCGGCAAAACCGGCTTCTGGATGCGCGGTTACGGCAACAAGTACAACATCACTTCCGGTTCCGGCGTGGCCTATCAGCAGACCCAGCAAGGCCTGTCCCTCGGTGCGGATGTGCGCCTGGGCGAGAGCCAATGGCTGGCGGGTGTCATGACCGGTTATAGCGACTCCGACCTGAACGTCGAGCAGGGCACGTCCGGTACCATCAACAGCTACTATCTGGGGCCGTACGTGACCTGGCTGGACGCCGAGACGGGCTACTACTTCGACGCCACGCTCAAGTTCAACCGCTTTCACAATGAAGCCAAGGTCAGCTTGAGCGACGGCACCCGCTCCAAGGGCGATTACCGCAACTCCGGCATCAGCGCTTCCGCCGAGTTCGGGCGCAACATCAAGCTGGACAAGGGCTACTTCGTCGAGCCGTACGCCAAACTGTCGACTGCGGTGATTCAAGGTAGCGACTATGACCTGGACAACGGCATGAACGCCGACGGTGATCGTGCGCGCTCGGTTCTCGGCGAAGCCGGTGCCACCGCCGGCCGTACCTTCAACATGAACAACGGCATGATCGCGCAACCTTATGTGCGCGCCGCCGTGCAACAAGAGTTCATCAACAACAACCGCGTCACCGTCAACCACGACAACCAGTTCAACAACGATTTGTCCGGCACCCGCGGGGTGCTGGGGGCGGGTATTGCACTGGCGGTGACCAAGGACGTGCAACTGCATGCCGATTTCGATTACAGCAACGGTGAGAACATTGAACAGCCGTATGGGGTGAATGTGGGGGTGCGTTGGGACTTTTAATATCGAGCACTTATCGGAGTTAAAAAAAACGCCCCTCATGATTCATGAGGGGCGTTTTTTCATCTGCTTAATGCATTAGCCGTTTCTTATGCCATAGCCACTGGCTACCTCACCGCCAAACCCGAGATCAATCAGTGGTTTAGTTTGCCCGGTTGCCGGGTAGATCGCCCACCGTTTGCCTAAACCGGCCACGTCGGCTGCCCAGCACCACTCCTGCTCGGTTGCCACACCAGCATAGGTGTTCCTGTATGAGTTCCATTCTGCCAACGATGGAATGCGCCCACCCTGACTCACTGCAGCGTTATGGCATGGCGTATAAGTATTGCGCTGACCTGTTCCGAAGATTCGATGCACATTCGACACCGATACTGGATACGAGGCGGTCTGATTAGCGTTATCCGTCACCCTAATCGTAGCGCTGCCATTGCCTTTGGAAATCACCCGCCCGGTGGAAGCATTCACCTCGGCCACCGCAGGATTGCTCGACGCATAGCGATAGGGCGGAACACCGCCGCTCGCGGCTCGGTTGACGAAGGCACCCGCGGGTGGATTAGTGGGTGTGTAGTCACTTCTGAAAATCCACGCAGACAAATTCACCGGGCTGGTATTGAAGTTCAGCGGCGGGGTCGGCGAGTTGACGGTAAAACTGCGGGCTTCGGAAAACTGCCCGGTACTGACCGCTTTCGCCGTAATGCTGTGTAAACCCAGAGCCACGGACAGGGTGGTGTTCCAGGTGGTCCCACTGGCTCGCACCGTATGTTTGGACACGTTGTTATCGTAGATTTGGACCTCATGGTTAGCCGTGACATTCCCTTCAAGGCTCACGGTCCTATCGGTGGTATGTGCTCTATCTGGCAATTCGCCACGGGAATCCCTGACGGACCTAATTGTTGGTGCTGTATGGGCCGCCACCGCAAAACGGTAAAGCTCGGACACAGGGCGGTCGCCGTACAGTGCCAGGGCTGTGAGGCGATATTCTTTGACGCTCAATCCGCTAATGACCTGGCTCCAGGTTCCACTGGCACTGACGTTTGGTCGACCCAGCGAGGTGGAGTCGTCACGCAACTCGACTTGCTGATTCGGGCTGGCCCTGCCGGTGACAGTAACGGTTCGGTCATAGGTCGTTTGGCCATTCTGCACGGGTCCAGAGGCGCCAACGACATTGTTGATAACCGGGGCATCGGCCATGGCCACGGTAAAAGTCCGGGGCGGGTTGGAGATCGGGTTGTCGCCGTACAGCCCCTGCGCGATGAGTCTGTACTCCTTGACGCTCAATGAATTGAGCACCTGGCTCCAGTCACCGCTGGCGTTGCTTTGAGGCTCACCC
>NZ_JBWKWD010000014.1:123520-128952 GCF_059422045.1 Pseudomonas sp. GW821-FHT02A08
ACGCTCAATGAATTGAGCACCTGGCTCCAGTCACCGCTGGCGTTGCTTTGAGGCTCACCCAGTGGCGTTGCGTCATCGAGGAGGCGGACCTTCTGATTGGGGCTGGCCTTGCCGGTGACGGTGACGCTGCGATCAAAGGTGATGCCGCCAGGGGCAACGGTGCCTTTGGAGTCGGTGACATTGGCGATGGTCGGGGTAACCGCTTGGGCAACAGTAAAGGAGCGCTCCGCGGACACAGGTTCATTGCCATACAGTGCCTTCGCCGTGAGTCTGTACTCCTTGACGCTCAATGAATTGAGCACCTGGCTCCAGTCACCGCTGGCGTTGCTTTGAGGCTCACCCAGTGGCGTTGCGTCATCTAGGAGGCGGACCTTCTGATTGGGGCTGGCCTTGCCGGTGACGGTGACGCTGCGATAAAAAGTGGTGCCACCCGGGGCAACGCTGCCTTTGACGTCGGTGACGTCGGCGATCACCGGGGTATCGGCCTCGGCCACGGTAAAGTCGCGCGCTTCGGACACAGGTCCATCGCCATACAGTGCCTTCGCCGTGAGGCTGTAGGCCTTGACGGTCAATGAATTGAGCACATGGCTCCAGTCACCGCTGGCGTTGGCCTGAGCTTCACCCAGCGACGTCGCGCCATCGAGGAGCCGGACCCATTGATTGGGGCTGGCCTTGCCGGTGACGGTGACGCTGCGATCAAAGGTGATGCCGCCAGGGGCAACGCTGCCTTTGGAGTCGGTGACATTGGCGATGGTAGGGGTAATGGCCTCGGCCACTCTAAACTCGCGCGTTTCGGACACCGGTCCATCGCCATACAGTGCCTTCGCCGTGAGCCTGTAGGTCTTGACGGTCAAAGCGTTGGCTGGATGGCTCCAGTCACCGCTGGCGTCGGCCTGAGCTTCACCCAGCGACGTCGCGCCATCGAGGAGCCGGATCCATTGATTGGGGCTGGCCTTGCCGGAGACGGTGACGTTGCGATCAAAGGTGATGTCGCCCGGGGGGATGGCGATCCCTTTGGAGTCCGTGACATCGGTGATGCTTGGGGTAATGGTCTGGACCACTGTAAAAGCCCGAAGCAGGCTGTCCACAGGGTCGGCGCCATATTGGGCTCGCGCGACGATGTGGTAGTTCTTTACCTCAAGGCCAGTCAGCAGCTTTTCCCAAATGCCATCGGCACCGACGTTGGCTAACCCCTGTGAGCTGGAACCGTCAAACAACTCAACGCGTTCACCACGGGTCGCCGTGCCTTTAACGGTCACTTCCTTATCGAACGTGATTCCACCCTCCGCAACCGGGCCTGTGGAGTCAATCACATCAGTGATCTCTGGTGTCAGGTAGTCGTACCGGATTCTGACGGTCAGTTCCATCAGCGGAAACTCGATGGCCGTATTTTCTTGTGAATCACCATCGAAGGTCACCTTGCAGATCACGGTGGCCGGTGAAGCATGGCCCAGTTTCAGCAGTTCGGATCTGAGGAGGGTTTCATTGAGGCCGTTGACCAGTTGTGTCGACGTGACCTCCGTGCCGTCGAGCAGTGTGATCGTGTAAGGCGCTCCGGAAACGCTCTTGCCTTGCAGCCTGAGCCAGGCGCGCTGCTTGAGCGCGATAAATGGCCATTTATCGACAGTGACTCGGGCGTCGCCGGCAAAGGTCATCAGGTCAAGAATTCGGTTGACCGCTTGTGGAACGTTCGGCCGTGGCAGCTCGTCCTCGGGATTTTGAAAAGTCAGGACGCGCAAAGCCAGTGTCTGTGACGGTGACGCGAAACCATACCGTTTGACGTCATAACCGACGCTCACCATTTTGTTGATGTTGGCACCGACAAACGAGGAAGCCAGATGAAACCGCACTTTTTTACTTTCGTGCCCGGGAAGTTCGAGATCTTCGGAGGTACCTGCTCCCGGTACGCCGAGCCACTTCAAGGTGATGACGTCCAGTTTCGGGTCCATGCTGTCATAGCCGGCGTCGATATCGACGCCGACAAGGGCATGCATGGGATCGAGGCTGATATTGGGGGCTTCACCTTCAGCCTGAATGACTTCGGGCGGGAGTAATTCGCCCACCAGGTAGCCAATCATCAGGTTCAGGGTGTTGGAGTAGCTGTACAAGCCGGTGCTGGCGTGTTTGAGGGTGTACCTGACCTTGACGTACTGCCCGATGTTGGTCGAGACAAACCGGGCATCGACCCGAAAATTCACCGGTTGTCCGGCGATGACGCTGGTGATCGGCAGCCAGTCGCTGGTGCTGGCGCCCGAGCTGATACCGGTCCAGTAATACGTCAGAATGTCATCTTTGACCGTCCCAAGGTATTCGATCAGCACCTTGGCGTGATCGAAGATTTTCGACGGATCCAGCACATCGTCTTCGGCCCCCTCCACCTTCGGCGCCGGCAGTGTGGCGCGAATGGCCTTGACCTCAACCAGCAGGTGCTCGGACTCGCTGACCCCATGAATGGCCACTTCATCGTTGGACACTACGTAAGACAAATCAAGCCTGCCGTCAGCCAGCACGGCGATGTGTTCACCCAGCACGTAAATCGTGATTTTCTTACGCTCGGCGTCCCCCTGGCTGACGGTGTACTCCTGGCCATGGACATAGGGCTGGCCATTGGATCGGGTGCCGAGCCATCTCAGGTTGATGAAGTCACCGTTGGTCATCCCAGGGTAAGTGATGTCGACGGTGGCCATGCCGTTGTCGGGTTCGAGGAGGTTGCCGACTATTTCCCGGATCCTCGGTGCCGGATGCGCATACACATCACCGATCACGCTGGCGAAGGCGCGTTTGGAGGAGAGCGGTGGACCGCCATTGAGTTTGGTCAGGACGTAGGAGGCGTCGGCCGAGCCCATGGCGATGGCGCGGACGTCAGCGTAAGGCACCTTGAACTCCTTGACACTCGGGATGTTGTCCACAATCCAGGTGTCGGTGTAAGTCAGCGGATTGCCGGTTTGCGGCGTGCCAACCCAGGTCATCGTGACTGTATCGCCCACGTCGAAATCAGTGCCCAGGACCAGGACTTGTACTGTCACGTCTTGCTGGTTCAGTTGCTTGAGGTCGATCACGCCGTTGACCGACTCCTTGATGATCGGCGCATCCAGGCGCCAGGCGCCTGCCTCCACACGTACATAGGTGGATTGCGACCATTGTTCGGAGTAGTTCCAGACTTCGTCGTGGACCTCGTATTGCACCAACAGCGCTGCGCTGTCGCCACCCGCCAGAATGTCGGCCTGCGTGGCGGTGATCACGATAGGGTCGGAACCATCAGCTTGTGCCACCGTGACAACGTGAGGTGCCAGATAAGCGCTGCCCCATTTCACCTGGATCACATCGCGCACGGCGATGTTCGGGTACACGCCGATGGTCATGGGCACCCCCTTTGCCGCCCACTCGGCATCCACGCCATTGCGGATGACATCCTCCGGCAGTTGCGCAATATGCAATTCGGAATGGCCCGGTAGATGAGGGTCTTTGTCGCGCCCGGCCGGCCGATCCAGTTTCACCAGCAACCGCAATGGCACGGCCGGGTCATCGGGTTCGGTTTCACCCTGGCGGGTCAGCACGTAATAGACCTCCTCGACCCAGCCGGAAACAATGGACCCGGCAGGCAGGAAAAAAAACACGGTCTTGTCGGTTTCATCTGGTTCGACAACCCGGGTAAGGAGTTTCTCGGTACCCCAGTAGATATCCAGCGTATCGCCGGCAAGCATTGGAAAGCTGTAAGCATTGATGGCACACAACATCCCCTCGGGGCTATCGTAGACGGCCTGGATGTTGATGCCACCGTCACCGTCAGCGACCGGATGCGTCATGCCGGCAACCAGCAAGGGGCGCAGAGCAAGAGGGGAAATGGCGGTGGGGAAAAGCGGAAACAGAAACGAACGGAAATGCGACATGGAAAAAGCCCTCGTCGATGTGATGCTATTCAGACACGAATAGGTCGCTCGATTGGGCCTCAGGCCGGGAGGGTTGGCTACTGTCAGAAATAACAGGTGAGGGTGGGTTTTCGATGAATGGCAGCGAGTCGCTGAAGGCACAACAATGGGCTGCCACGTTTCCTCCCCCCGCTTATCGCAGGGGGGAGGTGGCGTGCTCTACAACTTACAGGGCGAGGATCTCGATATCATCAATTTGATAGTCGTTACCGAGGCCCGTTGCGACATGACTATAGACATCAACCATCATTTGCATACTGGTGGCAGTGAAGGTGCCTTGCATGGTTTGCCAGTTGTCCACCAGCGAAAAAGTGGTCGGGCCTGCAACGTTCAGGGCGGCAGCTCTGATCGATAATCTTGGCGACTCGTATTGGCCATCGAACCGAGTGACATTGACGGAAAAACGATACCGGCGCCCTGGCTCCAAGTTGTTCAGGGTCTTTTGAATGTAGACGCCAAGGGAGTTGTTAGTATAAGTGCGGTTTTGGAGTAGCCAATTACCATTTGCTTGTTGGATTATGTTCAGATCGCGAGGATCCATTCCTGGCCCGAGAGTCCAGCCATTCAAGTTCCGGTCAGTAAAACTGGTTTGGTCGCGCACGAGCGGTGTAACACGGGTCAAGGTGCGTGGTGGCGTTGAAACCAGGCCACTGCCATACAGCGCCTTGGCAGTGAAACTGTGTTCGGCAACCGCCAGGACGGTGACGGTCAGCGTCCAGATTCCGGTATTCGGGTCAGCCGTGGCCTCGCCTTTGGAAGTGGTCTCGTCCAGGATCTGCACCTTCTGGCCCTTGCTCGCCCCCCCGGTGAGCTTGATGGTGGGGTCGAACGTGAAGCCGGCTGGCGGGATTTCAACGCCCTTGGAGTCTTCGGCTTTGGTGATGGTCGGCGTCACCACCTCGAAGGCCTTGATCGTGTAAGTGCGTACGGGAAAAACCACAGCCTCGCTCTCATTGGTGCTTTTGCCGAACGCAGCTTTAAACTCCAGGCTCAGAGAACTGGCATCTTTCAGGTTTCTCAAGCCTGCAAGTGCGATGGTTCGTTCGTAATAACCTTGATTGATCCACTGTGCGCCGACAAGTGAGCCTGGTGCTGTATGGATGACTACGTCGTAAGGGCTGTTATCAGCATTAGTGCCTTTCAGGCGCAGCCATACATATTGGCCTATGGCAATCAATGGCCAGACGCCCATGCGATAGGTGGCATTGGTGGTCAGATTGCCTACATTGAACTCCGGACCCTCGCCGTTATTGTCGGCATCCTTGATCACCGGCAGAATCAAGCTTGAGTCCGGCAGGGTGGCGACATTCAACAACAACGGCAGCGACGTACGCGATTTACCATCGCGGGTCATGGTAAACGTCACGCTCACCGTTTTGCCCAGGTTGAACGCCAGCACCGTGACCGGCAGCGCAATGTTCAGCCCCGTCTCACTGATCGGCCTGGCTTCGGTGGTGTGGGAACCCTCTGCATGGCTGCCGGCCGCCGCGGCCCAGGTCACGC
>NZ_JBWKWD010000015.1:0-127909 GCF_059422045.1 Pseudomonas sp. GW821-FHT02A08
CGCGAAGGCGGAGTGTCAGTCGACATCCAGGGTGTCTGATACAACGCCTTCGCGAGCAAGCCCGCTCCCACAGGTACGGTGGTGGTTTTACCAATGCATCAGAACTTGTAAGCCTGACGTCCCACCAAAAGCCATTTACCGTCCTGCTTTTGCCAGATCTGGAAGTTCTCGATTTCGGTTGGCACCACTTCAGTGCCTTTGAGCGCTTGCGCCGAGAAGTGGTGGCGGACCAGCGCGACATCGCCGGAGACGGTAATGGTCTGGTTTTGCATCTCAAGCGTCTTGAAGGCGCTTTTGCCGGTTTCGATGTCGGCGATGAAGGCCTTCTTGTCCTGGATCTTGCCGCTGGAGTGCCCGTAAGTCAGGTTCTCGGCGGTCAAGGCGTTCAGTTCCGGGATGTCTTTGTGCAGCATGGCCTGGGTCAGGTGGTCGACTGCCTGGGCCACGTCCTTGTCGACGGCAGCCGGGGTGGCGGCGACGTAGCCGCTGAACAGGCACAGAAAACCGATCAGCACTTTTGCTTTTTTCATGGGTGTTTCCTTGTTGTTGTTGTTGGGATAGCGCGATGACTGGATTGTTGTTCGTCAGTCATCGTACAACCTATCACGCCGTGGATGAAAAAAGCGAACTTGCAGAGCGCCCTTGCCTCGAAGCTTAAAGGACGATGTCCTGACTTCGAGGTAGTGCGCCATGCAGCCTGACCCGCGTTTACGGTTCGACCTGACGTTGCTCTTGGTGTTTGTGCTGATTGTCGGGGTGTCGGGGTTTTCTCCCCGCAGTCGTGTGGACTGGGCGCTGGAAAACCTGCTGGTGCTGTTGCTGGTGGGGACGTTGGTCGCGGTTTCTCGGCGGTTCCGTTTGTCGGCGATGTCCATCACGCTGGTGTTTGCGTTTTTGTGTGTGCATGAACTGGGCGCCCACTACACCTATTCCCTGGTGCCTTACGATCATTGGTCTTCGGCGTGGTTGGGCTTGAGTTTTGACCGGGCGGCAGGTGTTCACCGCAATCACTATGACCGACTGGTGCATCTGAGCTACGGGCTGCTGCTGGTTTATCCGGTGCGCGAAGTGCTGTGGCGCCTGACGCCGCTGCGGGGGTTCTGGCTGTTTTTCGTGACCCTGAACATCATGCTGTCGACGTCCGCCGTGTACGAACTGGTGGAGTGGGTCGGCGGTGCCTTCCTGGGCAATGACACGGCGAAGGCCTTCGTCGGCGCACAAAACGATCCGTGGGACTCGCAAAAGGACATGACCATCGCGGTAGCTGGTGCGTTTGTCAGCCTGTTGCTGGTGTCCTTGCGCGGCAGGGCGCAAAAACAGCCGGTGACGACCGCATGTCGCAAAAAAAACAATCTGTTGGGATAGGCTTCAATTACCGCTCGATCCCGTCGATAACCTCTTCAAGCGTGCCACCCGTGCGGGACAGACCCGCCGCCAAACGTGCCAGAGAGGAACCACAGAGTGTCCATAAAACTGCGTTTAATGTTGCTGATCGGCACCGGATTGCTTACCGCGTTGATCATGAGCCTGGTCAGTTATCTGGGGAACACCCGAATGGCCGTGGCCGTGGACGACGACAACGTCAGCATGGCCGCGCTGCGCAATCACCTCGAAGCCGACATGATGCACGACGCGCTGCGCGCCGATGTGCTGTCGGCCATGTTGGTGGGCTTGAACAAAAGCGCCAGCAGCAAAGCCGAGGTGCGCAGTTCCATCGAGGAACACACCCGGCGCTTTCGCGAAGTACTTGGGGAAAACCTCAAGTTGCCGGTCAACGACACCATCAAGGCCGGCCTCAACAAGGTCAAGCCCAGTCTCGACACCTACATCGGTGCCGCCGAGCGCATCGTCGGGCTGGCGCTGGAAAACCCGCAAGCCGCGCAACAGGAAGTGGGCACGTTCAACAGCGCCTTCAGCCAGCTGGAAGACCAGATGGAAGCTCTCAGCGAGTTGATCGAAAGCGACACGCAACAGACCAGCCAGGGCACGGCGCAAGCGATCAGCAACGCCAACCTGACCCTCCTCGGCGTGCTGATCGTCAGTCTGTTGCTGCTGCTTGCGTTGGGGCGTTCGGCGATCCTCAGCATCATGGGCCCGCTGCAAACCGCCAGCCGCATTGCCCAGGACATTGCCCATGGCAACCTCAGCGAGCCAATTGTCGAGCCCACCCGCAAGGACGAAGCCAGCGCCTTGATTCGTAGCCTGGCGACCATGCAGCGGGATTTGCGCGGCATGATCGAGGTCGTGCGCAGCAACGCCCACGGCGTCAGTGGCATGAGCGAGCGATTGAGCAACGGCTGCCATGAGGTGGCCGGCAGCAGCCAGCAACAAAGCGCCGCGGCCAGCACCATGGCCGCGGCCGCCAGCGAAATGACCGCGAGCATCGAGGAAATCACCCGGCATGCCGAAATGGCGCTGAACATGGCCAATCAGGCCGAAGCCCTGGCCAAGGATGGTGGCCGGGTGATCCACCAGGTGGTCAACGACATGGGTGGCATCGCGCGTTCGGCGCAGCAGTCGGCGCAGGTGATTCGCACGCTGGACAAAGAGTCGGAAGGGATTTTCAACATCATCCAGGTGATCAAGGGCATCGCCGACCAGACCAACTTGCTGGCATTGAACGCTGCCATCGAAGCCGCTCGCGCCGGCGAGCAAGGGCGTGGTTTTGCCGTGGTGGCCGACGAGGTCCGCAGCCTGGCGGGGCGCACGAGCGCTTCCACCCAGGAAATCGCCAGTATGGTCGCACGCATCCAGCACAGCACTCGCGAGGCGGTGGTCAGCATGGAGGAGGGCGTGGCCCAGGTCGACAAGGGCATGGCGGTGACAGCCGATGTCGAGCGCGCCATTCGTGAAATCCTTGATGCCACGCTCAACACCACGCAACTGGTCAACGACATCAGCCGCACCATCGGCGAGCAAAGCCTGGCCAGCAACGAGATCGCCCACCAGGTGGAGATGATTGCCGGCATGTCCGAAGGCAACAGCAAGGTGATCGGGCAGACCGCTTCGACCACTGATGAGCTGTCCAGCCTGGCGGGGCAGCTGTCGCAGTCGGTTGATCGGTTCAGGCTTTGAGGCTGATGTACTGATTCAAGAGATTCGGTGTTTGTCACGGCCTCTTCGCGAGCAAGCCCGCTCCCACAGGGGATTTTCGTCAAAAGGAGATCAACTGTGGGAGCGGGCTTGCTCGCGAAGGCGGCAGACCCGGCAATGCAAAACGACGGGCTAAAGGTATTTGTCCGTCACAGCCCCCTCCGAAGCACTGGACACGGTCTTCGCGTACTTGGCCAACACCCCGCGCTTGTATTTCGATTCCGGGCGCACCCAGCGCGACTTGCGCTCAGCCAGCACGGCATCGGAGACATCCACCGTGATCTGCCGGGTTTCGGCATCGATGATGATCCTGTCGCCATTCTCCACCAGCGCAATCGGCCCGCCTTCGAAGGCTTCCGGCGTGATATGGCCGACCACGAAACCGTGGGAGCCACCGGAAAAACGCCCGTCGGTGATCAGCGCCACCTCCTTGCCCAGGCCCTTGCCCATGACCGCCGAGGTTGGCGAGAGCATTTCGCGCATGCCAGGGCCGCCCTTGGGCCCTTCGTAACGGATCACGATCACTTCGCCGGGCTGCACTTCGCCATTGAGAATGCCGGCCAGCGCACCTTCCTCGCCGTGATAGACCCGGGCCGTGCCTTCGAAGCGCAGGCCTTCCTTGCCGGTGATCTTGGCCACGGCGCCGGTGGGCGAGAGGTTGCCGCGCAGTATGACCAGGTGGGAGTCCTTTTTGATCGGCTGGTCGAAAGGCCGGATCACGTCCTGGCCGGCCGGGTAGTCGGGCACGTTGGCCAGGTTTTGCGCCAGGGTCTGGCCGGTGACGGTCAGCACATCGCCGTGCAGCATGCCGGCATCCAGCATGCGTTTCATCAGCGGTTGAATGCCGCCGATGGCTACCAGCTCGCTCATCATGTACTTGCCGCTGGGGCGCAGGTCGGCGACCACGGGGGACATCTTGCCCAGCTCGACGAAGTCATCCAGGGTCAGCTCGACATCCACTGCGTTGGCCATGGCCAGCAAATGCAGCACGGCGTTGGTCGAGCCGGCGAGGGCGATCACCACGCGAATGGCATTCTCGAAGGCTTTGCGGGTCATGATGTCGCGAGGTTTGAGGTCGAGCTTGAGCAGCTCCATGACCTGCTGGCCGGCACGGAAACTGTCAGAGGCCTTGTCGCCGCCAATGGCGTCCTGGGAGCTGGAGCCGGGCAGGCTCATGCCCAATGCTTCAATGGCCGAGGCCATGGTGTTGGCGGTGTACATGCCGCCACAGGAACCGGGACCGGGAATCGCCACTTCCTCGATCTGCTTGACCTGGATCTCGCTGATATCGCCCCGCGCGTGTTGGCCCACGGCCTCGAACACGGAAATGATGTCGGTATGGCCGGCCCCCGGCTGGATGGTGCCGCCGTAGACAAAGATCGACGGGCGATTGAGCCGCGCCATGCCGATCAGGCAGCCCGGCATGTTCTTGTCGCAGCCGCCGATGGTCACCAGGCCGTCGAAACCCTCGCAACCGGTGACCACTTCGATGGAGTCGGCGATCACCTCGCGGGACACCAGCGAATACTTCATGCCTTCGGTACCGTTGGCGATGCCGTCGGAAATGGTGATGGTGTTGAAGATCACGCCCTTGGCGCCGGCGGCATTCGCGCCTTTTTCGGCTTCGAGCGCCAGCTTGTCGATGTGCATGTTGCATGGGGTGACCATGGCCCAGGTCGAGGCGATGCCGATCTGCGGCTTGGTGAAGTCTGCATCGGTAAAGCCCACGGCCCGCAACATGGCGCGCGCCGGTGCGGCCTCCACGCCGTCGATCACTTGAGAGGAGTACTTGCGCAGATCGTCTTTATCGCTCATGACTGCTCCTGTCGCTCATGGCTGTTGCTCATACACGCGTTGAGAAAAACAGGATGAGTATAGAAGGCCGGGCGCCCGGGCCCGGACTAACCGGTCGGGAACAGACGCGCGGGTAAGCCTTGTCGTGATATTCTGCGCGCCAACTTGGTTTGACCTATTCAGTTTGCATGTCCGCAAGACGTGCCGACGGAATCACTGTCGCTCAAGTAGCTGAAGCCAATAAAGATAAAAAGTCAGTTCAGAAGGGACATTAAACTGGGGTCGATGCGGTTCGTCGGCCTTGTGTGCCCACCCTGCAATCCTTGAGTGCCGCACCCGTGACTGCCGAGAAACATGGGGTTGTGCGCATGAGGATGGAAGGGCGGATGGCGTTTTATCATAGGTGCTACAGATGTTTAAGAAAGTGAACACGGCCCTGCTGGGGCTGGCTTTGGCGATGGGGATGACTTCCGTCTACGCGCAAGAGGCAAAGAAAGTCGATGTGCTGCTGATTGGCGGCGGCATCATGAGCGCGACCCTGGGTGTGTGGCTCAATGAGCTGGAACCTGGCACCTCGATGCAAATGATCGAGCGCCTCGACGGCGTCGCCCAGGAAAGCTCCAACGGCTGGAACAACGCCGGTACCGGTCACTCCGCCCTGGCCGAGCTGAACTACACCCCGGAAGACGAGAACGGCAAGGTTTCGATCCCGAAGGCCGTTGAAATCAACGAAGCGTTCCAGATCTCCCGCCAGTTCTGGGCCTGGCAGGTTCAGCAAGGCGTGCTGAAGAACCCGCGTTCGTTCATCAACTCCACGCCGCACATGAGCTTCGTGTGGGGCGATGACAACATCAAATTCCTGAAAAAACGCTACGAGGCCCTGCAAGCGAGCCCACTGTTCGCCGGCATGCAGTACTCCGAAGACCCGGCTGTGATCAAGCAGTGGGTGCCGCTGATGATGGAAGGGCGTGACCCGAGCCAGAAAATCGCGGCCACCTGGAGCCCGCTCGGCACCGACGTGAACTTCGGCGAAATCACCCGCCAGTTCGTTGCACACCTGCAAACCACACCGAAGTTCGACTTGAAGCTGTCCAGCGAAGTGCAGGACATCACCAGGAACGAAGACGGCAGCTGGCGTGTCAGCTACAAAAACCTGAAAGATGGCAGCAAGACCGAAACCGACGCCAGGTTCGTGTTCATCGGCGCCGGCGGCGGTGCCCTGCACCTGCTGCAGAAGTCCGGCATTCCTGAAGCCAAGGAGTACGCAGGCTTCCCGGTAGGCGGCTCGTTCCTGGTGACCGAGAACCCGACCATTGCCGAGCAACACCTGGCCAAGGCCTACGGCAAAGCGTCCGTTGGCGCTCCGCCGATGTCGGTTCCGCACCTGGACACCCGCGTGCTGGACGGCAAGCGCGTGATCCTGTTTGGCCCGTTCGCGACTTTCAGCACCAAGTTCCTGAAGGAAGGTTCGTACCTGGACCTGCTGACCACCACGACCACCCACAACGTGTGGCCAATGACCAAGGTCGGCATCAAGGAATACCCGCTGGTGGAGTACCTGGCAGGCCAGCTGATGCTGTCTGACGAAGACCGCCTCAACGCCCTGAAAGAATACTTCCCGAATGCCAAGGCTGAAGACTGGCGCCTGTGGCAAGCCGGCCAGCGCGTGCAGATTATCAAGCGAGACGAAGCCGCCGGTGGCGTGCTGAAACTGGGCACCGAGATCGTCGCTTCCCAGGACGGCAGCATCGCCGGCCTGCTGGGCGCCTCCCCGGGCGCATCGACCGCCGCACCGATCATGCTGACCGTGCTGCAGAAAGTGTTCAAGGACAAGGTAGCGACCGCTGATTGGCAGGCAAAGCTGCACCAGATCGTGCCGAGCTACGGCACTCAACTGAATGCCAGCCCTGAGAAAGTCGCTGAAGAATGGGCATACACCGCCAAGGTGCTGGAACTGACTCCGCCACCAGCGGTGATCGCGCCGGCTGTGAAGCCAGTGACTGTCGATACTGATGCGAAGGCACCGAAGGCTAATGCTGCGAGTGATATGGCTCTGTAATTAGACTGCCGGATCAAAAAAGCCCACTGAACCGGCGACGGTCAGTGGGCTTTTTTGTGGGCGATGACCAGGACATCGTTTTCGAAAAGGCTTCTCTATGGCGAAAAGCTGTTCACTTAAGCGTGTCTTCAGTCAGAGAGAAACCCGTGGCGAGGGAGCTGTGTCTGAGGCATCTGCTTAAGTGAACAGCACTCTCTCTATGCCACACATATCGGCACTCCCTGTCATCAATTGCCAAGTATCTGACGCTCAATGTGAAGCAGACAGTTTGGGCCTGACGATACTGGTTTGTTTACCGACCTGGGTAACGCGAAACCGTAAGCCTGATACCTCTTCGCCCTGGCGGGAATTTGTAGGGGCGAGCTTGCTCCGGACTGCGTTCCGACGATGGACTCATGTGCGCAGCGTTTAGTCAGTCGGCACGCGTTTTCGTTAACGTCCATCGCGAGCAAGCTCGCTCCTACAGCAGTTGCATCTCAATAAAACAATCATAGAGAGCGCAGAATGAAGTTCAGTTTTGTAGACAACAGCCAGCCGAGCCGTCGGCGGGTTTTACGCGATGCTTTCACGTTGGCGTTGGCGGCTTCGCCGGTGGCAAATCTCGCCAGGGCCACCGACGAAAACGCTGAAGAAGTGACCTTTGCCGCCGGCCCACGGCCGCTGGTGCAATACCCACAAAAACGTCCGTTGACCCTGGTGACCACTCGGCCGCCGCATCTGGAGACGCCGTTCCCCGTCTTCAACGAAGGGCCGATCACGCCCAATGACGCCTTTTTCGTGCGTTACCACCTGGCCAATTTCCCGACCAGCATCGATCCGGACAGCTATCGATTGACGATCAAAGGCTCGGTCGACACGCCGTTGTCACTGTCCCTTGCCGAGCTCAAGGCCCTCGCTGAACCGGTAGAGGTGGTGGCCGTCAATCAGTGTTCGGGCAACAGCCGTGGCTTCTCGATGCCGCGGGTGTTCGGCGCTCAGTTGGGCAATGGCTCAATGGGCAATGCGCGGTGGGTGGGGGTACCGCTCAAGGCTGTTCTGGAAAAGGCGGGGGTAAAAGCCGAGGCCCGGCAAGTGACTTTCAGAGGGCTTGATAAGCCGGTATTGCCAAGCACGCCGGAGTTCATCAAGGCGCTGGACATCAGCCATGCCATGGACGGCGAGCCGATGATCGCGTGGTCGATGAATGGCACCGACCTGCCTTTTCTCAACGGTTACCCGATTCGCCTGGTGGTGCCAGGCTATTTCGGCACGTACTGGGTCAAGCACCTGAGTGAGATCGAAGTGGTCGACCACACCTACGACGGTTTCTTCATGGCCAAGGGTTACCGGGTTCCGGATAACGATTGCTTGTGCATTGCCCCCGGCACCACGGCGGCGAAAACCCTGCCGATTTCCAGGTTGCCGGTACGCAGTTTCATCACCAGCGTCAAACACGGCGATGTATTGCCGTTGAACAAAAGCGTGCAGCTCAAGGGCATCGCGTTCGACGGTGGCGTTGGGGTCAACAAGGTGGAGGTGTCGATCGACGGCGGAAAAACCTGGCGTGAATCCACGCTCGGGCTGGACCTTGGCCGTTACTCCTTCCGTGAGTGGACACTGCCCATCAGCTTTACCAGCAAGGGCGCTACACCGTTGATGGTGCGAGCCAGCAACAGTGCCGGCGAGACTCAACCGCTGCAAGCCGACTGGAACCCCGCTGGCTACCGCCGCCACGTCGTCGAAATCACCCACGTGACCGTCGCCTGAGGAGGGCCGCATGAAACTTGTAAAATGCATGACCGCCTCGCTGTGCGCGGTTCAGGTTTGCCTGGCGACCCTGGCTGGCGCCGCGCCGCTATCGATCACGCTGCCGCCTGAAACAGCTGTGTTCAAGCCCGGCACGATGCCTGGCTACGCTTTGGCGCAGCAGAAGTGTTCCGTCTGCCATTCGGCCGATTACATCAACTTCCAGCCGCCGGGCATGAGCCTGGCGCAGTGGACCGCCGAAGCGGGCAAGATGCAGCACGTGTACGGCGCTCCGATCAGCGACCAGGATGTGAGTGTTATCGGCGCTTACCTGGCGGTGACCTACGGCAGTGCGAAGGCCAATGATGCCGATGTTCAGGCTGCCTCGAACGCCCCGGTGGCCCAGCCCCCGGTGGTGACTGTGGCAAAAGTCGACGCCAGGGCCTTGCTGCAGAACAACGCCTGCCTGTCCTGCCACGCGATCGATCACAAAGTGGTAGGCCCGGCCTACCGCGATGTGGCGGTCAAATATGCCAAGGACCCGCAGGCAATGGACCGGTTGATGGTCAGCATCCAGCACGGTGGCAGCGGGAAGTGGGGCGACGTGCCCATGCCGCCTTTCGCGCAGTTGAGCCCGGACGACCTGAAAAGCCTGGCGACTTTTATCCTGCAGCAGTAAGTCAGTTTCAGCCTGATGCGAAAAGCCCGCTGAACCGGCGACCGTCAGCGGGCTTTTTTGTGGACGCGGGTTTATTCAAGACATTGAGGAGTTGGTTGCACTGAAGCGCTTGAGGATGTCCTGGTACATTTTGGTCCGCCGGTGATCCCGGCCATAGCCGCCCGCAGCGGCGACGGTGCCGGACTGGACGTGGTCCAGGTACTTGAAGATTTTGCCAGGCGAGAGAAACACGACTTTATAGCCAAGCCCGATCACGCGGTCTTGCAGCTCATAGCCGGGCACACGGTCATCGATCTGAAAATGCAGACCCTGCTGCTTCATCAGTCTGCCATTCCATAGCGTGCAAAAGCTTTTCAGGTGGGTTTCCCGGTAGGGTTTCGGCTCCTTTGATCGCAGGCCCAGCGATTGCTTCAGGCGTCGGTAGTGGTGCTTGATCAGGCGTGAAGTGAAGCGCCACGCGGTCCTTGGCAGTCCGCGATTGAGTTGCTCCGTGCAACCGACGGCGATGACGTTTTGATCCTTGGTGCAGTGCTCCATCATCATCGCAAAGACGTTTGAATTGAAGACGAACGTGTCGGTGTGCATCAGGAACAGATAGTCGGTGTTGACCCTGGCCAGCGCCATGTCCAGCGCTTTGCCATGGGCGATGTGCCCCGGTTCTTTGGTGGGGGCATCGCGCTCGATCAGGTTGATCCAGTCGAGCGAGCGCAAATATTCGACGCTGGCGTCCGCCGAACCGTTATCGACCACCCACACCGGGATTCCGGCTTTTCGTACCGGTTCACGCAAAAGGTCCAGGCAGATCCTGGTCAAATCATGGGTTTTGTAATTAACCAGAACGATGCTGAACGGTGGCTTGGCGTTTGTATCGACACTGCCCATCTTCGAAATACTCGACGACTCGAAAGTGCCGAAGTTTAAAGAAGCAACCTTAGCCCAAGCTTAATTTCACCTGGACGACAGAGAGGCTGGCTACCGCTGTCCGACGCCTTCGAAGGATCCTGTGCGCACCTCGCCGCTGCGGATGTAACGGGCGATCAGCACACCCCCGGGTGAGCTGATCGAATTCATCAGGGTGAAGGCCGACGCTTGTGCGTTGTCGTCGAACAGGCGCTTGCCGCGTCCCAGCAGGACGGGATGAATCATCAGCCGCAATTCGTCCACCAGGCCGGCGGCAAGCAGTTGCCGCACCAGGTCACCGCTGCCTTGGGTCAGTAGATGAGGACCGTCCTGGTGCTTGAGCGCGCTGATCGCGTCGACCAGGTTGCCCTCCAGCGCATGACTGTTGTGCCAGGCCAGTGAGTCGGCGCGATGGGTGGCCACATGCTTGGGGACGGCGTTGAACAGGTCAGCGATGGTGTGATGGGGTGAATCGGCCTGAGTGTGCGGCCAATAAGCGGCGAAGATGTCATAGGTGCGACGCCCCAGCAGCAACTCGAATGGCTGCGAGAACAGCTCCTGTACGGCCTGGCCGGTGGTTTTGTCGGCGTAGGGCACGATCCAGCCACCGAAGCGGAATCCGCCGCTGCAATCCTCTTCAGGCCCGCCGGGAGCCTGCATGACGCCGTCCAGACTCACGAACGCGGCAACGGTCAATGTGCGCATGTTCTTCTCCTGATTGATCCTGACTTGAGTGTTTAGACAGGGCGGTCTGCGATTGCTTGAGACCCTTCTCTGAAAGGTAGTCGAACCAGGCGCTGTGAAATCGACAACAAAATGCGCGGTCCGTATACGACGAAAGTCGTATGGTGATCGGTACTGGTGAATGTTAGTGAGCATTTGTCTTGAAAGTGCAATTGCTAATTTGTATCATTCGTTTTCAATCCAGCGAAGCAGGGAACGCCGCGCCAAAACAATAATTAAGGTCAAGGCAATGCTCAAAATGCTTCTCGTATACGGTCATCTGCTCGCTACGTGTATTGCCCTGGGGAGGGTGTTGCAGGCGGATCACAAGCTTTGGAGTTGGCGCAAGGAAATACTCGATCAGGCGAGGCTTGAATACCTCGATGAAACCCAGAAGATTGTCAGCCTCGCGCTGTTGGCCCTTTGGGCAAGCGGTCTGTTGCTGGTGCTTCAGGGGTATCTCAATGAAGGCGATGCGTATCTGCTCAATCAGAAACTCTGGGCCAAGGTGACGGTCGTCGCGCTGCTGAGCCTCAACGGTGCACTATTGCATCGAATCGGCTTCCCGTTGCTGCAAAAGGCTCCCTTCGTCGCACTGCGCAGTGCAGGCCGCTCGCGGCTCGCCCTGTTGGGGGCGCTGTCCATGAGCGGTTGGCTGTTCGCCGCTTTCCTGGGGGTGGCTCGAGCCTGGAATCACGTGTTGCCTTACCTGCATGTGATGGGTGCATTCGCCGCATTCTCGTTACTGGCTTGTTGCGTGGCACTGGCAGTCGCCGGCAGGGCGGGCAGTGTCGGTGCGCAAAAAACCTCGGTACCGGGGTAGCGATCAACAAACTGTGTTTCGCACCTGTAAACCTCCGGTTTAAAACGCAAAGTACCACCGCCCATGCCACTCCCGCATGGGCAACCCCCTCCATCCCCATCTGTGTCCCCCTGGCCGTCGGTCGGCTTTCTCCTGCGCGGGTTGACCCTGAGCCAGAAAGGGCTAACTTCTGTGTGTGGGAAAAAATCCCACGCACAAGAATTCAGAAGAAGCTTCAGGTTTGACAGTTTGCTCCCATGCCGCTCACGGATTGCAGCGCGTACGGCGTTGACACTGCTCGCGGTAAATCACCAGGAGAATGCACGATGAACAATTACCTGCTTTTCAAGAGAGGATTGCTGGCGCTGGCAATTGGCGGTGTCCTTTCGGCTTCCATCGTTCTGGTACCAGATTCCATTTCCCATGACTCCAGTGCCTATGCCAAGGATGGTGGTGGTGGTGGTGGTGGTGGTGGTGGTGGTGGTGGTGGTGGTGGTGGTGGTGGTAACGGTGGCGGCGGCAGCGGTGGTGGTGGTGGTGGAAACGGTGGTGGCGGCAGCGGTGGTCATGGCGGTAACAGCGGGAATGGCGGCAACAGTGGTCACGGTGGTAACAGCGGGAATGGTGGCAACAGTGGTCACAGCGGCAGCGACCATGGGAATTCAGGCCATTCCGGTTCTGGAGGCGCGAACTCCGGTCGCGGTGGTACCCATGCTGAAGCGGGCGATGATCACGGCAATCACGTCGGCGGCGAGCCGGGCGATGACCACGGCAATCACGTCGGCGGCGAGCCGGGCGATGATCACGGCAATCACGTCGGCGGCGAGCCGGGCGATGATCACGGCAATCACGTCGGCGGCGAGCCGGGCGATGACCACGGCGTCCACGTTGGCGGCGAGCCGGGTGATGACCACGGCGTCCACGTTGGCGGCGAGCCGGGTGATGACCGCGGCGTCCACGTTGGCGGTGAGCCGGGTGATGATCGCGGTGTCCATGTCGGCGGCGAGCCCGGCGACGACAATAGCCGGATCTGAGGCGTTTTGTGACTCATGCAAAACCCTGGGGACCGGTTTTGCATGAGTCGTGGCAAAAAATACGCGCGTGGTTTCATGGGATTATTTCCCACATGGCTATACTGGGGTTATCTATCCAGGAATTCGCTGAATGCAATCGTCCACGCTGCCCACCTCGCTCCTCAAAGCCTTGCGACATGTCATGCGGCCGCTGGTGCGCCTGATGCTGCGCAAAGGCGTCACCTACCTGGTGTTTGCCGACCTGCTCAAGGAGGTTTTCGTCGAAGTGGCGGACCGTGAGTTCCGCCTGGGCGAGAAGGCACCGAGCGACAGTCGCATCAGCCTGCTCACCGGCGTGCATCGCAAGGATGTACGGCGCTTGCGCAGTACAGGCGACCCGGCTGCTTCCATGCTTCCGGAAAACATCACGTTCGGTGCGCAACTGGTCAACGCCTGGGCCAGTGCGCCCTTTTGCAACGACGCCGGCCAGCCACAGCCACTGCCTCGATTGGCCAGTGTCGGTGGCGACCGCTCCTTTGACGCCCTGGTGGCGAAAGTCAGTACCGATATCAGGGCGCGGGTGGTGTTGGACGAGTGGCTGCGCCTGGGGATCGTGCGCCTCGACGAAAAAGAGCGCGTGCACCTTGAAGCCCAGGCCTTCGTGCCACAAAAGGGTTTCGATGAGAAAGCGGCTTACTTGGGGCATAATCTGCATGATCATGCCTGCGCTGCCGTACACAACCTGAGCAGCGAAGGCCCGGCCTTTTTTGAACGCAGTGTCCACTATGACGCACTGGCCCCAATGAGCGTCGAGGCGTTGCGCGAGGCTGTGGCCAGCGAGGGAATGCAGGCACTGTTGAGCTTCAATCGACTTGCCGCCGAACTGGAATTCCGGGATTTGCCCAGCCTTGAACCACGCCAGCGCATCACAGTCGGCCTGTACTTCTACACTGAAGGTTCCGATCCCAATTCGCCAAAAGCGCCTGAATCATGACCGTCAAATTGCGCCTGATTCGTGCAACCGCCCTCGTTCTGGGCCTCGTGCTTCCGATTGTGTTGCAAGCCGCCCCGGCCTGTGTCAGCCAGAATGACGCGGGCACCAGCGAAGTGCCGGTCATCCAGGCACCGGGAGGCACCGGCGGCACGGGCGCAGCGCCTGGCGGCATGGGCGGTACCGGCATCGACACCGACAACGGTGGAGTCGGTGGTACCGGCGCACCGTTGAAAAAGCGCCCTGGCGGCATTGGCGGCACCGGGGCCGTTGCAGGCGGCGTGGGTGGTACGGGTATCAGCAACGATAACGGTGGGATTGGAGGTACCGGCATTGTCGGCACCATCACCGGGTTCGCCTCGATCTGCGTCAATGGCGTGGAAGTGCACTTCAACAAAAACGTTCCTGTCAGCGAGAACGGCATTGCCACCTCCAGTACCCGCCTGGCGATAGGCCAAGTGGTTGCCGTGCAAGCGTTCAACTCCCGGCGCGGTCTGGAGGCTGGACGCATTTCTATCCTGCACGCCTACGAAGGTCCTTTGACAGCCCTGCCACGCGATTCCATGCCCATGCGTGTCATGGGGCAACCGGTACGCCTGGCCAAGGGGGCCCAGGTCGCTGCCGACCTGCGCCCGGGCGATCCCGTACGGGTCAGTGGGCTGCGCGATGCTCGCGGCGAAGTGGTAGCCAGCCGTATCGACCGGGCGCCCGGCCTCAAGGAGGCCAGTGCCATCGGTCCGGTGGATCGCAGCGGCTATCTACAGGGAATCAAACTGCGCAACCACTCTGGCCCGGCGCGGGAAATGCTGGTGCGCGGCCACTGGTCCGGTCGCGAGCTGGACGTGAGCCAAAGCCGTCCCGACCCGAGCCTGCCTTTCATTGGCCGGGCACACAACGCAGTGATCGAGGGCCTGGTACAGAGCCGGCAGGACCGCCATTTGGTGGTGGGCGGCTTCAATGTGACCCTGGCGGGCGACACCGTGTTTGTCGGTGTGCAGGCTTCGGAGCTGGCGCTGGATCGACGCGTGCGGATAAACGGCGTGTTCACAGGCGCATGGGAGGTGCAGGCAACGCGTATCGAATTGCCCCGCGAGCGCTCCGATTCGCCAGCCGGCAACCGGCACGGACGACTCGGCACCGGCGAGCAAGGCACCGACGACTCAAGTGGCTCGGGCAACTCGAGCGGCTCGAGCGGCTCCGGAAACTCCGGCAATTCAGGCAGCTCGGGGGATTCAGGGAACTCCGGTAGTGACAGGAGCGGCCGCTCCGAGAGCGCAGGCAGTGTCATCGACGATACTCGCCACGGGGGCAGTGACAGCCATGGCGGTGGCGACAAGATAGAACGCGTTGACGTGGACAAGTCTGGCAAGTCAGAGCGAGTCGAGAGGGTCGATCAATCCGGCAAATTCGAAAAAGTGGAGAGGGTAGAGAAGGTAGAGCGTCCGGAGAAAGTCGAGAAGGTTGATCGGCCAGAGAAGGTAGAGAAGGTTGATCGGCCGGAAAAGGTCGAGAAGGTCGAAAAAGTTGATCGGCCGGAAAAAGTCGAGAAGGTTGAACCAGTTGAAAAAATCGATCACTCCGGCAGGTCGGGTTAAAGAGTGCAGACATGATGCACTTTCGTCATAAGTAACTAGGCTGGGGTAAGTCACGCAACAAAACATGCGTGTGAACTTCGATGACGCCAGACACGAGGTGAACATGGACCCCAAGTACATCCTGCTCGTCGGTTGGCTTGCCAGCCTGGCCATGCCGGTCTTGGCCGATACCTTCACGACCTCGATCGGAACCGACTACTCGCGAGGCGACTATGGCACCGGTACTATGTCCGAAACCTGGTACGTCCCTCTGGTGGGCAGATACGAAACCGGTCCCATGACCTACAAGCTCACCGTGCCCTGGCTACGCATCACCAATCCTTCGGTAGGCCCTGACGGCGAGCCGCTGCCTGGCGGTTGCGGCAAGGTGGAAAGCGGTCTGGGCGACACCGTTGCCGGTGCCGACTATGCCGTGCTGGACGGCAGCGTTGGCGGGCTGTTCGTGGACCTGATCGGCAAGGTCAAGTTGCCCACCGCCGACGAAGACGAGTGCCTGGGCACCGGAAAAACCGACTATTCCGCCCAGGTCGACGTCGCCAAAGCCTTCGGTCGTGTGACCGGGTTCGCGACCCTGGGCTGGAAAAAGTTCGGCGACCCGTCGGGCTCTGACTTCGACAACCCGATTTTCGCCGGCCTGGGCCTTGCCATGCCCGTGTTCGCGCGCACCACGGCGGGCGTGTCCTACGACTGGCGGCAGAAGGTCGTTTCCACGGGCGACGAGATCAAGGAACTCACGCTCTTCCTCACGCACAAGCTCAATCAGGAGTGGAAGATTCAGTTGTATGCCGTCAAGGGCTTTTCCGACGCCAGCCCGGACGGCGAGACCGGACTGTTGCTTAGCCACGTATTTTGATTCCTCGCCGTTGCCTGTCAGGTTACCTGCAGCCTTGATGCGTTTCACCGCCTCGGCTCAGGCCCTTGCCTCGCTAGCGGGCGTTTTGCAGTTCAGTTTTTCTTCTTGATCAACTTGTTGATGTAGTACTTCAGGCTCAAACGATCCTTGGGCCTTGGTTTGTAGTGGGTTTTGTTTCTTTGTGCCGGATCGATCGCCATGGTTCCGGCGGTGTAGTAATAAAGCGCGATAGACCTGCGGGTGATGTGTTCCGGAGTCGTTAAAGGCTCCGGGTGCCCATGATTGCTGTCCTTGTCTGTGTTGAAAATGACACAGCGATTGTAAATGGGCAGGACTTTTTTAAGGCAGGTCTTCATGCCGACATCCCAAAGTTCCAGGTTGCCGCCGTATTCCTCTTGCCAGTCTTCATTCAGATAAATGATGATATTCAGTCTGCGCTCAACATTAAGTTTTTTGTTGAGCCGGAAGTCCGAGTGCACCCCCAGGAAACCACCGCTTTTCGTTTCATGCAGGCCGCCACCGGTAAAGTAGGGGTCGGGTATCAGACCTTCGATGCCTGTGAGCTTTTCAAGAAACTGCAACATGGGTGCCGAGTTAAAGGCGTTGAAAACAGTCTTCAAATAGGGGTCGCATTCGTTGGGACTGATTTGACGTTTCCGTTGACCTTTATAGCCGCGCTCGTAGAGCATTTCATTGTTGGTTGGCTCGACCGGGAAGTGCGAGCAGATGCTTGCAATCAGGTCTTCGTGCAAGAAGTTGTCGATCACTATGTGCGGAAATGGCGCCGCCTGAACATAGCTACCGGTCAACGAAGCACCAAAGGCGCTGGCGGCATTCTGGTCGAAATCAAGCTCCGGGGACAGGGTGATAGGTAGTGCTTGAGTGATGGGTGCCATTACCGCTCCAATGACCTGATATAAAAACGTATGGGTGACTTCACGCAGGGTTGAACGCCCTGCTCGTTGCGTCTATTCGCCGCTCAATTTGTCCTGTCGTCCTTGTTCAGACGCTTAAGGATGTTGTTGTACATTTTGGTTCGTCTATGAGTTTCACCATAACCGCCAACCGCTGCAACAGTGCCGGATTGAATGTGATCCAGATAGCTGAAGATTTTACGCGGCGATAACATTTCAACGACATAACCAAGCTCGGTCATGCGGTCCTGTAGGGTATAGCCTGGCACGCGATCATCCATCGAGAAGTGCATATTGTGCTGTTTGACAAGTTTGCAGTTCCACAAGGTGCAGAAACTTTTCAAGTAGACTTCTTTGTACGGCTTTGGTTCTCTGGAACGCAATCCCATGGAGATTTTCAGGCGTCTGAAGTGGTGCTTGAACAGTCGTGAGCTAAAACGCCAGGCAGTTCTCATGGTGCCGCGGTTAATTTGCTCGACACAACCGACGGCCGCGACCTTCGGGTTTTTCAAGCATTTGTTCAGCATCATCGGAAAAACATTCTTGTCGAAAACAAATGTATCGGTGTGCATCAGGAATAAATAATCGGTGTCAATTCGCTCCAGAACCAGGTCAAGTGCCTTGCCGTGGGCAATATGGCCCGCTTCTGGTTCAGAAATAGAGCGCTCGATCAGATTGATCCAGTCAAGAGTTCGTAGATACTCAGTGCTCTCATCGGCGGAATAGTTGTCAACCACCCATACCGGGACGCTGTTACTGCCAAAATGCTGGTGCAATAAGTCCAGGCATATCTTGGTAATTTCTGGTGTTTTGTAATTTACTATAACTATGCTGAAGGCTTTGGAGCTTTCGGCCAGTAAATCGGGGTTGTTCATCGTTCAGGTGCTCAATGTTATTTTATTTGGTTATATGAATGATTGAACTTCTATACAGTTCTTGCTTGTTTTTTGCGCAAAATCTTGCGTGATCATAGAGCACAATTTGTTAAGTCGCTTTGTCATGCATAATAACCAAGGCTTGCTCAGGCCCGACGGAGAGCGGTAGAAGCGGAGTTCATCGTATAAGGATCTGCTCTGCAGGTAAACATTTTGACTTGATTAGTTACATCCGGAGGCTGATCAGGCCAGCGTCTCGGGACGGTGTGAACTGCTCTCGCGCAAGGCATTCAGGTAATTTGTTACGTCATGGGGTGTGCCCGCACGTGCAGTTGCGCCCCGAACAGGGCGTCACGCGCCGCGTATCATGCATCGGTCGAGCGTGCTTGGGGGCACACCCTGCAACTCACAGTTTGTAGCCAATCTGGCGCAACAGGTTCTTGCGCCACAGAATGTCTTCATCGCCTTCGATGTCATTGGCACAAAAGCCATCCACTACGCCCAGGATCGCACGCCCTTGCTGCGTCTCGGCGAGAATCACTTCGGTCGGATTGGCTGTTGCACAAAAGATACGGCATACCTCTGGAACCATTTTGATGGTGTTCAACACGTTCAGCGGATAGAAACCGTCGCCCAGGAAAATGATGAAACTATGGCCCGCGGCGATGGCTTTCGCATTTTTCTGTGCAAGTTCAATCATTGAACTATCGGTGCCGGACCATCGCACCAGGCATTGGCCAGAGGCTTCACAAAAGGCCACGCCAAACTGGATGCCGGGCACCGTATTGACCAGCGCTTCGTGGATATCCTCGACGGACTTGATGAAGTGCGTCTGACCCAGAATGAAGTTCGTCACATCCGGCTTTTCGATTTTCAACGTGATGAGTTGCATCTCAAACGCCTCCTTCCTCGATGTTGCCAGGAGAGCCAGGCAACAAACCAAGCATAGCCAGTCATTTACGATTGCTGCGTCCTCTGTCTGCTTTTGGCCGATTGCTCAACGCGTGCCACGGAACTGATATCCGGTCGTTGACACTTGGGCTGACAGGGCTAATCTAATTGGTGTGGGAATATTTCCCACGCTAAGATGCCAGCTTGGCTCTGAGGGATCGTACGGATACCGCAGTGGCTCGTTAATGCTGCAGATTTATGGCCGTGCCGGTTGGCTGGCCGCTCCAATGGGCGGCCGGGAATTCACTGGACATTGCGTTCGATAGGGAGGTGACGACGCAACTCCAAGCGGAGGTGCATCATGCTGCTCAAGAAATGTTTGTTGGCTCTGGCAATAGGCGGGGTCCTGTCGGCATCGACTGTTCTGGTGCCCGATTACATCGGTAGTTTCTCCAGCGTGTACGCCAAAGATGGCGGCAGCGGCGGTGGTGGTGGAAGCGGCGGAGGCGGTGGCGGTCACGGCGGTGGCGGTGGCGGCGGCTCCGGCGGCTCCGGAGGCGGTGGTCACGGTGGTGGCGGTGGCTCCGGAGGTGGTGGTCACGGTGGTGGCGGCGGCTCTGGAGGCGGCGGTCACGGTGGTGACGGCGGCGGAGGCGGCCACGGTGGTGGCGGCAACGGAGGCGGTGGTGGCCACGGTGGTGGCGGCAACGGAGGCGGTGGTGGCTCCGGCAGTGGAGGCTCCGGAGGCGGTGGTCATGGTGGTGACGGCGGTGGCGGTCATGGTGCAGCAGGCCATGGCGGTGACGGTCGCGGCGATGCTGACCATGGTGGTATGGCCGGGAACAGAGGCCCGGGCAATGCGCGTGACAACGACGATGACCATGGTGGTATGGCCGGGAACAGAGGCCCGGGCAATGCGCGTGACAACGACGATGACAATGGTGCCATGGCCGGGAATAGAGGCCCAGGCAAAGCGAAAGACAACGACGCGCGTGACAACGACGATGACAACGACGCGGATAACGCCGCAGATGCAGCCAGGGAAGCCGCAGAGGATGCCGGTGACGCTGCAAGGGAAGCCGCAGAAGACGCCAATGACGCTGCAAGGGAAGCTGCAGAAGACGCTGCTGATGCTGCCAGGGAAGCCGCGGAAGACAGGGGCGTTGCCAGAAATGACGCTGATGTAGCCAGAAACGCAGCCAAGGCTGATGCAGATGCAGCCCGGGATGCGGCAAGAGCCGCTGCGGATGCAGCCCGGGACGCCGCCAGAGCTGAGGCGGATGCAGCCCGGGATGCCGCAAGAGCTGCTGGCGTACCGCGCGCAGAGGCAGATGCAGCCAGAGACGCTGCCCGGGCCGCTGCGGATGCAGCCAGGGACGCCGCCAAGGCTGACGCAGATGCTGCCAGGGATGCAGCACGAGCTGCTGCGGATGCAACCAGAGACGCAGCCAAAGCCAAGGCGAACGTAGCCAGAGAGGCTGACAAAGCCAAGGCGCGGGCGGCCAGAGAGGATGTGGCTGACGCCCCGGATGCACCAGATGCCCCAGACGCACCTGACGCACCGGATTTCGATACGGTTGAGATGGAGAACTAGGCCCGCACGTTCGGCAATGAACACGGCAGGCCTACCCGTCGATGACGTCCCGGAGGTTTGAAGGACGTATCGGCAATGAGTCGCAAGCCCTGAAGAATCGCGGGGCTTGCGACTTTTTTTCGAAATCTGTCGCAGGTCTGAAACACTGACGAGGATGACGCAAGAGGAGACGGAACCGGACGGGTAAGCAAATGCCAACCGTTCACAAAACCCCGAATCCTCCGTTTTTCCTGTACCAGCGAATTTAATGGGTTAGTCCGGCACGACAAAACGTGCCGGACACTTCCACCACCGGTAATTACTTTTTAATGGACACGATCGTGGCTTTGTTGCCATCCAGCCGAAAGGAGAACGTCACGCGATCTCCCGCTGTCAGTCCTGTCAGCTGATCTTTCGTTACGGAAAAGGCCATGGTCATCGGTGGCCATTGCACAGCTGGAACCGCGCCGTGAGCGATGGTCACCGTATTCTTCGTAGTATCGATAGCCTTGATCGTTCCCTCGGCAGTGGCGACGGGGGGCTGTTTTGTTTCTTGCTGCATCTGCATGCCCCCCATACCGTCCATTTTCATGCCCGGCATGTCCTCTGCCAGGGCAGAAAACGACAGTGTAACTACGGTGCTGGCAGCTGCAATCAGGGTCAGTTTCATACGGGTTTTCCTTGAAGGGGGGCAACTTGGAGGTGACGGCGACGCATCAGGCGATACGCTGCCGGAATGACGAACAGGGACAGCAAGGGTGCGGTGACCATGCCGCCGACCATGGGCGCGGCGATACGGCTCATCACCTCACTACCGGTTCCGCTGCCCAACAGAATGGGCAGCAGGCCGGCAATGATGACGGCCACGGTCATGGCCTTGGGTCGAACACGCTGCACAGCACCTTCACGAATCGCGGCAACCAGCCCGCATTCAGTGCTGTCGCCAAGGTCTACACGTTCGGCCCAGGCATTTTTCAGATAGAGCAGCATGATCACGCCAAACTCGGCAGAAACACCGGCCAGGGCGATAAAACCGACCCCGGTGGCGACCGACAGGTTGAAGCCCAACAGATAGAGAAACCATGCCCCCCCAGTCAGTGCGAATGGCAGAGTGGCCATGATCAGCAGGGCCTCATCGAATCGGGCAAAAGTCAGGTAGAGCAACACGAAGATGATCAGCAGCGTGGCAGGCACCACCAGTTTGAGCCGTGCGTTGGCCCTTTCGAGAAACTCGAACTGTCCTGAGTAACTGAGGCTCATGCCGGGCTGCAACTTTACCTGCTCATTGACGACCCGACGCAGATCAGCGACCACCGAGGCAATGTCTCGCCCGCGCACATCGATATACACCCAGCCTGAAGGCCGTGCGTTCTCGCTCTTGAGCATCGGTGGGCCATCGCTGACCTTGATCTTCGCTACCGTGCCAAGGGTGATCTGGCTACCCAGAGGGGTGTAGATCGGCAATTGCTCCAGGGCACCGAGCGAGTCGCGCCACTCCCGTGGGTAACGTACGTTGATCGGGAAACGTGCGAGGCCTTCAATGGTCTCGCCGACGTTTTCACCACCGATGGCACCGGCCACGATGGACTGCACATCGGCGATGTTCAGCCCGTAACGAGCAGCGGCCTTGCGGTCGATATCCACATCGATATAGCGGCCACCGGTCAGTCGTTCGGCCAGGGCCGAACTGACACCGGGCACGTCCTTGGCCACTCGCTCGACCGCCTGGGTGACCGCATCGATTTCCGCCAGATGGGTGCCGGCAACCTTCACACCGATCGGGCTCTTTATACCCGTCGCCAGCATGTCGATACGGTTGCGAATCGGCGGTATCCAGATGTTGGTCAAGCCGGGAACGCGCACCACGCGATCCAGTTCTTCCACCAGCTTTTCCTGAGTCATGCCTGGACGCCATTGCTCGTGTGGCTTGAACTGGATGGTGGTTTCAAACATTTCCAGCGGTGCCGGGTCGGTGGCGGTTTCGGCACGACCGGCTTTACCGAAAACGTGTTCGACCTCTGGAACGGTCTTGATCAAACGGTCGGTCTGTTGCAGCAGTTGCGCCGCTTTCTGCGCCGACAATCCCGGCAGGGCCGATGGCATATAGAGCAGGTCGCCCTCGTCCAGCGCGGGGAGAAACTCGCCACCCAGGCGAGACATTGGCCATAGCGCGCTGACAAAAACCAGCAGCGCCACCAGCAGCGTGATCCTGGGTCGACGCAAGACCGCGTCCAGGGCCGGCTGATAGATCCGGATCAACCACCGGTTCAACGGGTTCTGTTGCTCACTGGGGATTCGCCCGCGAATCCAGTAGCCCATCAGCACTGGCACCAAGGTCACTGACAATCCCGCCGCTGCGGCCATGGCGTAGGTCTTGGTGAAAGCCAAAGGGCCGAACAGCCGTCCTTCCTGAGCTTCCAGCGTGAACACAGGAATGAACGACAGGGTGATGATCAGCAAACAGAAGAAAAGCGCCGGTCCTACTTCTGCCGCTGCTTCGGTCATGACATGCCAATGACGCTCGCCCTTCAGTTCTTCCCCTGGATTCGCCACGTGCCAGGCCTCGATTTTCTTGTGGGCGTTCTCGATCATCACCACGGCGGCATCGACCATGGCGCCGATGGCGATGGCGATGCCGCCCAATGACATGATGTTGGCGTTGATGCCTTGGTAGCGCATGACGATGAAGGCAACAAGCACCCCCACCGGCAGCGAAATGATCGCCACCAGCGATGAGCGCAGATGCCAGAGAAAGATCCCGCAGACCAACGCGACGACGATGAATTCTTCGATCAGTTTGTGGCTGAGGTTTTCCACCGCGCGGTCGATCAACTTGCTGCGGTCGTAGGTGGTGACGATTTCGACCCCGGCCGGCAAACTGCTTTTCAGCTCGTCGAGTTTGGTCTTGACCGCTGCAATGGTCTCGCGAGCGTTCTTGCCGCTGCGCAAAATCACCACACCGCCGACGGTTTCGCCTTCGCCGTCGAGTTCAGTAATGCCACGCCGCATTTCCGGTCCCGACTGAATCGTGGCGACATCGCCAAGGGTCACCGGCACACCACCGGCACCCAACTTGAGCGGGATTGCCCGAAAGTCATTGAGCGTCTTCAGGTAACCGGAAGCCCGCACGATGAACTCGGTCTCTGCCATCTCCAGCACCGCACCTCCGGTTTCCTGATTGGCTTTGCCAATAGCGTCGGTCACGTCAGCCTGAGTGATACCGAGGCTGGCCAGTTTCAGGGGATCAAGCTGCACCTGGTACTGCCTGACCATCCCGCCGACCGTCGCCACCTCTGCGACGTTAGGCAGCGTCTTGAGTTCGAACTTGAGGAACCAGTCCTGAAGCGCGCGCAGTTGCGCCAGGTCGTGTCCACCACTGCGATCCACCAGTGCGTATTGATAGATCCAGCCCACTCCCGTCGCATCCGGCCCCAACGCAGGCCTGGCGCTTGCCGGCAACCGGCTTTGTACTTGGCTCAGGTACTCCAACACCCGCGAGCGAGCCCAATACAAGTCCGTGCCGTCTTCGAACAACACGTAGACGAAGCTGTCGCCGAAGAAGGAATAACCACGCACGGTCCTGGCACCCGGCACCGAGAGCATGGTGGTGGCCAACGGATAGGTCACCTGGTTCTCGACAATCTGCGGTGCTTGTCCTGCATAAGGGGTGCGGATGATCACCTGGACATCCGAGAGATCTGGCAGTGCGTCAATGGGCGTGCTCTGTACCGACCAGATACCCCAAGCCGTGACGAACAACGTCGCCAGTAGCACCAGGAACCGGTTGGCCACTGACCAACGAATGAGGGCAGCAATCATGGCTGGTTCCCCGATTTATCCAGGCGCTCGACACGCAAGCCGTCGTCGGTCTGGCTCACTGCGACCCGAACCCTGTCACCAGCCTTGAGGCCCTGCATCAGTGCCGGACTGGCGAGAGGGAACGTCATCGTCATGCCAGGCATGCCCAGCGTCTTGAAGGGACCGTGGGCGAGCGTGACGTCTTTGTCGTTGATCTCGACGATCTGCCCATCCGCCTCATGCAAGCTGGCTGCTGCAACACTCGGTGGTGACTCTTCCTGCGAGGTCGCAACAATGCCCTTGAGACTGGCCTCGGAATCGAGGAGGAACTGGCCAGAGGTCACCACCTTCCGGCCTTCTTCCAGGCCTTTCAAAATCGCCGTCTTGCCATCGCTTTCCTGCCCGGGTTGCACCTCCACCGGACGATAGCGGCCGGCGTCTTCGGCGAGCATCACCAGGGCACGTCGACCAGTGCGAATCACCGCCTCGCTCGGCACCCACAACACACTTTGCCCAGTTGCACGATTCAGGCGGACCTGTGCCGTCAAACCGGGTCTCAGGCGCCCGTCCGGATTGGGCAGTTCCACCCGCACGCGAAGGGTGCGGCTGTCCGGATTGGTCTCGGGCAAAATCGCGCTGACCTTGCCACTGAGCGTTGCCCCTGGAAAGGCCGGCAAGCGCGCCTCGACTGCCTGGCCCACGGTGATAGCTCCCGCATCCGATTCTGGAACGGCCACGGCGAGCCAGACACTGCTCAAGCCATTGACGCGTGCCAGAGTCTCGCCCGCCGCCACGGTCATACCCGCACGTACGTTCAATTCTTGCAGCACACCGCTAATGGGGCTGGTGAGGGTCAGGTTCGGCTGGACTTTGCCACTGCGCTCTACCTGGGTAATCAGCGCAACCGGCATCCCTGTGAGCCTCAGTCGCTGGCGGGCCGCAGCCAGCAGGTCGGCATCACCGTTGCGCTTGAGGGCAAGAAACTCTGTCTGGGCGGCCGCCCACTCCGGCACCAGGATATCCGCCAATGCCGCGTTGGCTTTGAGCACATCACCGGGTGCATGGGCATAGACCCGCTCCACAAAGCCAGGGGTGCGTGCCTGAATCACAGCGACATCACGTTCGTTGAACGCCAGGACACCTGTCACGTCGAGGCTGGAATCAAAGACTCCGCGAGTGACTGTCGCAAATCGCAGACCGAGATTCTGGGTCAGACCCGGATCGATACTGACGCTCGCACGGTCCCCTGTGCCGCTGGGGTACTGGGGGACCAGTTGCATGTCCATGAAGGGTGACTTACCCGGTTTATCGAACTTTTGCTGCGGGTACATGGGGTCGTACCAATACAGAGCCTTGCGTTCGTCCGGCGAATTGGGTTTCTGCTCCTGGGGCGCAACAGGTACCGCGCTCAAGCGCTGGTGAGCGAACCAGTAGCCGCCGGCAACACCCAATGCCAGCGAGATACCGGCCAGCAATGCCCCGTTCCATTTTTTAAGGTTCATTGGCTGGACTCCCCATAAGCAAAAAACAGACGCGCACTGCTCAGCGCTCGCTGTTCTTCCACGTCGATCTGTTTGAGTCGGGCTTCGATGAGTTCACGCCGGGCGGTAACAACGGCGTTTAAATCGCCTTTGCCGGCACGGTAGCTGGCCATGCTGAGTTCGACCTTTTCCTTGGCCAGCGGCAGCAGGCTTTCCTGGTTCCGGCTTACTGCACGATTCAGGCGTTCATAGTCAGCCAGTTCGTTTTCCAGTTGCTGAGTGTGCTCGCGTGACAGGGCTTCGCGCTCAGCCTCAAGCTGGCTGAGTTCAGCCTGTTTGGCTGCGATTCTGGGGTTTTGCCGGGTGTCAGGAAACAGCGGCAAGTCCCAGGACAATTGCACACTGACCATGTCGCCGAACTGGCGATCGCGATGTTGATAGTCAAGCTCCCAACTCCAGTCTGACTTTTTCTCCGACTCGGCTTCACGAACCTTGGCTTGCGCTTCGCGGGTCATCGGCGCAAACGCGGCCAACTCTGGGTGGTGTTGCAGTTTATGGGCGTAGCTTGAGGAATCGACAGGCCACTGCGGCAAGCTGCCCACAGGCTTGTCGTTGGCGGCGGAGCCAATCCAGCGTTTGAGGGCCGCTCGGGCCTGCGCTCTCTGGAGCACCAGATCGTCCTGTTGCTCCGCCAGTCGAGCCGCTTCTTGCTTGGGCGTCACCGCATCGGCGGGTTGAGCGCGGCCACCGGCAATCTGGGCCCGGACGGTATCGGTCAGCAGACGGTTTTCTTTGTAGAAGTCCCGGAACAGTGCATCTTTTCGCTCGACCGAGTAGCTGCTGATCCAGGCCAACGCCGTGGACTGGCGTACCTTCAGGCGTTCGACTCGACGCTCTGCCGCAGCGCGATCAACGGCCGCATCGGCGACCTCAATGCGCGCTTTGCGCTTGTCGCTGTTGGGCATCTCTTGCCTGACCCCGACCATTTGCATGGTCATGAAGTCGTCGTTGATGCTCCAGCGATCCGGGCCGCCGATGGGGTAGTTCTGCACACCTGCCAGCAACTTGGGGTCAGGTAATTCACCCGCTGGGATAGCCGCACTGCTGGCAGCCTGAATCTTTGCATCTTGTGCAGTCAGCGACGGCGCATTGTTTTCGGCCAGTCGCAACGCTTCATCGAGTGTCAATGCGGCAGCGAAACCCGGCAATGCCAGTACGCTTGCCGCCAGACCGGCCACGAGGGACCAACCTGTGCAATAGCACTTGGTGTTCATGTTTGCGATTCCTGTGATCATCCACTGCACGCATCAAAAAGACAGGCGCGCAGCCAGTCCATCGCGCTAATGCGCAATGAGGCTCAATGTTGGACAGGAATCAAACGCGAGGCGGTCGCCATACCCCGGACGGGGTTTGTACAGGCAGGGAATCACTGAAGTAGGAAACCACTACGGGGCTGAACACGGTGACAGGGGGCTTGAGGATAGAGACTTGCAGCATGCCGCCTGTCTTGCACTCCTGGCCCGGCTTGCAGGGCTTGCCATGCTCTGTCGGGCTTTTCATGTCGTTGCAGCAGTCCATTCCCATGTCATCCATCATCGCCATGCCCATCGTCTTCATCGGGCACGGTTCCGTGGGCGCCTGAACACCCGCCATCCCGCTGAGGGGAAGCGCCAGGCTAATCACGAAAATAAGGCAAAACCGCAGATAGCGTTTCATGGGCTGGAGTGTAGTGGCTGAAATGGGCTCTTACAATTGGATGAATGTTCTCACAGCCTGCCGAAGGCGTTGATTCAGGGGATATCACCGTATCTGAATTAAGCCAGCATTATCGTTGACAGAGGTTTTACGCAGCAGGTCAATGACCCACAAGCGGCATGTGTTGAAATTTCCTGCCGTAATCCAGCCCATCCATGGTGGTTTGTGCGAAAGCCCGCAGGGTTACCTGAGGTTTTGCACGAATCCTCACGCTGGAGGTCGCACCAGACCGCAACCAGCAAGAAGCGGGCGCTGGATATCCATCGCTCACTTTTTCGCTGGTTTGCCGCTGGCAGGGATGTGCAGGTACGACATCACGCTTTCCGTCAGTTCGGTGGCCAGCTTGACCGCTTCTTTATTGCGTGCCATCACGCCGGCGACCAAGCCTTCGATCAAGGCCAGTACGGCGATGTTGGAGCTGGTCAGCACCGGGTGATCGCAAGGCGCAAACAGCGTGTGCTGAGCAATGCCGGTGAGCGGCGAGGCGGGTGAGTCGGTAATGGCCAGCACCGATGCGCCGCGTTCATTGGCGAAGCGTGCCAGTTGCAGGGTGTCGAGGGAGTAGCGTGGCAGGGCGATCGCCAGCAGTACATCCTGGTCGGTGATCGCGGCCAGACGGTAAGCGGCGTTTTCGTTACCGCCTTCCATGCTGATGGCCGTGGCGTCCGCACAGAAGGGCATCAGGGTCGAGGCGGCGAGGCCGGCAAAGTAGACACTGTTGCCGAACCCCAGAATGTAGATTTTGCGTGCCGTGGTCAGGCGAGTGACGAACGCATCGAAGGTATCGGCGTGGTTATTGCTCGCCGCGGTGGCCAGGTTGCTGCTGGCGCTCTGGAGTTGCTCATGCAGGCCAAACGCACCGCCCGGTCGATGGGCAAGTTCGTTGCGCAGCTTGTCGACCGGCGACACCATCTGCTGCAACGTTGCGACCAGCTCGGCCTTCATGCCGCTGTAGCCGCCGAGGTCCAGTGCCTTGGCCAGACGGTTGACGGCGGCAGGCGAGGTCAATGTTTCGTGAGCCATTTCCTCGATGGTCAGCGTCGCGGCCTTGAGCGGGTGACGCAGGATAAAGTCCGCCACCTTGCGCAGTGACGGTGGCAGTTCGGAAACGATTTCCGTGAGTTTACGCATGACCGGCGCGGCATAGACCGTGGTGTCTTTCGATGGGGTGGGCATATCCGGCTCAACATTTCCTGAGGGTGAGAGAAGGGCTGTGCCTGATGCCCTGACAAGGTTGGCTGGAGTGTATCCGATGCCAACCTTGTCGGGCAGCGCCGTGCAATGGATGGGGGCGCTTACTTCAGACTCCCGGCCAGAAACTGCTGGAGGCGTTCGGACTGCGGGTTGACCAGCACTTGACGCGGGTCGCCGCGCTCCTGGACAACGCCCTTGTGCAGGAACACCAGTTGGTTCGAAACCTCGCGGGCAAAGCCCATTTCGTGAGTCACCACTACCATGGTGCGGCCTTCCTGCGCCAGATCCTGCATGACTTTAAGCACCTCGCCGACCAGTTCGGGGTCGAGCGCCGACGTCGGCTCATCGAACAGCATCACTTGCGGTTCCATCGCCAGCGCACGGGCAATGGCCACGCGCTGCTGCTCGCCACCGGACATATGCGCCGGCCAGGCGTTCATGCGGTGCGCCACACCGACTTTGTTCAGGTAGTGCTCGGCCTTTTCCCGTGCCTCTTTCTTGCCCAGGCCCAGCACATGCACCGGCGCTTCCATGACGTTCTCCAGAGCGCTCATGTGGGACCAGAGATTGAAGTGTTGAAACACCATCGAAAGCTGCGAACGCATGCGTTGCAACTGTTTGGGTTCGGCCGCCTTCAGTCCGCCGAGCTTGTTGGCCACCAGCTTGAGCGGTTCGCCATTGAGTACGATGTTGCCCGCATTGGGTTGCTCCAGCAGGTTGATGCAGCGCAGGAACGTACTTTTGCCAGAGCCGCTGGAACCGATGATGCTGATCACGTCACCGGCCTGAGCCTGCAGCGACACGCCCTTGAGCACCTGGTGCGCGCCGTAGCTTTTATGCAGGTCTTGAACTTCGAGTTTGTACATGGTTTGAACTCTCTGGAATCAGTCGCTGAGCAAGCGACCCTGGCGAATGGGGGTGACGCCTGCCACTTTGGCCAGCCACAATCCCGGCTGGGCAAAGCGCAGCCGTTCGCGGGCATAGAGAATGCCGGCGGTGCTGGCGCTCACCACGCTATGGCGGTCGGTCAGCGGGTCGATGACTTCGAATAGCGGATCGCCGACCTTGACGTGCGCGCCCAGCGGTTGCAGAAAACTCACCACACCCGGATGGGGCGCACAGGCGTACTGCGCGCCGGCGAATGGCATGGCCTGACAATGGCTCGGCGGTGCCGCTGGCCAGTCACCGCTGATCAGGCCCTGTTCGGCGAGATACCCGAGAATGGCCTGTGCACTGTCGACGCATTGCTCGCGTTCGGTGTCTGCCATGCCCCGCAATTCAATGGTGGTGGCTGCGCACGCCAAGGGAATATCGGCTTCGGGAAACAGCTCGGCCAGGCGTAGCCATGCAATGGCGCAGGCTTCGTCGAAGGCACTGCCGCCCGCATCTTCGGCCAGTAACGTGACCCCGGCGCCGAGGCGGGCTGCCAGAGACTGCAAGCGTGGCCAGATTTGCGGCATCGCATACATCAACATGATCGATTCGAAATCGCAGTGCAGGTCCAGCACCACATCGGCGTCACAGGCATGCTGCAGCAACAGGCGGCGCAGGCCGTCGAGTTCCGAGGTCGCTGCCGGCATGGCGGCCAGGGCATCGACCATGGCGCGGCGGATGAGTGCGATGTTGGCGTCGGCATCGTCGCCCAATCGGCCTTCCAGCAGCGGAGCAACGGCATCGACCAACACAGGGAAGTCGCGATTGAAATTCTTGCCGCTGGAGAACTCGAAGCGCCCCTGGTGGGTGGCCTGGAACATCTGGGCGATACCGATCGGATTGGCCATGGGCACCAACTCGATCACCCCACTGAGGCGGCCTTGTGTTTCCAGCTCCAGAAGACGGCGCTTGAGTTCGACGGCAACGCGCATCCCCGGCAATTCGTCGGCATGCAATGACGCCTGGATGTAGGCCTTGCGTGGTCCGCTGCCGAAACGGAACAGCGACAGCGTTCGTTCGGTGCCCGAGGCACTCCACGGCAACAGGTATTGAATGTGCTCCATAGCAGCTCCTTAGTGCTTGCGCGGTGCCAGATACGCCAGCCAGCGGCGCTCGGCCAGCTTGAACAGGCGCACCAGGATGAAGGTCAGGGCGAGGTAGATGAGGCCGGCGGTAATGAAAGCCTCGAACGGTAGATAGAACCGTGAGCTGACTGTACGCGCGGCCCCGGTGATATCGACGAGAGTGACGATGGAGGCCAGGCTGGTGGTTTGCAGCATCATCAGCACTTCGTTGCTGTATTGCGGCAATGCCCGGCGCAAGGCCGACGGCATGAGAATGCGGCGATACAGGGTCAGGCGTGACATGCCCATGGCCCTGGCGGCTTCGATCTCGCCATGGTTGGTGGATTTCAAACTGCCGGCCAGCAACTCTGCGCTATAGGCACTGGTGTTGATCGCGAAGGCCAGGCAGGCGCAAAAGGTGGCGCTGGAGAGGTAAGGCCAGAGCACGCTTTGGCGCACCGCTTCGAACTGCGCCAGGCCGTAATAGATCAGGAACAATTGCACCAGCATCGGCGTGCCGCGAATCACGTAGGTATAGAGCCAGGCCGGGAAGTTGATCAGCGGCGATCGCGACACCCGCATCAGTGCCAGTGGAATCGCCAGGACCAGACCCAGGGCCAGGGAAATGAGCAGGACTTTGAGGGTCAACAAGGCGCCATTGAAGTACAGCGGCAGGTTTTCCCAGATCAGGTTGTAGTCGAGAATCATGGGCGGCTCCCCTCACAACTCGGCGGCTTTGATGCCGACCGAGTAGTGTTTTTCCAGATAGCGCAGCACCAGCAAGGACAGGCTGGTGAGCATCAGATACAGCGCCGCCACCGCGAGGAAAAACGTAAATGGCTCGTGTGTGGCATCCGCTGCGTTCTTGGCTTTGAACATCATGTCCTGCAAGCCGATCACCGAGATCAGTGCGGTGGATTTGGTCAGCACCAGCCAATTGTTGGTGAACCCGGGGATGGCGAAACGAATCATCTGCGGGACCAGAATTCGCCAGAACACCTGCGCACCGCCCATGCCATAGGCCACGCCGGCCTCGGTCTGACCCTTGGAAATCGCCATGAAGGCGCCGCGAAAGGTCTCCGAGAGGTAGGCGCCAAAAATGAAGCCCATGGTGCAGACGCCGGCGATAAAGGGGTTGATGTCGATATAGCGGTTATAACCGAGCGCCAGGGCGATGCGGTTCACCAGATCCTGGCCGCCGTAGAAGATCAGCAGAATCAGCACCAGGTCTGGAATACCGCGAATCAGGGTGGTGTAGCTTTCCCCGAGCATGGCCAGCCATTTGAGCGGTGACAAGCGAAAGGCCGCGCCGATCAGGCCCAGGGCAATCGCCAGGGACATGGAGGTCAAGGCCAGGTTTATGGTCAGCCAGGCGCCATCGAGAATGCTCGATCCGTAGCCGTGAAGCATGATGATGTTCCTCAAGCGAGCGCCGCGAGGCGCGCAAGACACGTCCCGACAGACGCCTGCGCAGGGCCGGCGTCGGGGCTGGGTCAGTGGGGCTGGGGTCAGGGGTAAGGCTTACTCGCCGTAGATATCGAACGCGAAGTACCTGGCCATCACTTGCTGGTACTTGCCATTGGCGCGAATGGCGTCAATCGCGGCACTCAGGCGCGCAACGTTGGCACTGTCGCCTTTGCGCACGGCGATCCCGGCGCCCCGGCCGAAATACTTCGGGTCGTTGATGTCGGGCCCTGTGAGTGCGAAGCCCTGGCCGGCGGGTGTCTTGATGAAGCTCTCATCGGTGTTGACGATGTCGGCGAGGGTGGCGTCCAGGCGACCCGAGGCGAGATCGAGGAAGGCTTCATTCTGTGAGCCATAGCGCACCACAACGACGCCGGCTTTTTCCAGTTGCTCGGTGGCAAAACGGTCGTAAGTCGAGGAGCGTTGCACGCCGACTTTCTTGCCCTTGAGGTCCACCAAAGGGTCATTGATCAGGTTGCCGGCCTTCATCGCGAACTTGCCCGGCGTGTGGTAGTACTTTTTGCTGAAGTCCACGGACTTCATCCGGTCTTCCGTGATTGACATCGACGACAGCACGGCATCGATCTTGCGCACTTTGAGCGACGGGATCATGCCGTCGAACTCCTGAATGACCCACTCGCACTTGACCTTCATTTCTTCGCACAAGGCATTGCCGATGTCGTAGTCGAACCCGCTGACGTTGCCTTCAGGCGTCTTGAAGGAGAAGGGCGGGTAGGCGGCTTCGATACCGATACGCAGGCTGTCTTCGTCGGCATGTGCCAGGAAGCTGAAAGCGCACAGCGCCAGAGCACCTAGAAGTTCTGTCTTGTTCATATTGTTGACTCCTTGGAGGGCATTTGGGGGAAACGGGTGCCCGCCATCCGGGTTGGCGTGGTGGATCAGTCCTGTGATCGGCGAGGCTATAAATGACACAATAAAATTCCATATGCAAGATAACTGAAAAAAATCATATCAGTTCGGGGCGTGATGGTGCTCCAATGGGCCAGGTTGAAGTTCTTGCCAACCCATGCGTCAGTCCTGATTCTGTTTTTTTGAACTCGGGCTGAATGCACTTATCCAAAAAAATGTGGGAATGTTTCCCGCGTGACGATGCCAACTGGCTCTGAGGGATCGTGCGGATACCGCAGTGGCTCGTAATGCTGCAGATTTATGGCCGTGCCGGTTGGCCGGTCGTTCCAATGGGCGGCCGGGAACTCACTGGACGTTGCGTTCGATACGGAGGTGACGACGCAACTCCATGCGGAGGTGCATCATGCTGCTCAAGAAATGTTTATTGGCTCTGGCCATCGGCGCAGTCCTGTCGGCATCGACTGTCCTGGTGCCCGATTACATCGGTAGCTTCTCCAGCGTGTACGCCAAGGATGGTGGCAACGGTGGAGGCGGTGGTGGTCACGGTGGCGGTGGCGGCTCTGGAGGTGGTGGCCACGGTGGTGATGGCGGTGGCGGTCACGGTGCCGGCGGCCATGGCGCAGAGGGTGGCGATCATGGCGCTGCAGGCCATGACGGTGACGGTCATGGAGGCCCGGGACGCGGCGACGCTGACCATGGTGGTGTGGCCGGGAACAGAGGCCCGGGCAATGCCCATGACAACGACGCTGACGACGCTGATCACGATGCTGACAACGATGCCGCCGATGCAGCCCGGGATGCCGCCAAGGCTGATGCCAATGCAGCCCGGGACGCTGCCAGAGCGACTGCGGATGCAGCCCGTGATGCGGCAAAAGCCACTGCCGATGCCGCCCGTGACGCCGCCAGGGCTGAGGCAGATGCCGCCCGTGATGCCGCAAAAGCTGCTGGCGTAGCGGACGAAGATGCAGACGCAGCCAGAGACGCTGCCCGTGCCGCTGCAGATGCAGCGAGGGATGCCGCCAAGGCCGACGCAGATGCCGCCAGGGATGCTGCCCGGGCTACCGCGGATGCCGCGAGGGACGCAGCCAAAGCCGAGGCGAAGGCAGCCAGAGAGGCCGCCAAAGCCGTGGCGAAGGACGCCAGAGAAGATGTGGCGGACGCCCCGGATGCCCCGGACGAACCGGATTTCGACACGGTTGAGGTAGAGAACTAGCCTGCACGTTCGGCAATGAACACGGCAGGCATACCGTAGAAAACGTCCCGGGAGCTTGAGGGACGTATCGGCGAAGAGTCGCAAGCCCCGAAGCGTCGTGGGGGTTGCGACTTTTTTTCGGCTATCGGGACTGGGGGAACATTTCTACGGTCAGATCGCTCGCTGATTCACGCGCTGACTCAGTTCTTCTGCGGATTCTTTGCGTTCCGAGTAGCGGTCAACCAGATCGGGGCGATCCCGTAGCAGCAGGGTAAATTTCACCAGTTCCTCCATGACGTCCACCACCCTGTCGTACAGCGACGAGGGTTTCATGCGGTTGGCGTCGTCAAACTCCAGAAAAGCCTTTGGCACGGAGGATTGATTGGGGATGGTGAACATGCGCATCCAGCGCCCCAGCACACGAAGCTGATTCACCACATTGAAGGACTGGGAGCCGCCGCAGACCTGCATGACCGCGAGGGTTTTCCCCTGGGTCGGGCGAACGGCCCCCAGCGCCAAAGGCACCCAGTCGATTTGCGCCTTGAACACTGCGGACATGGAACCGTGGCGCTCTGGCGAGCACCAGACCTGGCCTTCGGACCATAGCATCAGTTCGAGCAGTTCCTGGACTTTCGGGTGATCAGAGGGCGCGTCGTCCGGTAGCGGCAGGCCTGATGGGTTGAAGATCCGTGTCTCGGCGCCGAAGTGTTCGAGCAACCGGGCTGCTTCCTCGACCAGCAGGCGACTGAACGAGCGCGCACGAGTCGAGCCGTATAGCAACAGGATGCGCGGCTTGTGCCGGTCGTCGCGTCCATGGGTAATGGGCTGGGTCAGCGATGTGTCGAGATTGGGCAGGGGATGGGTCATGGGGGCTCCGGTCAAAGCGTGCCGATGCGGTCGAGTTCCCGCTTCAGCGCATCGCGGTCAAGTTGTGCAAAAGGCAGGTCGAGCAATGCCCGGCAGCGCGTTTCGATGCGCGCCAGGGTTGAGTGGAACGCCGCCGATACCGTCGCTTCATCGCCCTGTATGTCCGATGGGTCTTCCAGGCCCCAATGAGCTTTCAGTGCCGGCCCGAAGTATACGGGGCACGCCTCGCCGGCGGCCTTGTCGCAGACCGTAATGACGATGTCCGGCGGGTTGGCTTCGAAAGCTTCATTGCCTTTGCTGCTCAAACCGTCGATGGCGATACCGGCCTCTTGCAACGTGCTCAGGCTGCGGGGCAGCACCTGGCCCTTGGGGAAGCTACCGGCGCTGACCGCCTCAAAACCTTCGGGGGCGAGATGGTTGAACATCGCTTCGGACAGGATGCTGCGACAGCTATTGGCGGTACACATAAACAGAACGCGCATGGTGACTCCTCTTTGCAGTCGCACAGGGCTAGACGCTCAGGCGCAGGGCCAGGGCAGACAAGGTGATGAACAGAATCGGCAGCGTCAGGACCACGCCGACCTTGAAGTAGTAACCCCAGGTAATGCGGATGCCCTTGCGCTCCAGGACATGCAGCCAGAGCAAGGTGGCCAGGCTGCCGATGGGGGTGATCTTGGGGCCCAGGTCAGAGCCGATGACATTGGCGTAGATCATGGCCTCACGCACCACACCGGTGGCGTCGCTGGCCTGGATCGACAGGGCACCGACCAGCACCGTCGGCATGTTGTTCATGCCCGATGACAGCAAGGCCGTGAGCAGGCCAGTGCCCAGCGCGGCGCCCCAGATGCCGAATTCGGCCATGCGGTTCAGGGCCATGGTCATGTAGGTGGTCAGCCCGGCGTTTTTCAGCCCGTACACCACCAGGTACATGCCCAGCGAAAAAATCACGACTTGCCAGGGCGCCTCGCGCAGCACCCGTCGCGTTGAAATCACATGCCCACGCGCCGCCACGGCGAACAGCATCGCGGCACAGACCGCTGCGATTACGCTGACCGGAATGCCCAAGGGTTCCAGCGCAAACAGCCCGATCAGCAACAGAGCCAGGACCATCCAGCCGACGCGGAAAGTCAGGGGATCACGCACGGCGCGTCGCGGATCCATCACGTCATCGAGAGCGTAGTGCCTGGGGATGTCGCGGCGGAAAAACCGGTACAGCACCACGAGGGTGGTCGCCACGGCAACGAAGTTGACCGGCACCATGATGGCGGCGTACTCGCTGAAGCCCAGGTCGAAGTAGTCGGCCGAAACGATATTGACGAGGTTGGACACCACCAGGGGCAGGCTCGCCGTGTCGGCGATAAAGCCGGCCGCCATGACGAACGCCAGGGTAGAGGCTGGCGAAAAACGCAGTGCGAGCAGTATTGAAACAACGATGGGGGTCAGGATCAGGGCTGCACCGTCGTTGGCAAACAGGGCGGATACACCGGCCCCCAGCAGTATCGTGAATACGAACAGGCGCCGTCCGTCGCCCTTGGCCCAGCGCGCCACATGCAAGGCCGCCCACTGGAAAAACCCGGCCTCATCGAGCAGCAGACTGATGATGATCAGCGAAATGAAGGTCGCGGTGGCGTTCCAGACAATGGCCCACACCAGTGGAATATCGTTCAGTGTCACGACACCTGCCAGCAGGGCCAGGATGGCGCCCAGGGAGGCGCTCCAGCCGACGCCCAGGCCTTTGGGTTGCCAGATGACCAACACCATGGTGAGCAGGAAAATGCTAAACGCAGTAAGCATGCGAAGTCTCGATGAATGGAGGGTCAGCAGCAGGCGGAAGTGTTGAGCGGACGGTCGCCCATCGCGGCAAGGCGGGTGCTGTCGTTCGCAAGCCAGTCGGCGTTTGCCAGCAAGGTTGTCTCGAGAACGTCGCGAACCCACCCGGGCAGATCAGGGTTGAGCCGGTAATACACCCACTGCCCCTGGCGGCGGTCGAGAAGCAGGCCGCAACCTCGAAGCTGGGCAAGATGGCGGGAAATTTTGGGCTGACTGTCGTCCAGGGCGCAGACCAGTTCACACACGCATAACTCGCCTTCACGCGTGATGAGCAAGGTGGCCCGGGCGCGGGTTTCGTCGGACAGGCATTTGAATACGGCGGCAGGATTGAGCATTGGCGTGGCTCGATACATATGGTTATTCGAATATACGTTTTTCCATATGTGTAGTGCAAGCCGCTCGGGCCTGAAAAGGGCAAGTCTCGGCCCGGCCAGGTTGTTCAGGTATGGGATAGACTCGAGCCAATTCGGCAAAAGGCACAGGAGAGGTGATGAATGGAATCATTTAGCGTACGCGAGTTGAAAGTGACTGACGCTCAAGCGTTGCTGGCGTTCGAAACCCAGAACCGTGAATGGTTCGAATCCCATATCGATGCGCGCGCCCCTGCTTTTTACTCGTTGCAGGGTGTCGCCGATCATATCGAAAGCTATTTGTCCGATTTCGCCATTGGTGCCTGGCACCCCTTTGTCATCGAGGATTGCAGCCAGAGGATCGTCGGTCGAGCCAATCTGAAAAGCATCGACTCATCGACCCGTTCCGCTGAAGTCGGCTATCGGATTGCTGAGTGCGCAAGCGGCCAAGGGCTGGCGACACTGGCGCTGAGGCACCTGATCCAGGAGGCGCGGATGCGCTGGGGGCTTGTGCAACTGGTTGCGTATGCCTTCAAGGAAAACGCCGGCTCCAGAAAGGTACTGGATCGGTGCGGATTCAAGCTTGAGCAACCCTCCTGCAACGACAACACGGGGGACGAAGACCGGTTCGTCCTGTCGATCAGATAACGGCTTTCAACCGTTCTGCAGGCTTGTAGCAGGTCATGCCTGCTACTCCTGATCTTCAGGCACCTCTTTCCAGCTGTCATCCGGATCAAAGCGCTTCATCGCCAGCGCCAGTTTTTCACTCTCGGGCCCCAGGTCTTTCTCGAACACCTGGCCTTCATGGCTGATCATGAAACTCATCACGCCGGTGTCGTCGTACTTCGCCGGCCAGGCGATGAGCGCAAAGCCGCGGCTCATCTTGTCGCCGATCAGGTAGCTGTAGGCGCCACCCGGTGCCGAAGGACCCTGGCCATGAAGGATGCGGAAGCGGTAGCCGTGCCATTCTTCGTCGGCAATGGCTTTGCCGAACGAAGGCCCCAACGGGCTGATCTGGCCGCTGTCGTCTTCGGCCCAATAGAGTCCGTCGTGCTTGCCGGGGGTGCTGAAGATTTTCTGCGCATACTCGAGTGCGCCATCATCGTCACGATCCACCGACGCATAGTCCATCTGGGCGTCGTGATAGGCCAGTACCGATTGCACCGCGGCAAGTTCATTGCGGCCGATTTGACGGGCACGGATCTCGGTACTGCCGGCCTTCATGTCGAAACGCCAACCGTCCGCGGCCTTGGTCATGGGGATGGGCAGCGTCCAGTTCTCACTGCCAACCGCCAGGATGGCCTTGCGGTCGCTGGTGTTTTCAATGTGGTGTTGCTCGCGGTATTGCTGCAAGAACGCATCCACATCTTCGCGCTGCACGCCTTCGCGGGGGATGTAGCTGTGCCAGTCGCTGCCCAGCAGTTCGGTCAGGCGTGCTTGGTCGGAGTGTTCGGTACCCAGTGCTTCGACAAAGGCTTCTGCTGCCTTTTCTGGCGTTGGAAAGGCCTGCTGTGCCGTCGCCATGCACGACCACGACAACCCGGCGGCTATAACCAGGACATGAGGGAGCAAACCCGTGAGTCCCTTCAATCGAGGATGGTTTTTCAACGACGGCCCCCCCTTTGACGCGCTGGTGGATTGGACGGCCGGTTGACCTGGTGACCGCCCGATCGCGAGGCACTGGGGCGTTGGGCGGATGCCTGGCTGGCCCGGCCACGATTGGCCTGGACGTTGGCCTGTGACGGCGAGCGTGCGCCGGCGAACGCATTGTTGCGGGCACTACCGGCACTGGCGGCGGGGCGTTTACTCGTCGCTTGCCGCGTCTGAGCGGAGCCTTCTCTGCGCTGATTCGTCTGGGCACTCTGGTTCCTGGCCTGCTGGGTCTCCCTCCTGGGCTGTTGATTGTCCCGGGTGTTTCTGGCCGTGCCCTGGCTTCTGTCAACGGCCTTGGGTCTGTCCGCACCGGCCTGCAGCCGATCGCCGCCTGCGGTTCCGGACTGGAGTTTGCGCGTTTGATCACGGGCTTCGCGGTTGCTGGTGGCTGGTCGTTCGATACCGTGCTTGTCCATTGAGGTGCGGGCATTTTCACGGGCTTGGGCGCGCTGGGTATTCTCTCCGCGATAGGCTTGCCGCTGATTGGAGCCGTTCAGTTGTCGGCCGTACTGTGCGCGGCTCGCATTGTCTCGATAGGGCACGCCATTGCGATGCACCGGATTGTGCTGCCATTTGTTGTTGGTGATCCGGTTGTTGGCGTTGATGTTGTTGTAGCGATTGACGTCGATGTCGACGTCGTTATTGCCCCAGTCACATTCACCCCACAACGATCCAATGATCGCTACACCGGCACCGAACGCGAGCCCGGCCATCAGGGCCTGACCAGGGTAATAGGCCGGTGGCGGTGGGTAGTACACGGGCGGTGACGCCGGGTAGGCCCAGGTGCCGTAGGTGGTTGTGGGGTTATAGGTGGGGACGTACACCACCTGCGGATCGGCAGGCTGGATGATGATGGTGGAGTTGCCGGCCGGGGCCGCTTCAGGGGCTGGAGCCGGTGCCGCAGTCGTGGTCTCTGGCGCTGGCGCCGCGACATTCTGGATCGTCACGTTCTGATACTGGTTGCTCTGCAGATTGCCGGCTGCCTGGGCCTGGCGACGCAAGCGTTGCGCGCTTTCCATGACATCGTCGGGCTGCGCCAGGAAGGCATCCCCCAGGCGCTGGACCCAGACGGGATCCTGTCCCAGCATTGCCAGAACCTGCGGGAAGGCGACCAGTGCCTGCACGCTCGGATCCCAGGGCTGGTTCGCCACCTGTTTGACCGCATCGTCACCCTTGGCGTCCGGGTGGGCTTTGGACCAGTTGACTGCCTCGCCGACTTCCCCGGGATAGGTGGTGGCCATCAGCACCTGTGCAAACAGGGGGTCCGGGTAAAGCGCAATGGGCGCCAGCATCTGATCCAGCTGTTCCTGGGTAAACACCGGATCCTTGGCCACCGGGGCGGCGGGCGCTGTAGTGGCTGCGCTTGCCGGTGCAGCGGCGGCGGGCGCCGGGGCCGGTGCGGTAGCGGTTCCATCCGTACCCAGTGCCAGGCAGGGCGATCCGCTCAAGAGCAGAAAGGCCGACAACGCGTAAAGTAATGGATTGTGCATTGCAACCCCCATGGGGTCAGGCAGGCTTGAAATGAGTGGGTCAACCTCTGGCAGTCAAAGCCGTCTTTGCAAGCCACAGAGCCCGGCTTTGGCACCGCTTCCTAATGGTAGCAGTTGATTCGAAGAGTCAAGGCTGCCCGTAAAATTGCGCCTCGATCACTGGGCACTGGCATCACTTTCGTGTTCTTCGGCGAATGCCATGAACACCTTCAGGTCCAGCACATCCAGCTTGATCCGGGCGATGAACGCCGAGAAGGCCAGGTTGGCGGCCAGCAGGCGCAGGTCGCTGGCCCAGGCGGGAAGATAGACCGGCCTCTTGAGCCAACCGGACTCGAACAGTGGCGCCAGGCGCACGGTGTCGGCCAGGCTGAGTCGCCCGGCAAACAGATGCCCCACCAGTTCCGGCCGGTTATCGCGGATTGCAATGCGCAGCAAGGTGTGGACGCCGAGCAGCCCGGTCAGGTAAGCGGCGTCCTTGGTGAACGCCGAACCGCCCCGCAGGTCGGCGCCGCGGAACACCCGTTGGGTCGAGCGGAAGGATTCCTCTTCTGACTGTCCGGCCGCCAGAAAACCTTCGAACACCTGGATGAAGTCGGCACCCTCCAGCGCCTGCTGGACGGCGAGCACGCGCAGGGCCAGGCGACGCAGGCGGTTGATGTCCATGCTGCCGGTGAACAGTTCGGCCAGGGTGGCAATGCCTTCCTGGGTCTGGGTCGTGCGGGGCGCCCCCAGGCCCAGGCTTGTCAGGTTGGGTTGGCGCGCACCGTTCTGTGCGGTGGCGACATGCACGAAGGCCTCGTGTTGCAACAGCTGATGCTTGTCCAGCTCCGAGAACAGCGCGCTGGCCCGCAGGCGAATGCGGCTCGATCCGGCGATGGCCTTGGCGGCCAGGTTCGGATCGAGCACGACCGTGATCTGTCCGACGCCGAAGAAGCGGTCCAGTTCCGGTTGAATCCAGGCGGCGAACGCCTTGGCCGGGATCTCGGCCGGGCAGGGTGGAATTCGCGCACCGCCCAGCAGGGCATCGGTGGTCTTGAGGAAGAACCGGGCCGCGTCGAGCATGCTCAGTTGCAAGCGCGTGTAGTAGAAGTCCGGACGGCGGTACAGCGCTGACGAATATTGGGTAAAGGCGGGAGTGCCGATGGCCCCCAGCATGTGTCCGGCCGTGGCATAGCTACGGGCGGTCATGGCGAGGAAATTTCCGGCCGGATGCCCCACATCGCAATGGCTGATAAAGCTTTCCAGGGCGGCGATGTCGGCGCTGTGGTCGCAGGGTTGCAACTCGACCCTGGGTAACTCGGCCCGTCCGCCGCGCCATTTGGCCAGGAAGTCTTCCTCGACGCCATCCGGCCAGGACAGGGCATCGAGCACGCGAATCTTGCGGGTCAGGCCGGGCAGGGCGGCATCGAGTTCGGACAGGGCGGCGGCGCTCATGGATAGCTCCTTGAGGGACGAGGTGACGTTACAAAAGCTTAGTCGTCGCGGGCGGTTGCGTGTTGATCCGTACGGGCAAAGTCGATGAAGGCCTTGAGCGCTGCGGGCACATGACGGCGGCTGGGGTAATACAGGTGCAGGCCCGGGTAAAAGGGGCACCAATCGGCCAGTACCTGGATCAAGCGGCCATCGGCCAGGTACGCGGTGACCATGTCCTCGAACACGTAGGCCAGACCCACACCTTGCAACGCCGGGCCGATCATCAGGCTGACATCGCCGAGCGTGAGCGGGCCGCTGACGTCGATTTCCTGGGTGATCGCGCCGCGTTCGAATTCCCAGCGGTACATCGAGCCGCTGGGGAAGCGATGGCGGATGCACGGGATGCCATGCAAGTCCTCGGGTTTTCGGGGGGCGGCATTTCGCTCGAAGAATGCCGGCGAGCCCACGACCACCGAGCGCATGTTCGGCCCGATAGGCCGCGAGACCATGTCGGCTTCCAGACGGCTGCCGAAACGTACCCCCGCATCAAAACCGCCAGCCACCACGTCGACCAACGCGTCGCTTTCGACGATCTCAAGGCGGATATCCGGATACTCCTTGAGGAATTGGCTGACAATCGGCAAGAGCACCAACTCACACGCCTGTCGGCCTGCTGTTATGCGCAGGTTCCCTGAGGGCTTGTCGCGAAAGCTATTAAGGTCTTCCAAGGCATCATCGATGTCTCGGAAGACCGGTTTGAGCCGTACGAAAAGTCGTTCTCCGGCGTCAGTCAACGCCACGCTGCGTGTTGTGCGATTGAACAGGCGTACGCCCAGGCGATTCTCCAGAGCTCGCAATGAGTGACTGAGTGCCGAGGGCGTCAGACCCAGTTCGACCGCTGCCCGGCTGAAGTTCAGGTGCCGGGCGATGCACAGGAAGATCGACAGGTCGGCGGTGGAGGGGGATTTCATTTGTGAGTGCCTTTCACAAAGTCATGCAAAATTGCTGGGATTATCACATCAGTAGCACAGCCTTAAAGTGGCATCAACTCATCGAGAAGGCCCGGCAACAACGCTCGGGTCGCTGACAGGAGGAGTTGAAATGCGTACCTGGTTCATTACTGGCGCTTCCCGTGGTTTTGGCACCCTCATCGCAGAACACGCCCTGCGTGCCGGCGACGCGGTCATTGCCACCGCCCGCAAACCACAAGACATCACCGATCGCCTGGGCGATCACCCGAACCTTTTGGCCGTGCGGCTGGACGTCACCCGCGAGGAAGAGGCGCATCAGGCGGTTGCCGAAGGCATCAAGCGTTTCGGGCGCATTGATGTGCTGATCAACAATGCCGGTTTCGGCGTGCTGGGCGCGGTGGAAGAGACCAGTGCCAGCGAAACGCAGCGCCTGTTCGCCACCAACGTGTTCGGCGTGCTCAACGTCACCCGCGCGGTACTGCCGCACATGCGTCGCCAGCGTTGTGGTCATGTGATCAATATCTCGTCGATCGGCGGCTATCAGGCCTACATGGGCTGGGGCGTCTACGGTTCCACCAAGTTTGCGGTGGAGGGCATTACCGAAGCGCTGCATCAGGAGCTGGCGCCTCTGGGCATCCATGCGACGGTTGTCGAACCCGGGTTCTTCCGCACCGACTTCCTGGACGAGCAGTCGCTGATCAAGACCGCCCTGGAACTGCCGGACTACGAGGAAACCGTCGGCAAGATGCGCCAGTTTGCCGAAGGCGCCAACCATGCGCAGCCTGGCGATCCGGTGAAGTTTGCCGAAGCGATGCTCGCGCTGGTCAACGCCTCGAAACCGCCACAACGCCTGGCGCTGGGCAGCGACACTGTTGCACGCATCGAGGCGAAAAACCGCTTGGTGGAGGCAGAACTGACTGAATGGAAAGCGTTGGCGCTGTCCACAGACTTCGAGGTTTGAATCCAGGTCTTTGCGGGTGTCTTGCAACACCGGGCGGGTCCCGGTTGTTGCATTGACCGTGATAACTTTCAATGCAATGAAGGCTTCTAACCCATGTCGACCGCGACTTGCTGCAGCCAGTCGAGGAACTCGCAAAAGCCGCTCGAATGCTTCACTCGCTTGGGGTAGACCAAGGTGTATCGACCGCCGGTAACGATGCGACCGTCGTGCACGCGTGTCAGTTGCCCGGTGAGCAATTCATCGCGGGTGAGCACGGCGTCCACGAGCGCGATGCCCTGGCCGCATTTCACGGCGACGATGGCGGACTCAAGCGTATCGAACGTCAGGTGAGCGTTGTCGCCCCCGGTTGAACCAGGGTAGTACTCTTCCCAGCGACGCCAGTCCAGACGATCCATGCTCGAGTCCACCAGCCGCGCACTCTTGAGTACCGCTTGCGGGGTCGTCCCGGCGAGCAATGCCGGTGAGCACACCGGAATCAGTTCTTCCTCCCAGAGCTCCAACACTTCGAAGTCGGGCCATGTGGCTGTTCCGTAGGCGATCATGGCGTCGATCGATTCAAACGCAAAGTCGGGAAAACGGTGATACACCGTGTCGACGCTGACGGTCACTTCGGGGTGCAATTGATAAAACGCGGTCAGCCGCGGAATCAACCAGCGTGCCGCCATGGTGGGATGGGCGCGCAGGCTGACACTTCTGCCCACCGTTGCGAGCATGTGCGACGCATCCGAGAGCAATCCAATGACCTGCTCGGCAACCGGCACCAGCGCGCTGCCTTCGGCGGTGAGCACGATTTTGCGCGTGTGCCGCTCGAACAGGCGGGTGTCCAGGCGCGTCTCCAGTTGCGCGACCTGCCTGCTGACCGCGCTTTGGCTGAGGTTGAGCTGCTCACCTGCCTTGCCAAAGTTGCCCGTTTTCGCAACCGTGAGAAATGCCTGCAATAGCTCGATCGATGGCAGTTGGCGGCTCATGTTTCTATGCGTTCCTCACATGGGATTAATGCAGATACATCGCTGTTCATTCGAATGATCGGGGCACATTCTTAGCCGAAACATCGACGCCGCGCTACGCGTCATTCTCAATGTGATGGCCCCCTTATGAACTCACCTGAAGCGGTATTTGCCACTGTGTCGGCATCCAGCCACGAGCGCCTGCCCCGTGAAGTCGACGTGGCGATCATCGGCGGCGGCCTGATGGGTTGTGCGTGTGCGTATTACCTTAGCAAAGCGGGCGCCAGGGTCATTGTCCTGGAAAAAAGCACCCTGGCGGGTCAGCAATCGTCCCGCGCCTGGGGCTTTGTCCGCCAGCAATCCCGTGACGAGGCCGAAGTGCCGCTGATGCAAGCCAGCATCAACATCTGGCGCTCGCTGGAGCACGAACTCCAGGCCGACCTGGGATGGCGCAACGATGGCTGTCTGTTTGTCGCGGGCAATGAGGCCGAACGAGACGGCTACGAATCCTGGCTGACGGTCGCCCGCAGCTTTTCGGTCGATACCGTCATGCTGTCGGCGCGTGAGGTGACAAAGAAACTGCCGGGTTACGCCGTGCCGCAAATGGGTGGTTTGTTCACGGCCAGCGATGGCCAGGCGGAGCCCACGCTGGTGGCTCGCGCCTTCGCCAGGCGCGCCCTGGAACTGGGGGCGTGCATCGTCGAACAGTGCGGTGCCAAAGGTATCGACGTGGCCGCGGGTCAGGTCGTGGGCGTTGAAACCGAACGGGGTTACGTGAAGGCGAACACCGTGGTGTGCGCCGCCGGTGTCACCTCATACCGCCTGCTTAAACTGCTGGGTATCTCGCTGCCGCAGCAGCTGGTCCGGGGGACGGTGGCGCGGACCACGCCGGGACCTGCGCTGAGCGGCATTTCCACGATTGCCAACGGCGTGGGGTTTCGGCAACGGATCGATGGCAGCTTCAACATTGCGGACGACGCCCATGTCGACGTCGACATGACGCTTGGCCATCTGCGCGCACTGCATTGGTATGCGCCTTCGCTGTGGGCGCACCGTAAGTCTTTCCGGTTCAATCTCAATGGGGCCTGCCTGACGGACCTGCACCAGCGCATGCCGTGGTCGCAAGCATCGCGCTCAGGCGCCGGGATTCACCAGCGCAATCCGCTGATCAAGCCCAACGACAAAGGATTGGCAGCGGCCATGGGGGCGCTCAAGGCCGCGTTCCCCGGGCAGATCAATACGCAGATCGTTGACCGCTGGGCGGGCGGCATCGATGTCCTGCCGGACGGCATTCCGGTCATCGACGCGCAGACGTCGCCGCGCGGCCTCGCCGTCGCCACCGGCTTCTGCGGCCACGGCTTTGCCATGGGGCCCATCGTGGGCAAAACCCTGGCGAACTGGATCGACTCGGGCGATCCGGGGCTGGACATGCGCCAGCTGCGTCTGTCGCGGTTCGCCGAGGGTGACGTCAAGCCGCCATCTTCACTGTTCTAGTCGATATCCACGCGCCTGCCTTTGGAGGGCATCACGGTGACAAAACCTCTCGCACCCAACACCTACTACGATCCCGCGTCGGTGGCAGGCAAGGCGCCGCCGATCAACGACCAGACCGACATTCTGATTGTAGGCGCCGGTCCCGCCGGGCTGGCTGCCGCCCTGACCGCGGCCGGCCATGGCCTGCGCGTCACGCTGGTGGACGAAAATCCGGTGCCCCTGGAAACCATGGGCGAGGAGGTGCCGCTGCATTTCGGCGCAAGAATGGGCGCTGCGGTCGCCAATCGCAACAGTGTGCTGCAGACCCTCCTTGACGCCCGCCCGGAGATTGCCGAGGCGCTTGAAGCCGGTGTCGATGTGCGGCTGGGCACGGCCGTCTGGGGGCTGTTTCCCCAACAACCCACCACAGCGTGGATCGAGGGCGCCGTCGCCGGTCTGGCCGATGAGCAAAACACCTGCCTGCTGGGTTTCAAGCAGGTGATCGTCGCCGCCGGAAGGCGTGACATGGGGCTCGCGTTTGACGGTTGGCATCACCCCGGCGTCATGGGCGTCAGCGCGGCTCATCGGCTGGCGACGGTTTACCAGGCGCTGGAATGCAAGCGCGCCGTGCTGGTCGGCAGCGATACACAAGCGCTGGCGACGGCCCATGCGCTGCTCGGCAGGGGTGTGCAGATTGCTGCAATCATTGAACAGGCCGGGCAGGTGAGCGGCGATGCAACGCTGCTCGGCCTGCTGATCGAACAGGGCGCCCGGGTCTTGACCGGGCATGTCGTGCGCGAGGCGCTCGGCGATGCATCCGGTGTCAGGCGGATTACCGCTGTCGCTGTCGACGCGCAGGGCCGCCACCTGCGCGAGGCGGTGCAAGAGATCGAATGCGACACGGTACTGCTGGGCGTGGCGGCCATTCCATCGATCGAACTGGTCGAAGCAGCAGGGTGCAGCGCTTCATTTCAAGCCAGTCGCGGCGGCCATGTTCCTGACACGGACGGCGCACAGCGCACTTCGTTGCCGTTCGTTCTGGTAGCTGGCGACTGCGCCGGTGTCTGGGCATCGAAAAGCCTCGACGAGCGTATTGCCCGACACGAAGGGCAAGTCGCCGCACACACGGCGCTTGCCGCACTGGGTATCGATATCGCCCGACACGACGAGGCGGTTGTGCCTGACGAGCCTGTTTTCGACATCGCCGCCTATCGCACGGCGTGGGTGCTCGCGTCCACGATCCATGGGCAGAACCAACCCTTTGTTTGCCAGTGCGAGGAGGTGACGGCCAGCGAAATCCTGGCGCAACAGCCGCCGCGATACCTGGGCTGGGCACCCGCCGATGCCGCCTTGGCCAGCACGATGCAGAACAGTTCGCTCAACCCGGATGTGACCAAGCGTCTGACACGTGCCTGCATGGGGCCGTGCCAGGGCCGCCGTTGCCGCGAGCAGGTCGCTTGCCTGCTCGGTATCGGCGCCGGCGTGAGTGTTGACGCCATTGCACTGGCTTCGTTTCGTCCGCCGGTCCGCCCACTGTCGCTGCAACAGGCAGGCCAGATCGAGGAATCGCCGCAGATGCGCAGTCGCTGGGATGCATGGTTCGACATGCCGTCGCAGTGGATGCCGTTCTGGCTGTGCACCGGGCAACAGACCACGGCCAGGCACCCGCAAGACGCGGGCCCTGACTCCATTCCGACGTCTAACGAGGTCTGACATCATGCAAACAGTCAAGAAGTCCTCCAACAGTGCGAGCGTGGTGATCATCGGGGGCGGTGTGACCGGATTGAGTGCCGCCTGGTGGCTGGCACGCGATGGCGCCGATGTGTTGGTCCTGGAAGCCGGCATGATTGGCTGGGGCGCCTCGGGACGTAACGGCGGCGGTTGTTCGCATCACCACAGTCCGCTGTTTGTCGAAGAACAGCGGCTCTGGCCGATGCTCGATGAGCTGCTCGGCTATCCGACCGAGTATCGTGCGGACCGCATCAGTATCGACCTCACCGAACAGCAGATTGCGCTCGATGAAAAAGTCGTGGGCGAAGCCGCCTGGTACGGCTTGCGTACCGATCGGCTGGACCCTCGACAGGTGCGTGAGCTGGTCCCCTTTGCCGGTGACAACGTGTTGGCCGGCTATTACTACCATTTCGGCGGCCACGCCAACCCGCACCGTACCCTGCAGGCTTACGCGTGGGCGCTGCAGAATCTCGGCGGCCGGATAAACGAACACTCGCCCGTCGTTGCCATCGAACGCCACGGCGAGCGCGTGACGGGCGTGCGCACGGCACAAGGCCTGATCACCTGCGACCACCTGGTGATTGCCGCGGGGCCGCACACCGGAGCCTTGGCGGCGCAACTGGACGTCGATATTCCGCTGGTGACCGCGCGTGCCGAGATGATCGTCACCGAGCCGCTGCCGTTACTTGAGGTCGGCGGTGTGGACGGTAATGGTCTGTATGGCCGGCAAACCCTGCGCGGCAACCTGGCGTACGGTGGTGGCCCCCACGAATGGGTCGAGCTCGCCGATCTGCACGGCACTCGCCCGCAGTCGACGCCCCTGCAATGCAATATCGCCAGGCGACTGGCCGAACTCTTTCCCAAGGTGGCGCATAAACGCGTGATTCGCAGTTGGGCCGGGTTCATCGAAAACACACCGGACGGTCGTCCTGTCATCGATCGTCCTGCGGGGCTGGATAACGTCACCGTTGCGACACTGTCCGGTGTCGGTTTCGGACTCTCGCCGGCCAGCGGTCATGCCATTCGCGATCTCGTCGTCGACGGCACGTGCAGTTTCGCGGACCTGACGACGTTTTCACTCTCACGTTTTGCGGCCCTGGAGCGGGACTGGCAAGCCATCCAGGGCTGGCTGCCATTGCCTGCTCCCGGGGTATGAACAAGGTTGAGATGAAAGTCGCTGCGCGTAATTGGACCGTTTATTTGTCACTATCCTCCTGATAAAAAAAGGATCGACCATGAAACGAATATTCCGCAATCTGACGTTGCTGGCCTCAATCGGCATGACGCTGTGTTCCTTTTCGACGCTCGCCAGTGCAGCACAGGAAACGCTGCGTTTCGGGGTGGCCGCCGAGCCGTATCCGCCATTTCTGGTCAAGACACCTACCGGGCAATTCACCGGCTTCGAGCCGGATCTGATCCGGGCGCTCTGCGAGCAAATGAAAGCCCAGTGCGAGATCAGGGAAGTGGCATGGGACGGCATCATTCCCGCACTGCTCTCCAACAAGTTCGACGTACTCTTCAACTCGATGGGGATCAGTCCGGAACGCCAGAAAGTCATTGCCTTCTCGCGGCCATACTACGAAACGACGGGGATCTTTGTCGCCGCGAAGAACGTCGACCTGACACTCACGCCAGAAGGTCTGGCGGGCAAGTCCATCGGTGTGCAGGGCTCGACCACCAACGCCGAGTTCATCCGTTCCGCTTACGGGAACACCTCGACTATCCGTATCTACAACACGCAGGACGACTGCAATGCCGACCTGCTGGCTGGCCGGATCGACATCATGTTCCTCGACAAGCTTGGCGACATCGAATTCCTGAAGTCCGCTGACGGGGCGACGTTCGAGGAGAAAGGCACCGGCAGCGTCAAGATGGACCCCTTGCTCTATGGACTGGGCGTAGGGGCGGGCCTGCGCAAAAGTGATACCGAGCTCAAGACGCGAATCGATCTGGCGCTGACGCAATTGCATGATTCAGGCAAGTACACGCAGATATCGCAGAAGTACTTCCCGATCGATTTGTGGCCGGAGTGAAGGCTGAGCGCCGCAAAGCGGCCCTATAGGTGCTGCTTTGCGCCCCTCGGGTTACTCCATGACCGGTGTCGGTTCCTCATTGGCCAAGGCTTTCGGGGCCTTTCCAGGTAGTCCTTGATCGACCCTGCGTCGAAGGCCCGGTTGAAGGGTGTGACGTAGGCGCCGATCTGCTCGTGGTTGGCCTGGATGTTCTGGGTCAGCAGCACGGTGACGATGGAGATCCCGACACTGGAGCCGACATTGCGCGACAGACTGTAGAGCCCGGTGCCTTCGGCGCGCAAGGAGGCGGGCAGGGTCGCGAAGGCACCGTGGTCATTGGCACGAACAGCATGCCCAGACTGGTGCCCTGGATGAAGCCGACCCAGATGACGGATTGCATCGACACATCCGGCGTCCAGCCGGTCATCAGTCCCATCGACAGGGTGCGCATCCCGCGTCCGCTGACCAGCAACCGTGCACAACCGATCCACAGCACTGCGGTCGCGACCACCATGAAGGCGATGCCCACACTGGGATGTGAAAATGCAAAACGGCGCCCCAGGGCGCCGTTTTTTTACATCTGCCATAGATCCCTTGTAGGAGCTGCCGCAGGCTGCGATCTTTTGATCTTGATTTGGGCCCGTTATAAGCCAAAAGATCGCAGCCTGCGGCAGCTCCTACAAGGTTCGTGTAGAGGTTCATCTCAGAGCAGGCTCCACGACACCCCGACGTACATCGCCATGCCCTCGCCGGGGGTGGAGCGTGCCGCGTCCAGCCCTTTGTCGTCGTAACCCGGCGTGACCGTGGCGGCATAGTGCTTGTCGGTCAGGTTGCGCAGGTCCAGCCAGGTCTGCCAGTCGCCCTTGGGGGCGTTGTAGCCCAGTGTGGCGCCGAATATGGCGTACGGATCGGCGTAGTAGCTGTTGGCGTAGTCGACCGCCGCTTTGGACACCCATTGCGTGTTGGCTGCGGCGAAAAAGCCTTGTGGCCAGTCGTAGCGCAGTTCGCCCTGGTAATAGTGCATCGGCAGGCCCGGCAGGCGGTTGTCGCCGAAGCGTTCATCGTCGCGGTAGTGGAAGTCACTGAAGGTATAGCTCTGGCGCAGACTCAATTGGCCGCCATCCTCCGGCGACCAAAGGGGGCTCAGCAGGCTGGCTTCCACGCCCTGGTGCACGGTGGGGCTGGCATTGAGCTCGTAGGGCGTGGTGGCATTGGCGTCCGGCAGCACCGACAGCAGTTCGTGGCGCACCTGGGCGTAGTACCAGGCCAGGCTCCACTGCCCCAGCGTGCTGTCACCGCGCCCGCCGATTTCCAGGGTGGTGGCGGTCTGGTTTTGCAGCGTGACCGGTTCGCGCTGGGCGCCCGTGGCGACGCCGCTGCCCTTGGGGAATCGGATGTTCGAGCTATAGATCAGCGACCACGGGTGCGGTGCCTCGACCGAGCGGCTGAGATTGCCGAACAGTTGCAGGTCCGGTGTCAGTTGGTAGCGCAGGCCCACGCGCGGAGCGTAGTCCCAGTCGTGCAGGCTGGTCTTGCCACCTTCCAGCGGGTAGGTGACATCGCTTTCACGGCGGGTGTAGATCGCGGCGAGGCCGGTGGTCAGCCACAGGTCGTCGGCGATTTCCAGGTCATTGCCCACATGCAGGACCGTGTCCGAGCCCTGGTAGGTGAAGTTGCGAATCAGCGTGCCCGGTGCGTAACCGGCGGTGTTGCCGGTGGGGATGCGCACGAACTCGCTGGCACCGGCATTGGGCAGGTGTTTGGTCACTCGCAGGCCCAAGGTACTTTGGCTTTGCAGACCCCAGAGCGTGTCGCGACGCTTGTAGTCGAACGTGCCGCTGACATCGGTGTACGCCACCTTCAGGCGGTTGGGCCCCTCGCTCAGGTCCATGGGATAGTCGTGGTAGACAAGGCCGGTCTGGATGCTCGAATCGTCATCGATGTAGAAGGTGGTCTTGTTGCCGATAAAGGTGCTGCCCGGCTCGTCGCGACGGTCGTCCCGCGCCACGTAGGCCGGGTTGGCCGCCCGTGGGTCGTGCTCGATGGAGTGTTTGGTCACGCGTCCCGCGAGGTCGTTGTCGGTCTGGCGGTGGCGCAGGTAGAAGCGTGTTTCCAGGTTGGGGTTCAAGCGATAACCGAAGTTGGCGATGACCCCCTGGCTCTCGCTGGCCGTGTGGTCCTGGTAGCCGTCGGCGTTGGCGTCGGTCATGGCCACGTAGTAATCGAAGGTGCCGAGCACCTGCCCGGAACTGACCTGGCGCTGCTGATAACCGTGACTGCCCGTTGCGTAGCGTACCTGCAACTTCGGCGCGTCGTAGCCGGTATGGCTGACGTAATCGATGGCCCCGCCCAAGGCCAGGGCACCCCGGTCGAAACCGTTGGCGCCGCGCAGTACTTCCACATGGTCGAGCCACAGCGGTTCCAGCAGTTCATAGGGCGTGCCGCCGGGGCCGGTCAGCGGCAGACCGTCGAGCATGGCGTACAGCCCCGAGGCATGGGCGCCCGGTGCACGGTTGATGCCCGATCCGCGGATCGAGATCTTCACCCCTTCGTTGCCCGCCGACTGGGCATATATCCCCGGCTGGTAAGCCAGTACATCCTGATTGCTGGCCACGCGGCCCTGCAACGGACGGCGCATGTCGACCACGTTGGTGCCACCGGGCACCTGGGCCAGCCGGGCCTTGGCGTCCTCGATCCCCTGGTCTTCGTCGCTCTGGTCCTCGGCGCCGATCAGTACTTGTCCCAGCTCCAGGCCCTGAGCCTCGGTCATGGCCGGACAAACAAGGGCCAGGCCCAACAGCGCAGCGGGCAAGGAATGAGGCGAGGGCATTGGGAAAACTCCAGACGTACGAAAACGGGCAATGAACAGTGCGACGCAAGAAGGAACGAAGGGAGCACATGGCAATTTTGTTGTTTTTTTGCCCGCCAAGGGCTGGCGGCTATCGGTTCAGCAGCGGTGCCAGCAATGCACACATACCGCGCCAGTGCGAACCTTCCCAGTAAACCCGTTGGCAGGCGTCGCAGCGCAGGAAATGCGAATAGAGGGCGCCAATGCGTGGCGGCACCTGCGTCCGGGCCAGTTCCAGGCTGATCTCGTGCAGCGGCAGGTTGCAATGCAGGCACAGGCTGAATGGCCGCGCACTGCGCGCCAGGTCGAGGCGCTCGTACAATTCGCGTAGTTGCAACGACGGTTTCAGGGCATGCACATAACAGCCGTGGCTGATGATTCGCCGCTTGAGCAGTTCGCGGTCGCGGGTCAGCACGATGCGTCCTTGCTGTGCAGCGATCTCGGCGATCTCGCCATCCTCGAAGCCATTGTCGTAGAGGGTGTCGAAGCCGCTCATGCGCAGCAGGCTGGCCAGCCCGCCAAGGTGCGCATCCGCGACGAAACGCAGCACCCGTAAAGGATGCGCGCGAACCTTCAGCAGCGGGCTGATGTCCAGCGTTTCGAACTTGGGGTACACCGCCAGCCGGTCACTGTCGAGGATCACCCGCTCCAGGCCCACCGACTCGCCGTTGAGCAGCACCAGTTCGACCTCGGTGTGCGGCACGCCGAGCGCTTCGATCATGTGCTTGACCGTCGCCCCTTGCGCGCACTGGCAGGTGAAGGGTTGCCGCCGCCGTTCGGCCGGCAGGAAATCGTTGAGCTCCTCGTAGAAGCGGAAAGTTGCACTGGTCATGTTGAACAGTATGGCAGGGCTGCAGGGTGAGCGAGTCTGGTCCGGATATCTACTTGGTCGCCTCTGAACCTGTAGGTATTGAATGACCGTTTTCGGGCCGATTGCTGCCTCTGACGAGGGGCAGCAATCGAATACCGTGACTATTCTTTCGGTTATACAGCCAACAGGAATTGGTCAATGACTCCTCTCACAAAACGTAGAGTTTTACTCACAACAATGGCGTTGTTTGTAATGGTTCCGCCGACAGCATTTGCTGCATTGTTCGGTATTATGGGGCTGATGTTTTCAATCGCGACTTATTCAGAAGGCGACTTCTCGGCTTGGCTGATACTCCCAACGGTAGTGTTCGGTTGGCTAGGGGTTTATTCGGGGTGGCGCATCTACTTTGGACTACTGTGGTCGCGACCCAGATTCAGAAGCAAGGCCAGGTTGATGGTCGGCTTGTTGTGCGGAATGCTTGCAGCTGCGGCCATGATTTACGGTATTTATCCGCCGCTTGGTGTCAGTATCGCTTTATTTGCGCCCAGCATCATCGCGGCAGCTATTCTGGCCGTGCTGATGTGGAACAGTCCTGCTGAAAAACAATGATTAAAAGCGTCAACCTCACGTGCCATACACTGAGGGTTGAGCCGTCCGAGTCTACAGGTCAAGCAGACCATGGCTTTGAAGTTGCGCGCGAGCTCCACTCGCATGCTGATGAGCGCGGACGTAACTTCCATCGGCGAATGCCCACTGCGAATCAATTTCGCCTCGCAACTCAAAAAAATCCGTCCAAAGCCCCTTGGCTGCCCAACGGTTGAAGCGATCATAGGCAGTCTTCAAGGGCAAAACTCACGGGGAACATCGCGCCAGGGAGCTCCTGTACGGAGCTTCCAGAGAATCACCTCCACCCTCTCCCGGTCATTCGGCCATGGGGCTGAAATCCAGGTACCCATCCGGGCACAAAATACCTTTATGATACTGGCAATTGAATACTACACATTGCAGAAGGGAGCGTGCGATGAGGATGATTGACGGAAAGGAGGGGCGAGCGCGCGACAGAATTCGTCGCTGATAAATCACCGCAGGATTCTGGATGATGGTTTCTGTCACACGGCCCGCATCATTTGACTTATTGGCTGTTGCAAGCAAGAGCCTGCGAGACGAAGAAGAAATTCGAGCGTTTGCTGCAGTAATTTTTTGAAGCGATAGAACTTGGATTATATTGATTATGATTTTGGGGCGATAATAATGATTGTGAATGGTGATAACTTCAACATAATTAACCCGGCCTTATTCAAGCACAGCGTTGAAGGCATACGTCAAAGTATCGCCACGCCGGACAGTTTTTATTGCTCTGATAATGTAATTTGCTGGAATCGGAATCTCAGTTTCATGACTGACGAGAGCTTTATGGAAATCATGAGGCGTAATGCAACTTCTAATGTGGAAATGACGATTATCTGGCGGACGTACATCTTGTGCCACTTCGCAAAACTGGCCCGACGCCTGCCAGGAGACTTCGTCGAGGTCGGTGCATACAAAGGCAACACTGCCAATGTGATTGCAGACAAGATTGACCTCGCATCAACCGGCAAGCAGTACTACCTGTACGACGCGTTTGAGCACACGGGCACTGAAGTTAACCACGCAATGCCTGAGCACAGTTCGGAGTTGTACATGAAGGTCAAGGAGCGTTTTTCCGAGTACCCTTTCGTCAAGGTAATCAAGGGCTACGTGCCGGAGTCATTTGAGCAAGGATTCCCGGAGCAGATTGCATTTGCCCACATCGATTTGAATCAAGCGCCTGCCGAAGTGGAAGCACTCAAGAGAATCGTCCCTCGCATGGTGCCCGGTAGTGTTCTGGTGCTGGATGATTATGGCTGGTGGTGCTACCGCGCACAGAAGGAAGCTGAAGACCCGCTGCTTGCTGAGTTCGGCTTGGACGTACTGGAGTTACCTACGGGTCAAGGGATCGTGATCAAGCCGTAACCGACTCCCCGGGGAGAATGTATTCAGGCCTGCGCTTAAATACCGGAATGTCGGTAGTTTTGGGGAGGCATTCTGAACTGGCCTAATGATTCTGGACACTTTCACTGGGCGCTATGATGGCGCCCAAACCAGTGGTGAAGAATTGACTACCGCCATGGGGACGTGTGGTGGCTCAGCCCCTTCGGACTTTGAAACATACCCCTGAATCCGGCATGCGACCTTTCCTCTCCACAAGTGAAAAACCTGGCAGTGGTGTGAAAAACTGTCGGATCCAGAGACTTTTCGAACGGCTGCTTTTGGCTGTGTAAAAACGTTTTTGATTGTAATAGGTGGCTGGATTCGACACAAAAATCGCGCTCCTACGCAAATTTCAGGTCTGCTGAGTTGCCGAGTGCCAGCAATCCTAGAGCTCCACTTTGTTGTTCGCGGACTGCGTCAAAAACTCGCTGATCAGTGACGTAACCTGCTGTTGGATTACCTCGCGCGGGCGAGCATTGTCGCCATCCCCGCAAATGATGCCATCGCCAGGAGTGTCCTCTTCGAGCAATGCCACTGCACCTGGTTTGCAAATCGGCAAGAAGCTGAAATGGCTGGCGTCACTGATCTCGACATAGCGGCTGGACGCTTGGGGCAGGCGTGTGGCCAGGTTGGCGGACTCCAACTGAGCAGGCAGTTCCACCGATGGTGCGCCGGCAGCGATAACCAGCACCGGCACCGGCAGTGCCGCAAGGCTCTCGTCGGTCATCCCGCGCGAGAGTCCCAGGTCCAAAGAAACCACAGCGGTGACGCGTTGATCGCGCAAATCGCCGGCCAGACCAGCCTTTAATGCCGGAGTACTCTCAGGGTCGATCTTTTGATAATTGGTGCAACTGGATAACTGCGGATGGAGTTTGCAATCACGGGCAAACAGGGCCGGGTCGAAACGAGCACCGGCGATCGCCATTGCGGTCCAGCCGCCGAGTGAATGGCCCACTACAGCAATTTGACGCTTTGCGACCACGCCAAATTTTTCAGGTTGAGTGGTGACCGCCTCAATGGCCCGATGCAGGTCAATGGGCCGCTGCCATAGCTGCGCCGCCGCTTGCGGGCTGCGATCATGGGTCGTGGTGCCGGGGTGGTTGACCGCTGCGACAATGTAACTCTTATGGGCCAATGCACTCGCCAACCAGTTCTGATTGTTCCAATTGCCTCTGAATCCATGGGAGAGCACCACCAATGGGTGCTCGCCAGCAGAGGGTGGCGCGTTGCGAACCGCAGAAGCACCGACAAACACCACATCGTCGCCGATCAACTGTGGGGTGACGGTCGTTGTAGCCATAAAATGCTCCCTCCTTTCGGCAGAAGCCAACACCGCGGTCAGCACTGCCCGGGAGGTTGTGCTGACCGTGACCTGGTCTCACCGAACCAGTTCGACCTCGCTCGGGCGCCACTCTTTCGTGAAGAACGACTCAAGGGGGCTGTAGAGGCGCAGGAGCATGAACCAGCCCTTGTCGGGCATGGTTTGTATCCAGTTGCCGGCTTTGGCGTCCGCTGGTTTGGAAGGCCCGAAGTAGATGGTCATGGAACCATCCGCGTTTTCGACGGCCGCCGGTGAAGGGTAGGTTTGACTGCCGGCACGCGGGTAGCGCTGTGGTGTCTGGAGCATGGAGCGCGTCTGGTTATCGTAGACGGTGAAGGACCAGAATTTCGCGGCAGGGATCTTTGGTGGCAGGGTCACCTTGTAGGTCTTTGCGCCATCGAAGGGATTCTTGTCGGCGTCAGAGAAACCCATGAGGTACTGCGAGCCAACGTTGGGCAGCCGCATGATCATGCCCGGCGAATCCATTGTGTAGCCGTAGTAGAAGGCCGTGCGCGAATCAAGCGTACGCGCGCCAGTCGGCGGTAATGCCTTGAACAGGCCTTCCTTGGTAATCAACGGCGGCGGTGTTTCAAAATTGAAGCCGCCTTGCCACAGCATGTTGGCCCACATCGAGTTCGGGTAATAGGCCCAGCCGGGATACTCGGCGGCACGCCAGTTCAGCGCTCGTCCAGCGGCGTTGCCCACGGCTGCCGCGTCGCTGAGGATCTTCTTCATCCGCTCGTCCGGAGCAAAGGGTTTGCCCTTCACGATACCAATGGCCGCCAATTCGCCCATGAGTTCCGGGCTGAACGAGGTGGCGGGTTCCAGCTGTACGAGCTTGTCGAGCATCTCGAAGTAAGAAAAATCGTTAGGCGGGATGGTGTTGAAGGATTTGCCACTGCCCTCGATGAACTTCGTGGGCGGTATCGGGGGGATGGGCTCCAACCGGACTTTGCCGTCGAGTGCCGTGGCAATGCTGGTGCCGTAGCCACCCGGTGTGTAGGGGTAGATCTTCAGCTTGTCCTTGATGAGATCAACAGCAGGTTTCGGGTCGTTGCTCTCCATAAAGGCGCGAACGGCGTAGAGCACATGGTTGGTTTTCGAGCGGCCAATAAAGTAACCGCCATCAGGAACAGGACCCTCGTAGTCCGGCGGCAGAATCAGGTATTTACCGCCTTCACCCCGATCAGGCCCGGGTGCGCCGATGTCGATGATCCAGCCAAACCACATGTCATTAAGCGTGCCGAGAGCCTTCGGTGGCACTTCAACCACCAACGGCCCTTTCGTCAAGTCGAGCGTTGCCACCGTGTAGATAGTATCGGCGTTGGCTGTGAGAAAGAGCGAGTTGGAGTCCATCAACTCGGAGAAGATGACCACCGAGTTGTCTTCAGCGCCAATGCTGTGGAAGCCCTCGCGAATCGCATAGGCCGAGGCGCCCGAAAAACTGTTCACAAATGCATCGACACCGCGTGTGAACGCCAGTGTGTCATAAACATTCTGAGCGGTTTTGGCGCTTGGAGCGCCATCCTTGAATTCCAGCACGCCGATTCGGGTCTCGATACGATCCGGCGTCTTGACGGCGGGTGGAATGTCGGTAGCCGCCTGCGTCGAGGTCAGCACCGGCAGCATCAGGGTAAAAAAGGACGTTAATACGGCGATTGGTTTGAGAATGTGCGCCATGGTTTTCTCCCAGGGGAAGTTTGAAGCATTGACTACTCAAACTGAGGAAGGGCATTGCGCAAAGGATTTTCGAAAGTCAGGCAAACTACAAACCTGGTTCCAGGATCATCGAAGGCGTGCTGAAACTGATACGCCCGGATGACCTTTGACGGATATTGCGCACAGGTGACGGAGCAGCACGGAATGCTCGATCAGTTCTTCCAGCAGACCCAAGCATAGGTGCACATTTGCCATCGCTCCAGCCACCGTCAACTATTGGCCGTTAGCTACCCCTCGTGAAAAGCAGCTTCACGCCCTGAGGAAGTCAGTCAACCAAAATCGAGGTTCTTCAGGAGCGATGAACCACGCTTCCTCAAGGCATTCAAATAGGTGGTTTCATCGTAGAGCATCCTTGTCTTGCAACAGACCCAGGAATACCGGGATGGCTTCCAAAGGATTGATGATTGCCAGCAGGGTAGTGAACATGCCGAAGAACAGGGTGAAGCAGGCGCTCATGGATGATCTGCCCAATCGCGTGGTTGACCGACTTACCTTGGCTGATCAGGAGCAAATCAACTCAAACCACTGCCGCACTGTTCGGAACGTGTGTACCGAAACCGCTGACCTCCAGCAGCAGCGCCGAAGGTCGATTCATCGGCAGGATCACCTGCTCGCGGACACCCAGTCCGCCGCGCGTTCGGCGATCATGATTGAAGCGGCGTTGGTGTTGCCGCCCACCAGCGTCGGCATGATCGAGGCATCCACCACCCGCAGCCCCTCGATGCCATGCACGCGCAATTGGCTGTCCACCACTGCATGCTCGTCGTTGCCCATCTTGCAGGTACCGACCGGGTGATAAATGGTGTCGGTACGCTGGCGCAACAGTTCGATCAGCTGTTCATCGCCGTACAAGCCCGCGCTGAACATATCCTTCAAGCCATAACGCGCCATCGGCGCTTGTTGAATGATGTTCCGGGTCATGCGGTAGCCCGTGAGCAGGGTCTCGACATCTTCGTCATGCCCGAGAATGTTCGGGTCGATGCGCGGTGGGGCGCTCGGGTCGTTTGATTGCAAACCGACGCTGCCGATGCTCTTGGGCCGTAGCACGCAGACGTGGCAACTGAAGCCGTGACCCCAGTGCAGCTTGCGGTTGTGGTCGTCGATCATCGCGATCACCGAATGCAGCTGGATATCCGGGCGTGCAAGTGTGGCATCGGTTTTCAGGAAGCCACCACCTTCGGCGAAGTTGCTCACAAAAGGGCCGCGCCGATGACGGGCATAGTCGATCAATGCCTTGCCCATCTTCACACTGCCGCGCAGTGAGACACCCATCAATGACGTATCCTGGCTCCTGTAGCTGAGCACGACATCCGGATGGTCCTGCAGGTTTTGCCCGACACCGGGCAGTTCGTGCTGCACTGTGATGCCTTGGGGTTTGAGTTCCTCTTGCGGGCCAATCCCCGAGAGCATCAGCAATTGTGGGCTGCCGAAACAACCGGCACTCAGCAGGACTTCCCGGCGTGCTTTTATGGTCTGACGATTGCCCTTGAGGCGCAGCTCGACACCGACGGCTTTTTTGCCTTCGAGCACAATGCGTTCGGCAGCGGCCGAAGTCAGCACCGTGAGGTTCTTGCGCAGGTGTCGAACCGGTTTGAGGAACGCGGTGGCCGTGCTCCAGCGCCGACCGTTGCGGATTGTCACATCGAACTGGCCAACGCCCTCCTGGTCGACGCCATTGAAGTCGGGATTGTGGCGGTGTCCGGCCATCTGCCCCGCCTCGATGAAAGCTTGCGTGACGGGATGCATCGGATTCCTGCCGACATAGAGTTCGCCTTGCGCCCCGTGGTAGTCGCATGCGCCGCGGTGGCTCATTTCACTCTTGCGAAAGTACGGCAGTACATCGGCGAACGACCAGCCGGGATTGCCCAGCGCCTGCCAATCGTCGAAGTCACTGTGGTGGCCACGGATATACACCATGCCGTTGATCGAACTGCTTCCGCCCAGTACCTTGCCGCGTGGCTGGTAGCCGCGACGTCCGTTCAAGCCGGGCTGCGGTACTGTGTGAAATGCCCAATTGACGTGTCGGCTGGGCAGGATCGCCGCAACGCCCACCGGGGCATGGATCAATGGCGAGCGGTCTTCCGGACCGGCCTCCAGCAAACATACCGTGATATCGGGATTTGCACTCAAGCGGTTGGCCAGGACACAGCCGGCTGAACCGGCACCAATGATTACGTAGTCGAATTCCATCACACAATGATCCCGAGCGAGCGAACAGGGGCTGCTTCACCAGGAAGCAACAAAGTTACCTGGGACCGATTGTTGGCTGAAGGCGTTAGAAAATAATTGACCTCTCATGCCAATTATTTGATCTTTGACGACATGACTACATTGATCAGAACAAGCTCGTTTACCGGATTCCGTGAGGTGGCAAGCCAGCTCGGCGGGCAAGCTGACCTCATGCTCGAGCGCTTCCGCATCCATCCGGACGTGCTGATGGACGAGGAAGCACGGGTACCGTTGCGTTCACTGGTCGGGCTGCTGGAGTTTGCCGCACGAGAGCTCGATTGCCCTGATTTTGGCCTGCGCATGGCCGAGTACCAGGACTTGCACGTCTTGGGGCCGATTGCGCTCATCGCTCGAACGTGCGCAACGGCAGGGGAGGCGTTGGAGCAAATCATCCGTTTTATCGGTTACCACAGCCCGGGCATCCAGCTTGATCTGGACCTGAGCGAGAACCAGGCGCCGCGCTTGTTGATCGACATCCGCCTGACCGGACCGACCCCGCGACGGCAAATGGTGGAGCTGGCAATGGGGGTGGCGCATAACGGCATGAAGTTGCTGTATGGCGACAACTTCGTTGCCCAGGCCGTTCTGTTTTCCGCCAATCACTCAGTGGCTCAAGCAAGGTACCGGCGCTACTTCAAAACCGTGGTGTGCACCGGTCAATCCTGTAACGCCCTGGTACTTCGTGACGAACAACTCAATCAGCGGATTGAACAGCAGGCCCCTTACTTGCATCGCGCACTGGAGCAGTATTTCCAGCAGTTCGACTTGCAAGCGACGTCGGATGTTGTCAGTCAGGTCGAGCGCCTGGTATTGCGCATGATGCCGATACAGCGTTGCCGTTTGCCATTGATTGCCGAGCAACTGGGCATGCACGTGCGTATGTTGCAGCGAAGGCTGGCCGAGCAGGGGCGAAGCTTCGATGAAATAGTCGAGAGCCTGCGGCGTGACCGTGCCGACCACTATCTGGCAGAGCGGCACATGCCGATGTCCCAGGTTGCCGGACTGCTCGGCTATAGCGAACAGAGCGTGTTCAATCGCGCTTGCCAGCGCTGGTTTTCCATGTCGCCGGGAGCCAGGCGCCGTCAGTTGTTCGAATGAAAGGTTATCGATCTTCGCGCGGGATCTGATGGCTGGCGAAGTCGAGACCGTCGCCGAAATTGCCGCTATTGCGAATCACAGCCTTTAGCCAGCGCCGCAGCCGCAAGACTTTGGGAGACATCTCATTGCCATTGAGACACAGCAAGCGGTAAGCCGACACTCGCTCCAGCTTCTCCTTGAAAGGCAGGACCAATTGGCCATTCTTCAGGTGCTTTTCGATAAGCCCCAGCGGAGCCATCATCAATCCGTGACCGTCAATGGCCGCCTGCAGGCCATCACTCAGACTTTCAAAAAGCAGCTCACGCTGTGGCGGGATATCCATGCGTCCGGCGGCTTGATTCCAAAGCGTCCAGACACCAGGTGCCTGGGCTAGCGCAATGCGAGGGATACTCTCGATACGTTCCCCGGCAACGAGTCTTGCCGCTATTTGCGGTGCACAGACAGGCGCACCGGATACATCCGCCAGTTTTTCGGAAAATACGTTGAATCGGGTTTGCGTGGTATGGCGAATGGCGATGTCCAGCTCGCGGGCTTCCAGATCGGCCACTCTGGATGAAAACTCCATATGCACGGTGATATCCGGGTTCTCACGTTCGAACTGCGCCATGCCCGCACTCAGGTAGGTAGCCGCGAAACTGGGCGCCACACTGATGCGTAAAGGGCTGGTGTCACTGGCTTGTTTGACCGCCTGAAGCCCGATAGAGATCTCGGCCAGCCCCCGGCTGACGTGAAGCTGCAGCTTGCGCCCGCTTTCGGTCAATTCGATTTGCCGATTGCGTCGAACAAACAGCGCCACACCCAACACGCCTTCCAGCCTTCGAACCTGGTGACTGATTGCTGAAGGCGTCAGGTGCAGGAACGTCGCGGCCTCTTGAAAGGAACCCAGCCGCGCAGCGGCTTCAAAAGCATTGAGCGCGGGTAGTTGTCGCACGCTCTCCGCAGGAATGAGGATCTTCTTTTCACGTGACATTTTGTCATCCAAGTAAAACCAATGTCGTTTGTCGAGCTCACGACCCCGCTCGTACTGTGGTTCACGAGTCGATGACCCGTCAGGCACACCAACGTGCCTCGGAACACGCGATGACCAATACCACGAGCGGGGTAAATACATGAATTCATTTCTGTCGCAAAGGCCTTTGGAAGTACCAGCCGGTTCCTTTGCCGGGCTATTGCTGGAGCGAATCCAACACTACGCAGACAACCCGGCGCTGATCGACGGGCTGAGCGGTGAGCAACTGACCTACGCCGAACTGTCCCGGCATGTGCGTGTGCTTGCCGCCAACCTGATAGAGCGTGGTCTGGAGCCGGGTGAGGTCACCGCCATCATAGCGCCGAACAGCATCTGGTTTCCGGTGGCTCTGTACGGTATAGCCTTCGCCGGCGGCGTGTACTCCACACTCAATCCCATGTCCTCGCCAGAAGACGTGCGAGAACTCCTCAAGCTGGTTGGCGCCACGCGTGTGATCGTCACCCCGCAAGTCTTCGAAAGGCTACGCGACACCTTGATCACGTTGCAGTTGAAAGACATTTTCGTGCTGGGTGAGTCCGCGGGCCTCACGCCGTTTTCCTCGTTGCTGGTGGGCAAGCCTCTGGCCGAAGAGCGCTGCCGTGATGTGCAAAAAGACCTGTTGGCCCTGATGTTCTCCAGTGGCACCAGCGGCTTCCCCAAGGCGGTGATGCTCAGCAATCGCAACTACGTTGCGGCGACCGAGCAGGTGACCGCCGCCCAGGTTTTCCGCAGGTCCGATACCATCCTGGCGGCGCTGCCGTTCTTCCATATCTATGGACAAACCAGCTTCATAGGCTCGGCTCTTTCTCAGGGCGCGCGCTTGATCGTGCTGCCCGCGCTCGACCTGGAAGTGACTTTGCGCGTGATTCAGGACTACAAGATCACTGTCGCTCCGGTCGTTGCGCCCGTTGTCTTGCAGTTTGCCAAGCATCCTTTGGCCGATCACTTCGACCTGTCGAGCCTGCGCTTGGCCATCTCCGGTGCCTCACCCATCAGTGCCGACCTGCTGAAGAGCGCCGCCGATCGATTGAAAGTGCCGGTGCTCAACGGCTGGGGCCTTACCGAATCCACCACCACCGGAGCCGTTTCCGAGCCAGGCATGCCGAAAGAAGCCGAAGGTTCGGTCGGCCGGGTGATGCATGGCATTGAGGTGCGGGTCGTGGAAATCGGCGGCAGCCAAGACGTGGCGCCAGGTGCGGATGGCGAGCTGCTGATACGCGGTCCCAACGTGATGCTCGGCTACTTCAACAATCCGGCGGCAACCGCCGAAACGATCGATGCGCAGGGCTGGCTGCGAACCGGAGATGTAGGCCGGATCGATGAGCACGGCAATCTGCGAATCATCGACCGCGCCAAAGAGTTCATCAAGTTCAAAGGCTTCCAGATCAGCCCGGTCGAACTCGAAAGTGTGTTGTTGATGCACCCCGCGGTGGCGGATGCCGGCGTCGTGCCTAGTCCTGATACCGAATCCGGTGAGGTTCCCAAAGCCTTCGTTGTGCTGCGCTCACCTGTGACCGAAGCCGAACTGATCGACTTCGTCGCACAGCGTGTAACCCCCTACAAGAAACTGCGCGACATCGAGTTCATCGACGCCATTCCGAAAAACCCGGCAGGGAAAATCCTGCGGCGGATCCTGGTACTGCGCGAGCGCGAAAAACGCGAAACCCATGCCGCGTCCGGCGACCGTCTTGAGGATCGAGTCGTTATCACACGCCACGGTAATGTGCTGTCGATCTGCCTGGACCGTCCGCGCAAGATGAATGCCTTCGACCGCGACATGTTCATCGGCCTGGCCAAGGCCATGGCGATCTACGAAGACGATCCAGGCCTGCGTTGTGCGGTATTGCATGCCAACGGCCTGGTCTTCACCTCGGGCATGGACATCGTCAGCACTGCGCCTCTCGCCGCGCGGGGAGAGTTGCGTATCGGCGATCCATCGCTGGTGGATATGCTCGAGATTGACCCGGCCGTTCGCCGTCGGAGCAAACCGCTGATACTCGCCGTGCAAGGCAAGTGCATGAACCTGGGGGTGGAGCTGGCGGCAGCGGCGGACATTGTTATCGCCGCGCAAGATGTCACGTTCATTCAGCGCGAAGTCGCAGTCGGGTTGTTCCCGTTCGGTGGTGCCACTGTGTTCTTGCCGGCAAAAATCGGTCTCGGAAATGCGCTTCGCTACATCCTGACGGCGGAGGAGTTCGATGCTCAGACCGCTTGCCGGATGGGACTGGTGCAAGAAGTCGTACCGCAGAGCCAGCTGATGACGCGCGCCTTCGAATTCGCACGGTTGATTGCGCAGAACTCACCGTCCGGCATCAACGCTGCGCTTGCGTCAGTGCGCCTGGCCCGTGAAAAAGGCCCTGAGGCCGCGCTCGCAACACTGCTAGGTGAAGTCGCCCGGTTGACCGGTGCAGCGGACTTCAAAGAAGGGGCCGCGGCCTTCCTGGAAAAACGGGCGCCAAACTTCAAGGACCTGTGAGTGCCACACCTGCTGCATTGAATCCTTTGCAATGAAAGGGGAGCGGCTGCGCGACAAGCGTGGCCAAACCCGTTGCCGTTTCTCAATCACTACACAAGGACCTCAGCATGAGTGCCCTACATTTGGCCCAGCCCATCATTCCTCCCGCCATGCAATCCTGCTTCGAGCAGCAACGCGCCGCTTACCTTGCCACGCCCGAGCGCAGCCATGCCCAGCGCGTGGAAGACCTCAAGAAGTTGGCGCAGATGCTGAAAGACAACCGCAAAGCACTGATCGAAGCGATCAACCAGGACTACGGCAACCGCTCCACCTTCGAGACGCTGTTCGCCGAGTTTTTCGTCGTGCTGGGAGATATCAAGTCCACCATCAAGCATCTGAAGAAATGGATGAAGCCACAGAAGCGCCACATCGATCTGATGGTCTATCCCACCTCCAGCAACCGTGTCATTCCCCAGCCGCTGGGCGTGGTCGGCGTGATCGTACCCTGGAACTTTCCGCTGATGCTGTCGTTCGGGCCACTCTGCGCCATCTTCGCCGCCGGCAACCGGGCGATGGTCAAGATGTCGGAAAACTCAAACAACCTGACGCGTCTTCTGATGTCCATCACACCGAAGTATTTCCCGCCGCAACAGCTTCAGTTCTTCGAAGACAGCGGCGTCAATGGCTCGGTGGGCCCGGCTTTTTCCTCGATCCGCTTCGATCATCTGTTCTTCACGGGTTCGGGTCAGACCGGCCGTGCCGTGATGGCGAACGCTGCGCGCAACCTGACCCCGGTGACACTGGAGTTGGGCGGAAAGTCACCCGCCGTAGTCGCGCCGGATTTCCCGATGACCCTGGCCGTCGATCGCATCATGTGGAGCAAGGCCTTCAATGCGGGCCAGATCTGCACCAACGTCGACTATGTCTTCATTCCCGCCGGCTCCGAGGCGGACTTCGAACGCGAAGCCCAGCGGGTAATAGCCGAGCGCTACCCCGATATCAATCATGCCGATTACACCTCCATGATCGACCAGCGCGCTTATGACCGCATGCAGGCCACGCTGGATGACGCTGTGGCCAAGGGCGCGCGGGTGGTCAATCTTTTCCCCGACCAGACGCCGGACAAGACCCTGCGCAAATTCCCGCTGACCCTGATATTCAACGTCAGCGACGACATGGTCATCATGCAGCGCGAGATCTTCGGCCCGCTGCTGCCGGTCAAGACCTATACCACTCGCGAAGAAGTGGCCGGTTATGTCAACAAGCACGACAGGCCACTGGCGCTGTATCCCTTCACCAGGGATCGCGCCCTGCAGGACTACTACGTGACCCACATCATGTCGGGCGGCGTATGCATCAACACCGCGCTGCTGCACGTGTCTCAGCACGACATGCCCTTCGGCGGCGTCGGCGCCAGCGGTATGGGCCACTACCACAGTTACGAAGGCTTTCAGACCTTTTCCAAAATGCGCCCTGTCTATCGTCAGGGCTTCTTTGCCGCCACCAGGATGATGCTGCCGCCCTACGACAAGGGGCCCCTCAAGCCCAACAAGCTGATCGAACTGATCACCAAGTTGAAGGGCTGAAGCGGTAAGCCCTGTGTACCTGACTGTTCCATAACGTCTTCAAAGGAGTTTTCCATGCCCCTCTATGAATGCCAGACCGTCAAAGGAACGCTCAGCGAGCGTCAACGCCAATCGCTGGCCGAGTCCATCACATCCATTCACACCAAGGAGACTGGCGCGCCGGCCAGCTACGTGCACGTGCTATTCAAGGAGCTTGAAGCGGGAAGCGCATTCACCGCCGGCCAAGTCGCGACCCCCGCGATAATTCGCGGCCAGATACGTGCAGGACGACCACAAGCGACGCGCCACGCCATCCTGCGCGCAATCACCGACGTTTACATGGCAGTCACCGGGGCCGATGCGAATGCTGTGGTCGTGGCAGTGGTCGACATTCCCGCTTCATGGGCCATGGAAGGCGGTCATATTTTCCCGGAACCGGATCAGCCCCCTGAAGTGGCATGACACGCTTCGCTGCGACGAAAACATTTCCGCTTTTTTTGACGGCCGATAACTTTGCGATCGCCGTACGCGCCCCTTACAAAAAGGAATCACTCATCATGTCCAACGAAAAAACCTTGTTGATCACGCGTCACGGCGCCGTTATGTCCATCAGCATCAATGACGCACCGATAAACCGAATGAGCTTCGCCTACATCGATGCTCTGGAGGCGGCGGTTGAAGAGGCAGCCACCGATTCAAGTGTACGTGCCCTGCTTTTCACGGGTGAAGGTGAGGCCAACTTCTCCGTTGGCATGGACCTCAAGGAGGCGATGCGCGAGGTGCCAGCCCGCGGTGGTTGGGACACTGTGCTTGACCAGCGCCTACGCGTTCTGGCGCGCATCGAGTCCCTGGGCAAGCCGTCCGTTGCCACCCTGTTCGGCTACTGCCTGGGCGGCGGGCTCGAATTGCCCCTGGCCTGCCATTTCCGTCTCGCCGCCGATACTGGCACTCAGATAGGTCTGCCCGAGATGGATCTGGGAACCGTGCCGGCATGGGGCGGTTCGGTGCGTCTGACTCGCTGCATTGGTCGTGACAACGCGCTCGATATGGTGCTGCGTGCCCGCCGGATTGACGGTCACGAGGCCTTGCGCATGGGGCTGGTGCGTTCCGTTCACCCAGTCGCCGAACTCAAGACAGCAGCGATGGCGCTGGCGCAGGAACTGGCGGAGAAGGCACCGCTGGCCGTGGACGGTGTACTGCGCTGTATCGTAGGCGCCGACGAGAGGACGCTGGACGAAGGACTGCGTGAAGAGCGCAAGGCTTTCCTGCACTGCGCGGCGAGCAAGGATCAGGCTGAAGGTGCACGCGCCTTTTTCGAAAAACGCAAGCCGGTATTTACGGGCAATTGACCCTGTGAGGGATGGTGGCCCGGAGTTGTACCCATGATTTTTTGCCTATGCGCTTGAACTGTTTTGTTACCTGTGTGGGTGAGTCATCCCCGTCTTTTTTCTTGCCTTTCTTTTCGGAAGATTTCGAAAGAGCCGGGGCCGCAGCTGATTTCTTTGCCGGTGAAGACTTTTTGTCTTTCAATTCCTTGCTGGCGTTCGCAGCTTCAGTCTGGCACTCAAGATGCCGAGGTGAGGAGGAGGCCATCCCATTGCTTCTGGCCGATTTGAGCCTGACGCGTAGGACAGCGGCAGCAGTCAACCCCTAGTGGACGGTAGGCAATTGTCGCCACGCGCAACACAGGTGGCAGAGTTTCGTTGGTGAAGGTCCCACATCCCCGACGCGTCAATGCCAGGCTTTGGGCTCGAGGTCTACGAGGGCGTGTATGACGGTTTAATTTTATAAGCCCGCGGGTTCAGTCGATTGGCCTGTCGCAGCCTTACCGATCGGATCAGGTCTCTTGCTCACCTCCCACTCTGCGTTGAATTGAACTGATACTCAGAAATTCAGAGCGCGCTCGATTTCCAGGCGTCTCGCGGCGCTGTGCCTCGCTGAAGCGCATGCCCTGATACCCAAGGCGGCCAAACGTTGACGAAATGTGTACAGATTTACATCGCTATATTGATTGATTAGTCTCAATCTTGTTTCTGTTTGTATATGTTGATTTATTAATCAATATATATGCTTGGTTATGGCTTTCGAACGCCCCGGCGCTTTGGAGGCCTACGGGCGAGCGGAAACGACCTCCGCATTCTGCTCGTACAAACACAATAATAAGGTGGACGGGAAGTGAGACTAGTCACAATAAAACACGCCGGCTTGGGTAGAGGTCGTGGTTGGGTGGGAGCACTGGCATTGCTCTGTCTATCGCCAGCCAATGCGGTGTCTTTCAACATCGGTGAGATTGAAGGAAAACTGGATTCCTCGCTGACATTCGGAACCAGTTGGGCTTTGCGCAATCCCGACAAGGATTTTGTAGGCTTCGCCAATGGTGGGCGCGGCGATTCGCGTACAGCGGACGATGGTCGATTAAATTTTAGAAAGGGGGAAGTCTTCTCCCAGGTGTTCAAAGGTGTACACGATCTTGAGTTGAAAAGTGGTGATACCGGTGCGTTCCTGCGGGGCAAATACTGGTACGACTTCGAGCTCAAGGATGGGCACCAACATCTGTATGACATCCAGGACGAGCATCGAGAAGCGGGCGCGCAATCTTCCGGTGTGCAACTGCTTGATGCATTCGTTTATCACAACTATGAACTGGCCGATCAAGCCGGATCGGTGCGAGTCGGTAAGCAGGTGGTCAGCTGGGGCGGCAGCACCTTTATCAGTGGCGGGATCAACAGCATCAACCCTTTGGACGCCAGTGCCTTACGTCGTCCTGGCTCGGAGCTTAAAGAGGGCTTGATTCCGGTCAACATGATCTACGTTCAGCAGTCGTTGAACGATGTCGTGAGTGTTGAAGGCTTTTATCAGTTGCAGTGGCAGAAAACCGTCATTGATAACTGCGGTACGTTCTTCGCGAGTTCAGACATCCTCGCCAGAGGGTGTAATGACCGTTACGTAGTGAAGGGCGCCGATATGAAGCCGGGCGCTTCCGACAACAGTGGCCTCAATGGCAATACCATTTATCTGCCACGCGGGCCCGATGATGATGCCCGTGACAGCGGCCAGTTTGGTGTCGCCTTGCGCTGGTTGGTACCGGAACTCAACGATACGGAGTTTAGTTTTTACGGTTTGAATTATCACAGCCGAACCCCGGTGGGTAACTCGACCATGACCACCGTCAATCCGTTTACCAATCCGTCCTTCGGGGCGGCCCATGCGACTTATTTCCTCAGCTATCCCGAAGACATCCGACTCTACGGAATGAGTTTCAATACCACAGTTGCCGGGGCTTCGGTCGAAGGTGAAATCAGCCATCGACCGAATATGCCACTGGCTTACGACGACCTGACCTATGCCACATTGCGTCTCGCACCGCTGGTGCCATCGGCGATTCCGAACTCGGGAATTCCCGGGGACGAGATCAAGGGCTATACGCGCAAGCCATTCACGCAGGCAACACTCAGCGTGACGCAGACGGTTGACCAGATCTTGGGCGCAAGCCGTCTGATCATGCTGGGTGAAGTCGGTTACAGCCATATATCCGATATCTCGGAAGGCCAGGACGGTAAGCCGCGGTTCGGTCGAGCCAGTGTGTTCGGTCCTGGCGAATACACCGGTGCAGGCGGAATCGATGTCTGCCGCGCGTTACTCAGCGGAAGACCGGAGTACTGCAACGATAAAGGCTTTTTTACTCGTGACTCATGGGGATATCGCCTGCGCGCCGGCCTGACCTACAACGGTGTGGTGGGTGGCCTGGACTTGAGTCCGAACATGGCGTTTTCCCATGACGTGGACGGTTATGGGCCGACCTTCACCGAAGGCAGCAAGGCCATCAGTATCGGCCTCAACGCCACCTATCTCTCTAACTACAGCGCCAGCATCAGTTATACCGATTTCTTCGGCGGTGATTACACCACCAATACGGATCGGGATTTTGTGAGTGCCAGCGTTGGTGTGACGTTCTGAGGAAACAAAGCATGAATACAACAATAAAAACGCTGGGCCCGCTGTTGCTCTGGCTGTCAGTGACTTCGGGTCAATTACAGGCTGCGGTGGATGCGAGTGAGGCGGCTAAACTAGGGACTTCCCTCACGCCTGTAGGTGCCGAAAAGGCTGGGAATACCGCTGGGACCATTCCGGCCTGGACCGGTGGGCTGCCCAAAGACGCCGGCAAGGTCGTGGATGGTTTTCGCCAGGATCCGTTCGCGGCGGAAAAACCGTTGTTTGTCATTGATAGCAAAAACGCCGTTAGTTACCAGGCGAACCTGACTCCGGGTCAATTGGCGATGTTCAAGCGCTATCCGGATACCTACAAAATTCCGGTCTACACCACGCATCGTAGTGCCAATTGGCCTGAGTCGACCTACGAGAAGATTAAGAAAAACGCGCTTCAAACTCAGAGCATTGCCGGTGGCAATGGTCTGGAAAATTACAACAGTCCGTTAGCCTTCCCCATTCCAAAGAACGGTCTGGAATTGATCTGGAACCATATCACTCGTTATCGCGGCGACAGTTATGAACGTGTCACATCGTCTTTCATGACGACGCCATCCGGTGATTACTCTTGGAAGACTGAACGCGACAAATTGGCCTTCAGCGAACAACTGAGCGATTACGATCCGCAAACACAGAAAAATATTCTTTACTACTTCACGTCTGAAAACATTGCGCCAGCACGTGACGTAGGCGGGGTGCTACTGGTCCACGAGACACTTGATCAGGTAAAAGAACCGCGCATGGCCTGGCAGTACAACTCCGGTCAGCGTCGTGTGCGTCGTGCACCGCAGGTGGCATACGACAGCCCTGGTCCGGGCAACCTGCGAACCAATGACCAACTGGACATGTTCAATGGCTCCCCGGATCGCTATGAGTGGAAACTGGTCGGCAAGAAAGAACTCTACATTCCCTACAACAGTTACCGCTTGGCAGACCCGGCCAACACGGTCGAAGATTTGATCCGCCCTGGTCACCTCAATCAGGACAAAACCCGCTACGAGTTGCACCGGGTGTGGGAGGTGGTCGCTACGCTCAAACCGGGGGAGCGCCATGTTTATTCAAAGCGGCATCTGTTCATCGATGAGGATACCTGGAGTATCGTCGAGGCGGATCATTACGACAGTCGTGGGGATCTGTGGCGAGTCTCCGAAAACCATTTGTTGGCGCTCTACGATGTTCGAGTAACCATCTCGGCTGCCGAGATGACCTATGATTTGACGTCCGGTCGTTACCTGGCCAACTATATGATCAACTCGAACAAGAATGCCTACCAGTTTGGGGTGAAAACCAAGAGCTCGGATTTCACGCCAGCGGCATTGCGTAACATAGGCATTCGCTGACCAATACTAAAAAGCCCGCCCTTGCGTGAGCAGGGCGGGCTTTTATTTATGCATGACAAACAAGTACTTCAGTCCGGTAAAGGCCCAACGTATTTGGCTCTCGGCCTCAGCAACGGTTGTTGTTGATACTGCTCGTTGGCATGCGCCAGCCATCCGATGACGCGCCCGACGCCTCCAAGGGCCACCTCCTGGTTGTTCAAATTCAGTTTGCGGCCAAGAAAACTCAACAGCAACAGAAAGGCGGGTGGTTGCTGGGTCAGCTCCTGGGCCACTTGCGTCGCCTTGAGCAGCTTCAAGAACTCGGCATCGCTGGAGAACACTGTCGACATTGCGTCCAGCAGACATTGCGCACGAGGATCGGTCAATGCATGCAGGTTTGTATCGAACCCTGGAATCGACTCGCCTTGGCGATAACGCTGCAATATGGGCGCGGCTGGATCCTTGGCCAAGCAAATTTCTTCCAGCAGCCGTGTGACGGTCTCACTGCGACTGTAGCTCAAGCGTCGACCGCGACTGGCGGCCAGTCCAACGATCGCCGCGTAGTAAGGGGTCACGCCGACGTTCGCGGCAACACGGACGGTATAGGTGGTTGGATCTAATTCATGGTCGATACAGAGGATCAAAGCACGACGTATCAGGTCAGCGAAGGCACTGTCGACACCCAGAAATTCGGCTATGAATTGGTGGAGTGGGCGTGCATCGGGACTGTTGGCGCCCACCGCTAATGCTGCCAGCCAGCGCACGACATCGACGCCTGTACGGGCGTAGCCCTCAGGTGAAAGATCATGGGCGCGCGGATTCTCGTGCTCGATCAGCGGAAACAACACAATCGCTTTTTGCGCAGTCGTCATGCCGTCCAGTGACTTGAGCAATGCACCGACGCCTTTCGGCCGTTTTGGCAATGGTGTACTTTCAAACACTCCAGGGCTTTGCCACATCAACTCAGCGGCTTCTTCAACGGTGGAGTGTTGTGCCAGGTCCACCACGTCTCGCCCGCGGTAGTACAGCCCCTTGTCAGTCAGCAAGGTAATCGAACTGCTGGCAGCGATCCGTTGCAGTTCGGGCATGCCGCCGACATCCACTTTGTTCTTGCTAAGGCGTTCGATGTCTGCGGCCCAATAACGTCGACTGCGCGAACCCTCGACCTTCAGCGAGCGCAGATTTTTGCGACTGACGTAGGCATACAAGGTCGCCAGGCTGATGCCGAGGCGGCTCGCTGCTTCATCGGCGGACAGGTAAAGGTCTTCTTCTTGCGCATCCATCGGGAGGCTCTCAGGTTGATGAATTTCGTACAGATTTACACTTAATAATCGGCTGTATATCGTGCTGTCAACAATCATAACAATACATATATTGATCAATATATGACAGTGCTTGGAGGCTTATCGTGGAAGTAAGGGTGTTGGCGCCTACTGGCGTAATTGGGGCAGGCTTCAAAGTCAGCTCTTTGGAGCGAGGCATCTCTCTCAAGCCTCATGTTATCGCCTGCGATGCGGGTTCCACCGACTCTGGCCCGGCTGCGTTGGGCAGCGGCAAAGCCAAGCTCTCCCGCGACGCCTGCAAGCGTGATCTACGTCTATTGTTGCTGGCCCGACAGACCCTGGATGTTCCTTTGATCATCGGGTCTTGCGGTACCAGCGGCCGTGACACCGGGGTGGACTGGATGGCTGACATTGCCCTGGAGATCGCCGACGAAGATGGGCTGCATTTCAAGTTGGCGTTGATCTATGCCGATCAATCGCCAGAAGTTCTCAAGCAGTGTCTTGCAGAAGGGAAAATCCAGCCTCTGGTTCCCGCCCCTCATCTGGATGAGCAAGTCATCGATAGCAGCCACATCGTGGCAATGATGGGCATCGAACCGTTATCCGCCGCCTTGGATACGGGCGCCAATGTGATCCTCGCCGGTCGCGCCAGTGATTCGGCTTTGTACGCTGTTGTGCCGGAGCGCATGGGTGCGGACCGCGGTTTGACCTGGCACGCCGCGAAAACCATCGAATGCGGTGCCGCTTGCTGCATCACACCGGCGGCCGACGGCCTGATCGCCTACATTCGTGACGATCACTTTGAAATCGAACCGCTGGATCTGGATGCCCGGGTCACGCCGTTATCCGTCGCAGCGCATACGCTTTACGAGAATGCCAACCCATTCCTGTTAACCGAACCTTCCGGCGTGGTCGATACGGAGCACGCGGTGTATCACGCGACCAGTGACCGAAGCGTACGGGTCAGCGGCTCGGATTTTCATCATGCATCGATCTACAGCTTGAAGCTCGAAGGCTCCCAGCTGGTCGGTTACCAGACTGTGGTCATCGGCGGAATCCGCGACCCCAAAATCTTCATGTCTCTTGAGGCGCTGCTACCCAAGGCCCAAGTGTATTTTCAAGCACGTATTGCCGAATTGTTTGGCGATCGGTTGAGCCCGACTGATTACGACATCGACTTTCGCATTTATGGACGGGGTGCCGTCATGGGGGCGCTGGAGGTCGAGACCGATACGGTGCCGACGGAAGTGGGCATCCTCATCACGATCACCGCGCCGTCACAGGAACTGGCGAGCAAAATCGCCAAGTTTGTCAGTCACGTCAGCGCCCATTTGCCGGTGCCCGGGTATGAAGGGTTGATCAGCACCATCGCATACCCGTTCTCGCCGCCGGAATTGGAACGGGGCCCCACGTACCGCTTCAGCGTCAACCACGTTCTGCTGCCCGAGAACCCGCTGGAAATGTTCCGTACCAAATTGATTGAGGTGTGACCATGACGACAATTGCCGAGCTGTGCAGCCTGGTGCGGTCAAAAAACGCCGGCCCATTTGTGCTGACGTTCGACTTGATGTTCACCGACCAAGTCAATTATGAACGCGTCCGAAGAACCCGCCCGGTCACCAAAACGCTGTTGGCACGCCTCTACAAGCAAAAAGAGGAAGACATCACGTTGGTCTATCACGACCAGGCGCGGGCGATCAAAGCGTCGTTTCCCAGGCCGGTGTTTCAGGGTGAACTGTGTGACAGCGACTGCTATGGCGGTCAGCAATATGTTCCGCTGATGTCGATCATCGTTCCCGAGTAATTTATCCGCGCACGACACCATGTATTTCATTGCGTCGTGCGTATTCAGTCTTCAAAACAATAAGGAATACAGGCATGGCGCTGGTTGGTTTTGGCATGGTGATCACGTTCATGTACCTGATCATGAGCAAGCGGCTTTCCGCAATCGTCGCTCTGATCCTCGTGCCGGTATTATTTGCGTTAGCCAGCGGTTTTGGTTCAACCGCTGGAATCATGGTGCTGGACGGCATCAAGCAGTTGGCCCCCACGGCAATGATGCTAATGTTCGCCATTCTGTTTTTCGCGATCATGTACGACGCCGGATTGTTCGAACCGGTGATCAAGCGTGTAATCGCTTCGGTCGGCAGTGATCCTCTGCGCGTTACTGTGGGCACGGCGCTGCTCTCCTCAGCGATCTCTCTCGACGGCGATGGCTCAACCACTGTTCTGGTCGTGGTGACTGCGCTGCTGCCGGTCTATTTGCGGCTGGGCATGAACCCACTGATCATCGCAGCCTTACTACTACTGACGAATAGTCCGATCAATCTGGTGCCTTGGGGTGGACCGACTGCGCGCGCGGCCAGCGCCTTGCATTTGGATGCGATGGTACTTTTCGTTGGCTTGATTCCGGTCATTCTTGGTTGTCTGGCCTTCGCGTTTGGCGTTGCCTTTTGGCTCGGATTACGAGAACGCAAGCGTTTGAATTGGGAGCGGAACGCTACCTCGGTGCCCGCTGCCGAGATCACGACAGGCAAGGCTCGCGACAGTCACCGTCCCGGTTTGATCTGGGTCAATCTAGCGCTCACGTTGGGCCTGGTCGTCGCCATGGGACTACGTCTCGGTCCTTTGCCCGTATTGATGATGGTCGCTTTCGCTTTAGCCTTGGTGATCAATTACCCCAAACTGGCGGATCAAAAGCAGCGGATCGCCGCTCATTCGGACAGTGTGTTGAGTGTATTGGCGTTGATTTTTGCGGCGGGGGCATTCACTGGCATTCTCACTGGGACAGGTATGGTGGATGCGATGTCCAGTCAATTCATCGCTGTGCTACCAGACAACGCCGGTCCGCACTTGGCAATCATCACCGCTTTTGCCAGTTTGCCGTTCACATTCTTCATGTCCAACGATGCGTTTTTCTTTGGCATCGTTCCCCTGCTGGCCAAGGCTGCAGCACAGTACGGCGTCGACCCCATGCACATCGCTCGCGCCGCAGTACTGGGACAGCCGGTGCATGCACTGAGCCCGTTGGTGGCTGCTGGTTATTTGATGAGTGGTTTACTGAGTCGTGATGTCGGTGAATTGCAGCGCTTTTGCTTGAAGTGGTCGTTTCTGAGTGCACTAGTTGCCATTGCCATGGCGTTGATCTGTGGAGCAATCATCTGACTGACATTTTCTAGATGCTCGATGCTATGTGTGGCGCCCAGCATCTTCGACACACTGTGTGCCTTTGCAAACTGGACGGCGACCTTCCACCGAATATCACCAGTACTGCGCCAGCCGCAGCTTGCCTTCTGTATTGGCTCCCGTTATCGAAGCCTTGCGTCAATCGAGGTCGGAGCCAAAGCTGAGGAGCTTCAAATTTAGTTTCAGCTATGAGGTGTGGGTTCAACCGGTCGATGCACGAAGTTAACGTTATGTTTTAACGTGTCAGTTTGCAAAAGGTCTGTGTTGACCAATTCTTCAACACTGATTCGACTTTTTCGATGAGTTGGACAATGGTTTTTTTCATGAGCCAATGGGGTGTTCTGTCGAGACTTTCTGTCGCTTCTTTCTGAATCGGCCCTCATTTCATAGGTGCATGTGAAGGGCTGCTTCTAGCCGATTCTGTTGAAAAAGTAGCCCCCCTGTCTGGCCTGCGGCAAAATCTCTGCATTGGCCAGCAGGGAAGCACACTGCATGATGGGACAGTTATCGAGTGGGCAGGATCGACTGTTTTACTCGTTCAACCTTGAAGATCACATCCCAGCCAATCACCTTCTGCGCAGCATTGATCAGTGTCTCGATCTGAACGACCTGCGCCATTACCTCGCCGATTTTTATAACCCGATCGGGCGTCCGTCGATTGATCCTGAACTGATGATCCGCATGCTGATCGTGGGCTATTGCTACGGCATTCGCTCCGAACGGCGGTTGTGCGAAGAGGCCCATTTGAACCTGGCGTATCGCTGGTTCTGCCGGTTGAGCCTTGAAGATGAAGTCCCCAATCACTCGACCTTTTCCAAAAATCGACACGGCCGTTTTCGGGACAGCGATCTGTTTCGCTGGTTGTTCAACGAGGTGCTGCGGCGTTGCATGGATGCTGGCCTGGTCAAAGGCGAAGGATTTGCTGTGGACGCCAGCATCATCAAAGCAGATGCGAGTCGGCAGCGCGGCGTACCGGGTGATGAACAGGTCAACTGGAGCGACCCGGCCCTGAGCACCCGCGCCGTGCGTGAGTACCTTGAAGCCCTCGATGAAGAGGCTTTGGCCGAAACGCTACCGAAGCGTTTATCACTGATTGATCCTCAGGCTCGCTGGACCGCTGCTCCAGGCGGAACCGCGTTCTACGCTTACTCGGCGAATTATCTGATCGATACCGAACACGGCGTCATCGTGGATGTGGAGACTACACCCGCTCATCGAACGGCCGAAGTCGAGAGTACCAAGACGATGATCGATCGCGTTGAAGTGCAGTTCGACATCAAGCCGGAACGCCTCATTGGCGATACCGCGTACGGTACAGCGCCGATGTTGGCCTGGATGGTGGAGGGAAAAGACATCGAACCTCACGTGCCGGTGTGGGACAAAACCGAGCGCAAGAACGACAGTTTTTCGAGCAACGATTTCCACTGGAATGAAGAGATTGAGGAATACCGCTGCCAGGCCGGCAAGGCATTGCGCAGTGAATGGCGAGCCTTCAAGAACGAGCGTTCACACGTCACCAAGGCCAACACCATCATCTTCCGATCCCGGCAGACCGACTGCGTAACGTGTCCGATGAAAGCCAAGTGCTGCCCGAACACTGCGTTCCGCAAGATCGCTCGCAGCGTCCATGAAGCCGCTCGTGATGTGGCGCGGCGCATTGCAGCAACGCCGGCATATCAGCGCTCTCGCCACGAACGTAAAAAGGTCGAAATGTTGTTTGCCCACCTCAAGCGAATCCTGAAATTGGATCGCTTGCGACTACGTGGCATGAGCGGCGCGACCGATGAATTCACGCTGGCCGCTGCGGTGCAGAACCTGCGACAGCTGGCCAAATTTTCTTCTCAAGGGCCATCGGTCACGGGATAGGTGCGCCTGCACTCAGCAAAAAACCTCAAATTAACCCACTAACTGAGCAGCAACGGTCAACGAAGGGCCGAAAAACCACTCAATGTGGTGAGTCGGTTCTTAGGCGATGATCGTGCCTGAGTTCAGGTCAGCTGAAAATCCGACTTTTTCAACAGAATCGGCCGGTTTCTGCCTGTCAGCAAGATTGAAATGATCGTTGATCCAGGATCAAACACCGCGACGGCGATCAGACCGCCGTCACGGCGTTAGTGCTCAACCGCGAATGAACGCCAACAAATCGGCGTTGATCTGATCCGCGTTGGTAGTCGGCATACCGTGAGGAAAGCCTGGGTATGTCTTGAGCGTGGAATGCTTCAATAGTTTGGCCGAGAGCGGCGCAGAGTCGGCAATCGGCACAATCTGATCATCCTCTCCGTGCATGACCAGTGTTGGCACCTGAATCGCCTTCAGATCTTCGGTGAAGTCGGTCTCGGAAAACGCTTTGATGCAGTCGTAATGAGCTTTTGCACCGCCCATCATGCCTTGACGCCACCAGTTGTCGATTACGCCTTGCGAAACCTTGGCCCCGGGTCGATTGAAACCGTAGAACGGCCCCGATGGCACGTCCACGTAAAACTGTGCGCGGCTGGCGGCCAGAGCCGAACGGAATCCGTCGAACACTTCCAGAGGTAAACCGCCGGGGTTCTTCTGTGACTTAACCATGATCGGGGGAACCGCGCTGATCAGTACGGCCTTGGCAACGCGTCCCGGTTTGGCTCGAGCGGCGTAGCGCGCTACTTCACCCCCACCGGTCGAATGGCCGACATGGATCGCACCTCTAAGGTCGAGCGCATCGGTCAGCTCGATGACGTCAGCGGTATAGGTGTCCATATCGTTGCCCACCCACGTTTGGGTCGAGCGCCCGTGACCGCGGCGGTCGTGCGCGATCACCCGATAGCCTTTGAGCAAGAAAAACATCATCTGGTTGTCCCAGTCGTCCGCGCTCAATGGCCAGCCGTGGTGAAACACGATGGGCGTCGCGTCTTTCGGACCCCAATCCTTGAAGTAAATCCGGGTGCCGTCTTTGGTCGTAATGGAGTTCATGGTGTGCATCTCCTTGTGATCTGGTTTGTGTTGGGTTGTAGAGGGCTTGTTAGCGGCCTGCGTCAACCCGGAAAAACTGGAAAGCGGAACCAACAAACTGGCGGCCACTACTGCTGAACTTGTCAATATGGCCCGACGCTGGAGATCTATTTCCTGATTGGAGTCTTTCATTGGCGGTCTCTCGATCTGTTTTGTTGCTCAGGGAGATTCGCGCCTCGGCCCATCCTCTACACCCCCGTGCGAGCAGGCGACTTGGCTTGGACGCAGGCACAAACCCGACAAGCGATCAGTAGTCCCAGAAGGCCGCTACCCAGCGAAAAGCGTCACCGTCCACCGCCACCCGGCCAACGGAGGGGAACGGCAGGTGAGTAGCCACGAACAGCTCACCGCTCGCCGCCGCCTCTTGCATAAGGCGGACACGGACGCGAATCGATTCCTCAGGGTCATGTTCAAAGCCGTTATGCCAGTCGGGGTGTTCGAAGGCGACCGGGAACAGGGCGTCGCCTGCGAAGGTCAACCGCTCACCACCGGATGTCACGTAGACCACACTGTGCCCCGGGGTGTGGCCGCCGGTGAGCTTGACGACCACGCCTGGTGCCACCTCGTACTCTTCCTCGAACGTGCGCACCTTGCTGCGGTATTCGTTAATGAACTGATTGGCCGTTGCCCGCAGAACGTCCGGCACCGGCGACGGCATGGCGGTGAGGGAGAAATCGGGCGACTCCCAGAAAGCGACCTCGGTGGCTGAAACGTGGATACGAAGATCCGGACGCAGTTGGCTCTTCACCTCATCGACAAGCAGCCCGCCAATATGGTCCATGTGCATGTGGGTGATCACCACGTCGGTCACGGACGCAAGATCGATACCGGCGGCCTTCAGTCGTTTGGGGAACTGCCCGGCCCGCGGAAATCCGGGGAATTGCCCGCCCAGTCCAGCGTCGACGAGGATGAGCTTGTCGCCACTGCGCACAACAAGTACGTTCAGCGCCCAATCAAACGCGTCCGGTCCCAGGAACATGTCCTTGAACCAGGCCGCGCGGGCGGCAGGGTCGGCATTGGTGGACATCGTCTCGGTGGGCAGAGGCAGCACCCCATCGCTGACCACCAGCACGTCAATCTCGCCGATCCGCAGCGCATAGCGTGAAGGAACCAGCTCTTCGAAGCTCATGTTTGACTCCAGCTGGCTGTTGCTTTTCTGATGCGTTCCATCCTTTTGGGTGAGGTAGTTCAGATGCTGTGTCATGGTCGTTCTCCTATTGCTTGGGTCAAGAACTTCAGGCGAAAGCCGCTCTCGGCGCGAGAGCGACGGATTTCCTCGAGAGGTACAGCGATGCCCGGCGGAGCTCGCGGTGCTGGCACGAGCGACACGTTCAGGCAGGGTCTTCAGGCCACCGGAATCATCGGGTCTGCTGCTGCCAGGGCGGTGGCCCGATCAGCTGCAGGCGGGTAGATCCACAGGGTGTTGATCTGCGTCTTGAGCTCTTTGGCCGGTTCCTTGACCAGCTTGAGCTGGCGATCCCAGCCTTCGGTAAACACCGCGCCCCAGGCGCCCAGATCGAGGCAGGTCACGTACTTGGGCTGACGGTAGGGGGTGGGCGCGACACCTAGCAGGTCCGCAGCGACGTTGTTCCCGGCGTGACGGCCTAGAGAGATCGCATGCTGGCAGGACATTGCTGCGAAGTTGCCGAGGTCGTCGGTGGCGGCATAGGCGACGTCTCCAGCAGCGTAGACATGCTCCTGGCCAAGCACCTTCAGGTTCTCATCGACGTGCAAGCGTCCCTGAGCATCACGAACGCTGGACATCTGTCCGGTGAGCGGGCTCGCGCGAAAACCGACAGTCCAGATCACGGTATGGCTTTCAATGCGACGACCATCGGCGAGGGTAGCGCCGTTGGCATCTACCGCAGCCACACTGGTGTTGAGCACCCATTCGATACCCAGGTGTTCAGAGGCCTCGACGATCGACGGGCGAATCTCATCCCCCATGGCAGCTGCGATCCGAGTACCTCGGTCGACGATGATCACGCGGATGTCCTGATCGTCACCGAGTATTGACCGCAGGCGTGCCGGCATCTCGGTGCCGGTCTCGATGCCGGTAAAACCTCCACCTGCAACGACTACAGTGTTGCGGGCAATGCTGACGGGGCGGTTTTTGAGGGATTTCAGGTGGCTCTCCAGACGCACCGCCGATTCGATCTGATCAACATCAAAGGCATGGGAGCCGAGACCTGGCACTGCCGGGCGGGATAATTGGCTGCCAGCCGCCAGTACCAGACGGTCGTAGGTCAACGTGCACCAACGGCCAGCCTCATCGCGGTAGCCAACGGTCCTTGCCAGTTCATCAATGTGCTCGGCGGTGCCTTTGATGAATCGCACACCTACCGAGTCGAACAACCCGTCCAGGGGAGCGAACATTTTGTGTACGTCGCTTTCATAGAAACGGGGACGTATGCGCAATTGCGCCTGGGGCGCCAGCAGCGTGATTTCCACGTCGCTACGACTGTGCTTATCCAGTAGGCGGGCGGCGCTCAATGCACTCCATACACCACCGAACCCCGCACCAATAACCAGAATATGCTGTTTCATCAGTTGTTCCTCAAAAAAGGTTTTCAATGTTCTTGAAGTTGTTCTTCAAGTTTGGTGGAGCGATACATAGGCGTCGAAAGTTAAGGCGTCTATGTTGAGTTCAGCAGGTCGCCCGCTGTGGATTCATGTTATTTCTGGATTCTTTCCGGCGCACTTCTACATCGGTTCAGAAAATCCATACGTCAGTGGTATGGGGGTATACGAAGGTTTGTATTGGATGCAAAAGAGTGCTTTCAGTTTTGCTGGAGGAGGGCTGTTTCGATGAAGCTCAGAAGCTTCTTGGTTTCACAAGGTTTAGGCAGGCAGGCAATCGGCGCAGACATATCGGTGCCAAGGGAAGGGACGGCTTCAGGGTAAGCCGTGATGAATAGAGTGGGAATGTGAAGGCCCATCGCGACGAGCTGCTTATGAAGCTCCAAACCGCTCATTCCCGGCATCTGGATATCGGAAACAAGGCAATGTGTCTGAGCGGGGTCATTCGTGTTGAGAAACGCCAGAGCACTGCAATAAGTTTTAACTTTGTAACCAGTGGATCGCAACAAACTTTCAAGCGCTGTCCGAACCGAGTCATCATCATCGACGATTGCGATAGTCATTGAGTTGCGTATTTGCGTATATTGCTTCATGTGGGGGCGCTCGTGACAGCTTCTGCCGTTACTACAACATACGCCAACTCATAAGGCATAGAAGTATACCAATGTATGATCTGCTAAGACCAAAGTGTAGATGTTCTACTTGAGCGTTCAATAAAATCACCCAGGTGAGTCTTGTGCTACGGAGTCGCGATTCATTTCAGAAAAATCGCGTGTCCGGTTTTGCAAGAGATCTGGGTATACCCATGTACAAGGCGGCACAACCAAGGGATGCATCGGTTGAACCCAGGTACAAGTGACGTCTTGCCGTTGGCCTGCATAAGCTTGAACCACCTCGCTGGCCTCCGGCAAAACGGGTTGTGCAGCGAACCGTTGTTGGATGTCCCCTTACCCATGCGGCCTTGTGCCTAGGCGGTGAACGTGATGAACAGAAATGATCTGCGGCGTGCCGACATCAATCTGTTGATTGTCTTTGAAACAGTGATGCGCGAACGCAACGTGACCCGGGCCGCAGAGAGACTTTTCCTGTGTCAGGCCACTATTAGCACAGCCCTCGGACGACTGCGTTCGATGTTCAATGATCCGCTGTTCATCCGCACTGGCAGAGTGATGGAGCCGACTGCGCGGGCAGAAGAAATTCATGCGCGGCTGACGCCGGCGCTGGATGGCATCGCTATCGCCTTGAGTTGTGCCCAGACGTTCGACCCACTGACCAGTGACGAGACCTTTCATATCGGACTCTCTGACGATGTCGAGTACGCGCTGCTTCCACGTTTGATCAAGCATCTGCGCGATGAGGCGCCAAACATCACGCTCGTGGTGCGCAGAGTGGACCATCGGCAATTACCCCAGTTGCTGGCCTCGGGAGAGATTTCCGTGGGTATCAGCTTTGCGCAAGAACTGCCGGCCAGTGCCCATTGCAAAAGCCTGCGGCCGATGCACCCCATGCTATTGCGCGCCGATTCGGACCCCGGCGCCCTTGATCTGGATGACTTTTGCAGGCGGCCTCATGTGGTTGTCTCTTCGATGGGAAATGTCATCGACGATGCCGACCATGCCCTGAGCCTGGTTGGTCGGCAGCGCAGGGTAGTCCTGGCTGTTCCGCAGTTCAGTGCCTTGCCCGCTTTGCTCGCCGGCAGCGACATGATTGCGATCGTACCGGACTACGTCGCCCGGGCCATGGAGCGAATGGAAGGGATGCGTGCCGACTTTGCGCCGTTGACGCTACCGGCGCCGGACTTGTCCATGGCCTGGCGCGGCGCGGCCCACAACGACCCTCGGGAACGCTGGTTGCGTTCGTACTTCTGTCGCTATCTCGGTCAGCATCAAGAGCAGTCCGTGCCTCTGGCCGTAGCGTGAATTGAGGCTACGTTGTTCCGTGAAGCATCTCCCCGGCAGGTCGTGCGGCGGCGCTGTTTCTGGCCAGTGATGAAAGTGGCTTTATCACCGGCATTGACCTTTGTGCTGACGGAGGGCTGGGTCAGATCTGAGTTCTAATAGTGCTGGAAGTTGTTGTAGGCTCTATCAACCAGGGGGGCGTCCGTCAAAAAACTAAAATCCGGGCATCCATCCGCAGCCACGCAAGCTCGCTCCGATGGATAACAACATGCAGATATTATGGAACGATGGTGAGCGCACCTTCTGTCGGGAGCTGCGCTCGGGTGTGAAAGGCGACCGCAGTGTTCTCGTTGCACGACCCACTGCTGAACAACCGCTTCCGGATTGTCTTGGCCGTTTCGCCCACGAGTTTGGCCTGAAGGATCAACTGGATGGCTCTTGGGCGGTGCGTCCGATCGAGATGGTGCGGGAAAGTGGGCAGATGTATTTACTGCTGGAAGATACGGGTGGCACGCCGCTTGTGCAGCTGTTGGTTGCCCCCATGGAAACGCCAACGTTCCTGCGTCTTGCGATCAGCATCGCGCAGGCATTGGGAAAGCTCCACCAGCGCGGACTCGTCCATAAAGACATCAAGCCCTCTCATATTTTGGTGAACTGCTCCGACGGTCAGGCTCGGCTTACAGGGTTCGGCCTCGCCTCGTGGTTACCGCGTGAGCGGCAGGCGCCTGAGACCATCGCCGGCACACTCGCCTACATGGCGCCTGAGCAGACCGGCAGGATGAATCGCTCGATCGATTTGCGCAGCGACCTCTATTCCTTCGGCGTCACGCTTTACCAGATGCTGACGGGCTCGCTGCCGTTTACGGCATCTGACCCGATAGAATGGGTGCACTGCCATATCGCCAAAAAACCGCAGCCACCGAGCGTGCGGGTCGAAACCGTCCCCAATGTGCTTTCCCGGATTGTCATGAAGCTGCTCGCCAAGACCGCCGAGGAGCGCTACCAGACGGCTGCGAGTGTTGAACATGATTTGCGGCAATGCCTGGCAGACTGGGAGACCTTGGGCTACATCAATGCCTTTGCGTTGGGCGAGCAAGGGACATCCGATCGGCTGATGATTCCCGAGAAACTCTACGGGCGCGAGTATGAGGTCAGTACCTTGATCGCCGCGTTCGATCGGATCATCGCAAGCAGCGCGCCGGAACTCATGTTGGTCACCGGCTATTCCGGTATTGGCAAATCCTCTGTGGTCAATGAACTGCACAAAGCGCTGGTCCCGCCGCGAGGACTCTTCGCTGCCGGCAAGTTCGATCAATACCGGCGCGATATTCCCTATTCGACGCTGGTGCAGGCATTTCAAAGCCTGGTGCGCACGCTGCTTGGCAAGAGCGACACAGAACTGGCGCAATGGCGCGACGCATTACAGAGCGCACTGGATGCCAACGCGGGGCTCATGACTGACCTCATTCCCGAACTGAAACTCATCATTGGTGAGCCGCCACCGCTGCAGACACTTGAGCCTCAACAGGCGCAACGTCGTTTCCTTCTGGTGTTCCGGCGCTTTATCGGTGTATTTGCCCGGGCGGAGCATCCGCTTGCCCTGTTTCTGGACGATCTGCAGTGGATCGACGCGGCAACGCTCGACCTGCTGGAGGATCTGTTGACCAGCTCGGATGTGCGGCATCTGATGCTGGTGGGTGCCTACCGCAACAATGAGGTGAATGTCACGCACCCGCTAACGGGCAAACTTCAAGCCATTCGGAATGCGGGGGGCAGGGTAGATGAAATCACTCTGGTACCGCTCGCGAAGGGACACATTGAGCAGTTGATTGCGGATGCGTTGCATGACGAGCTTGCGCACATTGAGCCCCTGGCGCAGTTGGTGCTGGACAAAACCGCCGGCAACCCGTTCTTCGTGATCCAGTTTCTGCAAACCCTCGCTGACGAACAACTGCTGACCTTCGATCATCAAGCAAGGCAGTGGTGCTGGAGTGCGGATCGCATCCATGCCAAGGGTTACACCGACAACATCGTGGACCTGATGGTCGGCAAGCTGACCCGCTTGCCGACTGAAACGCAACTGGCATTACAGCAGCTTGCCTGTCTGGGGAACGTTGCCGGGACCACGACGCTTTCGACCGTTCTGGGCATCCCCCAGGCACAGATCCGCACGGTATTGTGGGAAGCCGTACGCCAGGAGTTGGTCCAGCGACTGGAAGGCGCTTATGGTTTTGTTCATGACCGTATTCATGAAGCGGCCTATTCACTGATCCCCAAGGGAGCTCGCGCCGAGGCTCATCTGCGAATCGGCCGGCTGCTCGCAGCGCAGACGCCCCTGCAAGGGCGGGAGGAGGCGATCTTTGACATCGTCGGCCAGCTCAACAGCGGCGCAGTGCTGCTCACCGATCAGGCCGAGCGGGAGCAATTGGCAGAGCTCAACCTGATGGCCGGCCAGCGTGCCAAGGCGTCAACGGCCTATGCTTCGGCGCTCAACTATCTCACCACGGGTGCGCAGCTGTTGGACGACAGCTGTTGGACGCGGCTACATGGGTTGATGTTCGCGCTGGAATTGAACCGGGCCGAATGCGAGATGCTGACTGGACAGTTATCAGTTGCGGACAAGCGCCTGGCGGCGCTCTCGGATCGCGCCACGACTACTATCGAACGAGCCAATGTCGTGTGTCTGCAAATGGATGTCTACCTGCTCATGGATCGCAGCGATGGCGCGGTCGCTGTCTGTCTCGCCTATCTGCGGCATGTGGGCATCGAGTGGTCGGCCCATCCGAGCGACGATGAAGTGCGCCAGGAGTACGACCATATCTGGTCGTTACTGGGCGATCGGGAAATCGAGGAACTCATCGATTTGCCGCTGATGGAGGATGCGGGCTCCCTCATGACCGTCAGCGCTCTGAGCAAGCTCTTCCCGCCTGCCTTGCAGACAGATGCGAACCTGACGGACCTGTTGATCTGCAAGGCGGTCAGTCTGAGCCTCGAAGGGGGCAACTGCGATGCCTCATGTGTGCATTACGCCAATGCATTCAGAGTCGCCGGACGGCGTTTCGGCGACTACCAGGCTGGATTTCGATTCGGCAAACTCGGCTGCGAACTCGTTGAACAACGAGGCCTGAAGCGATTCGAAGCCAGTACCTATCTTTGCTTCTCAAATTTTGCCGTGCGCTGGATGAAGCCCGTAGAGCAATGCCGTGACCTGCTGCGCCGTTCATTTGTTGCGGCGAACCGGATCGGTGATCTGCCGTATGGTGCTTATGCGGGCAACAGCCTTACCTCCGACTCCCTTTTCGCCGGCGAGCCATTGTCCGAGGTACAAGACGAAGCCGAACGTGGCCTGGATTACGCCAGGAAGGTGCGTTTCGGGCTGGTCACCGATTTCATCGGCACACAACTGGCGCTGATCCGGATGCTCCGGGGTTCGACACCAATTTTCGGTTGTTTTGATGATGGACAATTTGATGAGTCAGGCACCGAAATCCACCTGTCCAGCAATCCGGACCTGGCATTGGCCGAGTGCTGGTATTGGGTCCGCAAATTACAAGCCTGCTACCTGGCCGACGACCCCGTGGCAGCCATGCAAGCCGCGGCAAAGGCACAGCAGTTGCTATGGACGTCATACCTGTTCTTCGAGGAGGCTGAATTTTACTTCTATGACGCGCTGGCTCGTGCCCGATGGTGCGACAGTGTCCCGATGGACGAGCGTGCGCAGCACTTGATCGCAATGGCGACGGATCACCGGCAACTCCAGATATGGGCTCAACAGTGCCCAGAGAATTTCGCGAGCCGGGCCGCGCTGGTCGACGCCGAAATCGCCCGCGTCGAAGGGCGGATGATCGAGGCCGAGTTGCTTTACGAACAAGCCATCCACTCGGCGCAGAAGAGCGGCTTTGTCCATATCGAAGCGCTTGCCAACGAACTGGCGTCTCGCTTCTACGCGGCCCGCGGTCTTGGGAAAGTAGCCCGCGTTTACCTGCAAGACGCCCGCTACGGCTATCTGCGTTGGGGCGCAGATGGCAAGGTGCGGCAGCTTGAGGCGCGGTATCCATTGCTGAGGACCGAAGAGCAATCGCTTGGCCCGACAACGACGATGGTCGCACCGGTCGAACACCTCGATCTGGCCACCGTGATAAAGGTCTCGCAGGCCGTGTCGGGAGAAATCGTCCTGGAAAAACTCATCGACATGATCATGCGCACGGCCATCGAACAGGCTGGTGCCGAACGTGGCGTGTTGATTCTGTCGGACACGGGTGAGCACCGCATCGCAGCACAAGTGACCACTGGCAGCCATTCGATGCAGTTGCGCGATGAGCCGGTGACTTCGGCGCTGCTACCGGAGTCACTTCTCTACCATGTCCTGCGCACCGGTGAGAGCGTTTTTCTTGATGATGCCCTGACCGAGGCGCCGTTTGCCGAAGACCCTTACATACGTCAGCACCACGTCCGATCGGTTCTCTGCCTGCCGTTGATGAACCAGGCCAAACTGACCGGTGCGCTCTACCTCGAAAACAATCTGACCGCCCGTGTGTTCAGCCCGGCCCGGATTGCCGTGTTGAAACTGGTGGCCTCACAGGCTGCCATTTCGCTGGAAAATGCCCGTTTGTACCGTGAGGTTGCGGAGCGCGAAGGGAAGATTCGGCGTCTCGTAGACGCCAACATCATCGGGATCCTCGTATGGAACTCCGACGGTGACATCATCGAGGCCAATGACGCATTTCTTCGCATGGTGGGATACGAGCCAGAGGATCTGGTCTCGGGTTGTCTGCGCTGGAGAGATCTGACAACACCGGAATTTCGTGAACTCAGCGAGCACTTTTTGGCGCAAGCGGTGCGGACCGGCTATGCCCAACCCTACGAGAAGGAATATTTCAGAAAGGATGGTAGTCGCCTGCCGGTGATTGTCGGTTTGGCTATGTTCGAAGCCAGCAGCAAGGAAGGAGTTGCTTTCGTGCTGGATCTGACCGAGCGCAAGCAGGCGGAAGAAAAAGTCCGCGAAAGCGAACGACGCTATCGCGAAGTGCAAACGGAGTTGGCCCACGCGAACCGCGTCGCGACCATGGGGCAGCTTGTGGCTTCGATTGCTCACGAAGTCAATCAACCGATTGCGGCGGCCATCCTCAATGCCGACGCCGCGCTGCGCTGGCTGAACATGCAGCCGCCGGAGGTCGAAGAGGTCCGGACAGTGCTTGGCAGTCTCATCACGGATGCCAATCGGGCAGCCGATGTATTGGGTCGGATTCGTCGGCATATCCGCAAGGCACCACCGCAAAAGGGGGCGGTGGACATCAATGCTGCGATTCGCGAGATGGTCGAATTCACCCGTGGCCAGATCATGAAGAGTGGGGCCTTGATTCTGACTCAACTCAACGATGATTTGCCCTTGATCGAAGGCGACCGGGTCGAACTGCAACAGGTGCTGCTCAACTTGATCATGAATGCGCTCGAGGCCATCAATGGTGTGAGCGAGGGTGAGCGCCAATTGCGCATCAGCGCTCAGTTAAATGACGCCGGTTGTGTGCTCGTCAGTGTGAGCGATTCGGGGCCAGGATTCGCCTCGGAGAACACCGAGCAGATTTTCGCTTCTTTCTACACCACCAAGCCCACCGGATTGGGCATGGGGTTATCGATCTGTCGCTCGATCATCGAGGCGCATGGCGGCCGCTTGTGGGCAAGCGTCAACCAACCCCGCGGTGCTACTGTTCAATTCACACTACCTGTCGAGCATCATTGAATCCACGGCACTCTGTTCATCTGCAACCATGTACTCGGCTTAATACTTAGGTTTAGGGGGAAGTATATGAATGGTTGCTTGAAGTAAGCACATGTACAAATGAAACTTCGCAGCCCTGGCGATATATTGCATGTCAAGGGCTGCGGGGAATTTGTCATGAATACTCTAGCTGTTAAGTTGGTAGGTGGGTTTTCATCGCTTCGCTCAGGAATCGTTTTTTGTCTGACGCTAATGGAAATGGAACTCGCCGGCTATTTGACGTCGCTGGTGCTTGAAAGTGGCTTGCTCGCCGAGCGCTGCGATAGCAGCGAGTTGCCAAGAAGTTCTTTCATGTTTCCATTAAGGTTAGTGCATGTAGAAAAGGACACAGGTGATTTGCCAATAGGCTCGCACTTGATTAGCCCGCGCAAATTTTATGTGCATCATGGAATATACCTTGGGTGTGGAGACGTAGCTCATTACTCTGGATTCAGCGGTTCATTCAAGCCAGGCCCCATCGAAGTGACTGATCTTGAAAGCTTCGCAAACGGCAAACCAGTCTGGGTAATGCAGGAGTCATGTGGGTTTTCAAGCGATGAAATTGTCAGTCGTGCGTGTTCAAGAATAGGTGAAAGTCAATACAGTATTCTGTCTAATAACTGCGAACATTTTTGCAGTTGGTGTATTAGTGGGAGAAGTTTTAGTGCTCAAGTCAGGGCGTTTCTCCATTGCCCACGTTATCTGCTTTCTTTTGTCTTGGCGTTAGAATTGTATTTTGTTGCATGATTTCCCCTGTGTTTTCGGGTATGACACATGTTTGTGTGCACGCTTACGCAACATAAAGTGTTGTGCTAAACTTTTTCTTCAACTGATCAGAGGGGGTGTGCATGAGCGGGAATCCACCAATCAACGAGAATGAGCCAGGCAGTAACGGTTCTATGGTATTCGTGGTGGATGACGACGCTTCCATGCGCAACGCATTAAGCAATCTTTTACGCTCCGCCGGCATCCAGGTCGAGACGTTCGCATCCACTGCGGAATTTCTTCAACAGCCAAAGTCAGCTTGCGCAAGCTGTTTAATCCTTGATGTACGACTTCAAGGTAATAGTGGTCTTGAGTTCCAAAGCCAGTTGGTCAAGTCCAATGCCAATATTCCAATTATTTTCATCACTGGGCACGGGGACATCGAAATGTCCGTTAAGGCGATGAAAGCCGGTGCGGTGGATTTTTTGGCAAAACCGTTCCGTGAGCAGGACCTTTTGGACGCGGTGTCTGCCGCACTGCAGGCCGATGTCAGACGCCGGCAAATTGAGCAGCAGTTTTCAGATCTGCATGCCCACTATCAGACGCTGACAGCTCGTGAGAAAGAGGTAATGGCCCTTGCTGTCAAAGGTCTGATGAATAAACAGATTGCAGGGCAGATGAATCTGAGCGAGATCACTGTGAAAATTCACCGCGGGCATGCAATGAAAAAAATGCACGCAAAGTCGTTTGCTGATTTGGTTCGGATGGCAGAGTCATTAGGGGAGCGCCTTGATCGTTGATCAGAACAACAGGTTTGAATGGTTCCTGTTTTTTTGGACGCACCCGATTAATCGCTTTTTGGCTGTCAGCCTGTATTCGCCGCTCAGGTAGGGCGGCAATGAGGGCATCATGCCCCCGTGCGAAAGGCAATTACTGGAACTTCACCCATCTAAATCGAAAGACCAGACCGACATTCGTGCTCTGCCCCTTCTTGCCGAGACGCATGTTCGATCAAGAAGCCACACCGTTTGAGTACTTTTGCCGAGCCGATATTTTCAGCGTATACGGTGGCCACCAGTTGTTTAAGGTTCCAATGCAACTGCGCCTCCTGGATCAGATGCCTCACCGCCAGCGTTGCCAGTCCCTGTCCGCAAGCGTTTTGGGCAATCCGGTAGCCGACTTCTGCCGACCGCTCGGTCATGTCGATAGCGTAGCAACGAACGGCTCAGCGTATTTTGTCGACATCGGGCCTGAAGCATCCGGATCAGTCGAGTGGCAGCGATATCGTTAATCTCGTTCCTTTGTCCGGCGCGCTGTCGATCGTGAATTCCCCGCCCAGCATGCTGATGCGTTCCTTCATTCCCACCAGCCCGAACGAGTTCAGTTTTTTGCGATCCGTCATGCCTACGCCGTTGTCCTTGATCTGCAGATAAAGCTGGCGATCCTCCCTGGAGAGTTCGATATGCACCTGTGTCGCTTGCGCGTGCCGGGCAATATTCGACAGCGATTCCTGCACGATGCGAAACAGGGTCGTGGCGGATTTTTCATTCAGATCGCAACGGAAATTCTCGTCTTTGGCCGACATCGTGCAATCGATCGCGCTGCGCTGCCGGAACTCTTCAAGTTGCCACTCGATCGCTGCCTGCAATCCCAGATCGAGTACGGGTGGTCGCAGATCATTGATGATACTGCGCACGCTGCGGATGGCTGTATCGAGGTGGTTCAGCGCATCGCTGGCCTTTTCGTTGAGCTTGGGGTGCATGGTACTGGTGCGTGCCTGCAACATTGAGACATCGATTCGCAACGCCAGCAGACTCTGTCCCAGCTCGTCATGGATGTCGCGTGCGATCCGCTTTCGCTCTTCTTCCTTGATGTGCTCCTGATAGGAGGCCAGTTCACGCAGCTGCCGCTTCGACTGGAGCAATTCTTCGGCCTGCATCGTCAGTTTGCGCTGCAAGTAGAACAGGTCGACAAACACGCGGATCTTGGCGCGAAGAACCTCGGCCACGATCGGCGAGAAGATGTAATCCACTGCGCCGGACGTATAACCGCGGAAACGCTCGGAATCCGTGTCGGCCTCCGCTGTGACGAAGATAATGGGCGTGTGGGCCGACTTCGGGCGGCCGTGAATGAGTGCAGCGGTTTCAAAACCGTCCATCACCGGCATTTTCACGTCGAGCAGAATGACGGCGAAGTCGCGCTGCAATAGCAGGCGCAGCGCCTCGCGTCCGGAAGTCGCCGTGGCGACATCGAGGCCCATGTCGGTGATCACCGCGGCGAGCGCGGTGAGCTTGGCGGGATTGTCATCCACCAGCAAAACGGATGCTGGCACGCCATCAGGCGGGGCAGGGTGCCGCACCTGGGCTCTCTCATTGAATACCGGAGGTTCTTGCTGCATGTTTATGCCACTTCGGTTTGCACTAGCGCCACATGGCGTTACGGCAACACCGGTAAAATCGAGCCGGCCTTGCGCACCTTTTCACCTTTGCTGTCGCGCAATGAGCGCAGTGCAGCGTCATCGATAGAGCCATTTGCGCATCAGTGACAGCAGCTGGTCGGTATCCACCGGCTTGCTGACATAGTCCGAGGCGCCTGCCTCGATGCACTTTTCACGGTCACCCATCATCGCCTTGGCCGTCAGCGCAATCATGGGCAGGGCTTCGAATCTTTTGAATGTACGGATCTGGCGCATGGTTTCAAAGCCATCCATCTCGGGCATCATGATGTCCATCAGCACGATGTCGGTATCAGGCTGCTGCTGCAGCAGTTCTATGGCGGTTCGGCCGTTTTCGGCCGTGGCCACCAGCATGTTGTTGGACTCAAGCACGCTGGTCAGGGCGAAAATATTGCGCACGTCATCGTCGACTACCAGGGCCTTTTTACCCTCGAGACTGTCCGGACCCTCATAGAGTTTTTCCAGCATTCTGCGCTGGTTCTGCGGCAACCTGGCTACGACACGGTGTAGAAACAGCGCGGTTTCGTCGAGTATGCGCTCGGGGGACTGAACTGCCTTGATCACGCCCTTGCCGAGCAGTGTCCTGAAACGCTCGTGTTCCGGTTTGGTCAGTGTCTGTGCACCATAGACGACGATCGGCAATTCCCGCATGGCGTGGTCTTGCTGCAAGGCCTCGAGAAACCTGATGCCGGACGCGTCGGGCAGTTTGAGATTGATTGCCATGCAGTCGTAGCGTTTCTTTGCCAGTTTCTTCAAGGCCTCCGCGCCGCTGGCGGTCGTTTCGATCTTCACGTCGGTGTTGCCGAGTAGTTCCAGGATGCGGTCGCGGCTCCCTTCGTTGTCGTCGATGAGCAGCAGGTTCCTGGTCTTGCGCCCTGCGAATGCCACGATACCGACCAGTGCATTTTGAATCTCCTCGGCTGTGACCGGCTTGAGCAGATGGTCGAAAGCACCATAGCGCAGCCCGCGTGTGTGGTCGTCAGCGTTCGAGATGATCTGGACCGGAATGTGACGCGTGGCGAAATTGCGCTTCAACTGCTCGAGCAGCGACCAGCCATCGATGTCCGTCAGGCCCGGGTCCAGCGTGATCGCGGCGGGTTTGAAGCGTTCGACAAGCTCCAGCGCATCCGCGCCACGGGTCGAGACGATAGCCCTGAAACCCTTCTGGTGCGCGGCCTCGAGCAGAATGCCGGCGAATCGGGCGTCACCCTCGAGCATCAGCAGCACCTGGTCCCCGGGTTGGACAGACTCACGGTCGTCCGGTATCTGTGCAGGGGGGCCTGGCATGAGGTCGCGCTTGACTTGGCCAGGTACTGCCTCAGTCGTTGATTCGTCTAGCGTCTGACGCTGGGCATCCTGAGTACGCAAGGGCACGTACAGGGCGAAAGTACTGCCCTTGCCGATCTCACCGGGGATCAGCCGCAGCTCACCGCCCAGCCGGTGTGCGAGCTCGCGGCTGATCGACAGGCCGAGGCCGGTGCCGCCGTATTTGCGTGAGGTTCCGGTATCCGCTTGCTGGAACGCCTCGAAGATGAGCTTCTGCTTGCTGTCAGGTACGCCAATGCCGGTGTCGGTGACCACGAAGGCGATCACCGCATCGGCACGATTGAGTTCGCTGTTATCCGCGCTCCACCCGGACACAGCGGGTTCGATGCTGATCTTGACGCTGCCTTGCTCGGTGAACTTGAAGGCGTTGGACAGCAGGTTCTTGACCACCTGCAGCAGGCGCTTTTCGTCGGTCCAGATGACGGGGGGCAGGGCAGGCGCCAGTTCAATCGTGAAGGTCAGGCCCCGACTTTCGGCGACGGGCCGGAAGGTGCGTTCGATCTGGTCGTGCAGATCGGCGAACAGCGCTTCATTCAGATCCAGGGTGACCGTGCCCGACTCGATCTTGGACAGATAGAGAATCTCGTCGATCAGCTCCAGCAAGTCTTTGCCCGCGCTTCGGATGGTCTTGGCATATTCGACCTGCCTGGGCGTGAGGTTGTGTTCCGCGTTGTCGCTGAGCTGCCGGGCCAGGATCAGCAGGCTGTTCAATGGCGTTCTGAGCTCATGGGACATACTGGAGAGGAATTCGGACTTGTACTTGGAGGTCAGCATCAGCTGTTCCGCCTTCTCCTCCAGCGACAACTTGGTGATTTCGACTTCGCGGTTCTTGCGCTCGACTTCGGCTTTCTGCTCCGCCAGCAGTCCGGCCTTGTCCCCCAGTTCCTCGTTGGTCTGCCTTAATTCTTCTTGTTGCCTTTGCAGCTCGTGCGCCAGCGATTGCGACTGCTTGAGCAGTTCTTCGGTACGCATATTGGCTTCGATCGTGTTGAGCACGATACCAATCGATTCAGCAAGCTGATCAAGGAAGGTTTGATGAATGATGCTGTAGCGCGTGAACGAAGCCATTTCGACGACGGCCTTGACCTTGTTCTCGAACAGAATCGGCAACACGATGATATTGAGCGGGGCGGCCGCACCCAGTCCCGATGAAATCGCGACGTAATTGGCGGGTACATCGGTCAGCAGGATGCGCCGCTTCTCGTAGGCGCATTGCCCGACCAGGCCCTCGCCGAGCCGCCACTCATCGTTCACATTGATGTTGCCCTTGTACGCATAAGCGGACAGCAGTTTGAGCTTCGCAGGATCGGACGGGCTCTCGTTCATCATGTAGAACACACCGTGCTGGGCGTTGATCAGTGGAGCCAGTTCAGACAGCACCATCTTGGAGACTGCCGCCAGATCGCGCTGGCCCTGCAGCAGACGGTTGAATTTCGCGAGATTGCTCTTGAGCCAATCCTGTTCCGCGTTTTGCCGCGTGGTTTCCCGCAGGTTGCGGATCATCTCGTTGACGTTGTCCTTCAGTTCCGCGACTTCACCCTTTGCTTCCACCTCCACGTATCGGGTCAGGTCGCCCTTGGTCACGGCAGTCGCCACGTCGGCAATTGCGCGTACCTGATTGGTCAGGTTGGCCGCCAGACCGTTCACGTTGTCGGTCAGGTCGCGCCAGGTGCCGGCAGCACCCGGCACGTTGGCCTGGCCCCCCAGCTTGCCCTCGACGCCCACTTCACGCGCCACCGAGGTCACCTGATCGGAGAACAGCGCCAGGGTATCGGTCATGCCGTTGATGGTGTCGGCCAGTTCGGCGATCTCGCCCTTGGCTTCCAGTGTCAGTTTCTTCTTCATGTCGCCGTTGGCTACGGCGGTCACCACTTTTGCGATGCCTCGTACCTGGCTGGTCAGGTTGGCCGCCATGAAGTTCACGTTTTCGGTCAAGTCCCTCCAGGTGCCGGACACGCCTTGCACCTGTGCCTGACCCCCGAGCTTTCCTTCGGTGCCGACTTCGCGCGCCACCCGCGTCACTTCGGCGGCAAAGCTGTTGAGCTGGTCCACCATGGTGTTGATGGTGTTTTTCAGCTCCATGATTTCGCCCTTGGCTTCCACGGTAATCTTGCGCCCCAGGTCGCCTTTGGCCACCGCCGTCGTCACGTCGGCGATGTTGCGCACCTGGTTGGTCAGGTTGGCCGCCATGCTGTTGACCGAGTCGGTCAAGTCTTTCCACGTTCCCCCGACACCCGTCACCCTGGCCTGGCCACCGAGCTTGCCGTCAGTCCCCACTTCGCGAGCCATGCGCGTCACTTCGTCGGCAAAGGTCGAGAGCTGGTCCACCATGGTGTTGATGGTTTCCTTGAGTTGGAGAATTTCACCTTTCGCTTCGGCGGTGATCTTGCGTGACAGGTCGCCGTTGGCCACCGCCGTCGTCACGTCGGCAATGTTGCGCACCTGGGTGGTCAGGTTGGCCGCCATGCCGTTGACCGAATTGGTCAAGTCCTTCCAGGTACCGGACACGCCGGTCACTTCGGCCTGTCCGCCCAGTTTGCCTTCGGTGCCGACTTCCAGCGCGACGCGTGTCACCTCCGAGGCGAAGCTGGACAGCTGGTCGACCATCGTGTTGATGGTGTTTTTCAGTTCGAGAATCTCGCCCTTGGCTTCAACGGTGATTTTCTTGCCGAGGTCGCCTTTGGCCACCGCCGTCGTCACCTGTGCGAGGTTGCGCACCTGGGTGGTCAGGTTGGCCGCCATGCCGTTGACCGATTCGGTCAGGTCGCGCCAGGTGCCTGATACGCCGCGCACTTCCGCCTGACCGCCCAGCTTGCCTTCGGTACCGACTTCCAGCGCCACTCGGGTCACCTCCGCAGCGAAACTCGAGAGTTGGCCGACCATCGTGTTGATGGTGTTTTTCAGCTCGAGAATCTCACCCCTGACTTCGACGGTAATCGTCTTGCCCAGATCGCCTTTGGCCACTGCGGTCGTCACGTAAGCGATGTTGCGCATCTGGGTGGTCAGGTTGGCGGCCATGTCGTTGACGGAGTCGGTCAGGTCTTTCCAGGTACCGGACACCCCTTTGACATTGGCCTGCCCACCGAGAATCCCTTCAGTGCCGACTTCGCGCGCCACGCGGGTCACTTCGGATGCGAAGGAGCCCAGTCGAGTCACCATGGTGTTCACGATCCTGGCGGATTTGAGGAACTGGCCCCGCAGTCTCAGGCCGTCGAGTACCGGTGGTACCTGCTGGCTCAGATTACCTTCGGCAACCGATCCGATAACGCGAATCATCTCGCTCATCGGGCTGATGAGGTCGCTGGTGAGCGCATTGCTCGAGTTGACGATCTTTTGCCATGAGCCTTTCATCATCGGCAATTGGATACGCTCATCGACCTTGCCCTGCTTGCCGATCAGTCGCGCCACGCGTTCGAATTCGGTGGCGGTGTCGGCCGCCATGTCGATGATCTCGTTGAGCGTGTCGGCGATCTTGCCCGGCATGCCGGTCCAGTCTTCCGGCATACGCGTGGTGAAGTCGCCATTGCGCAACGCCTTCAGCGCTGCCAGCAACGTCTTCATGTCGAAAGCTTCGATCGGTGTGGTCACTGTGGCCATGTCTATGTCCAGTCAAAGTGGATGCCACGCGCAAGGCGTCATGCAGGAGCCGGCATTGCAGTATTGACCATGCTCAATACTGAGCGTTGGCTCACGAAATATTAGCAAGGTTGGCGCAATGCCCCGGATCCTGGGGAAATTGGCCGGGAACAGGCCGTTCCAGCCGACTTCACCCGCAGTCCGGAGAAGTGGGCACTGACGCCTGAGGCAAAAGTGCAAGTGCGCTATCTGCCTGCTAAGGTCAAACTCTGCAGAAGATTCCATGGCTTGCCGGCCACTGCCGAATGGAAAATACAGATGAGTGACCACAAAATCAGAGTCTTGCTGGTGGACGATCACAGCATCGTGCGTAGCGGCGTGCGACGCATGCTGGAGACTGCCGGCGAGATCGACGTTACGGGTGAAGCAGAGACGGCACACGACGCAATGCTCCTGGTCCGGGAGCAGGATTTCGACGTGGCGCTGGTAGATATTCAACTGCCCGACAAGACCGGCCTCCAACTCCTCAAGCTTATGCGTGCAGAGAAGCCCAAGCTCGCCGTTCTGATGTTGAGCATGCATTCGGTCGAGGCCTATGCGTTACGCGCAATCAAGCACGGCGCAGCGGGATACCTGACCAAGGATATTTCCGCAGCCACCCTGGTTACGGCGGTTCGCAAGGTGGCCTCAGGCGGCAAGCACGTCAGTCCTGAGCTGGCAGAAAAACTGGTCAACGCTATCGGCAAGGGCGACGGGGCACCCCACGAAGGGCTATCCGACCGGGAGCTTGAAGTACTCAAGCTCCTCGCTTCAGGCGAGAGGATTGTCCGCATCGCTCAGATATTGCACTTGAGCCCGAGTACCGTCACGACGTACCGGGCACGTATCCTGGAAAAAACAGGGATGGACAGCAACGCGAAACTCGCCCGTTATGCACTCGAAAACGGCCTGTTGACTTAGAACGCCCTGCCATCCGACGCAGTCGGGCCATTCAAGCGTTTTCGGCAGCCTCCACATGCTGCGGTAAACGCCCTGACGTCATTGAATCGTCCTGATCCAGCCTGCTTGTAGTGGAATCACTACAGGCGTTTGGCCGATATCTCCACAAAGAAGTCCTGCTTACGTCGATAGTGGGGTCCGTTCCAATCAAGCATATTGGTCTCTCGGAAAATCTTCGTCCGCTCAATGGCGTTGTCTGGGTCAACGTCTTGTACAGCCATGTCAATAAAGTAAGGTGAAATCATGCAGGTCACCAACACAGAATCATTGACTGCATGGATGCCAGCCAGAGATTCAGGCCCTTTGCGCCTGTTTGTCGTTGAGGATTCGAACGTCGTGCGAGCGCTACGGCACACGGTGTCGCCGCAGATCGCGGGCCTCTCACTTGCCGGGGCGTTCCACCGCGCATCGACCGCCATCGCCGCCATTCGGCGTGAACCGCCCGATGTCGTCTTGCTGGACGTCAACCTCAGCGACGGTAATGGCATGGAAGTATTGCGTGTGGTCGCATCCGAGTATCCGCTGACAAAAGTCATAGTGGTCAGCAATTGCGCTGATCCGACACATTGGAAGTACTTTACAAAAGCGGGAGCCTACGCTTTCTACGACAAGAACCATGAACTTGCCATCATGCGCCGCATGTTGGAGCGTTTAGCCAAGTCCCTGTTGCCAACAGATTTTTCCTGTTGGCATGCATGAGAGCAAACTTCACGAGTCAGAAAAGACTCCGGAATTGATATTCGTAAGTTGAGCAAGGAGTGCAGGCTGCATTCATGTTGAATCAATGTTCCAACTGGAGGTCGTCATGATGATAGGTTATTGGTTATGTGCGTTGCTGTGGGGTGTGGTGCTGCTGGAGGAAATCCAACTCATGCCCCTTCAAGAATGGAAAGACGAGGGTCTGAAAAGGGTTCTGTTGTTACGCCGGACCAGAACCCGGACCGGCTACTTTATTGCGTTGATCGCGGGTGCCTTGTGCCTTTATAGCGAAATCCTGGTGGCACCGGTCGATCAGAGCATTTTCAGTCCGGAGCTGATACTTGCCCTGTGTGGTGTTCTTTGGGGTGCTTATCTTTCCGTAGTCTGTATGAAGGGCAAGCGATAGAGGCCTGTCTCCATGACTACTGCGGGAAATTGATATTTCACAGCCGTCGGCCCGATTTGCGGCTGTTCGAGGCAGATTCAACACACTGGATTGGGTGTAGGCGGGATCTTGGTTAAACCGGCGCCAGCAGTACCTTGGGTGCTGCTAGCGGGGCTTGAGGCTGCACATTTGTGTCAGCCGGGGACAGGCTACACCGATCAGCTGTTGGCGTGATCGGTCGCCTTGGCCTTGCTTTGAGCGACAGCGGCTTCAGCCTTCTGTTTCTGTGCCACCTGGAAGGCTTCCATCGAGACTTTCCGGGCCGACTCCATGCGTGCGAAGGTCTTGTCACCGCCACCTGTGGCCATCGCCAGGGAAGAGGCGGTCAGGGCGGCGACTACGAAAAGGGCTTTCATGGATTTCATTTGGATATCCTCAAGTGAAACTTTGTTAACAACTAAAAGCGGGATCTATTTACTGAAGCTGAACGTCCTTGTTCAACCCGGATTTACCAGCCAGCCAGGGCGGCGTTGCCCATTGTCCTGGTGCCTTGCTCCTTACGCGCTTCGGTTTCTCTGTCTTTTGCCCAGGCGGTGAGCAGTACCATCGCCCCGAATCCACCGACGATGAGTACCGGATAGGCTGCCAGCAACTCCACCAGCGAGTACTTCCAGGCCAGCGGACGGCCAACACCCAGCATGGCGGCATAGAACCACGACACGGCAGAGAGGGCGCCGGAGAACAGCGCGAGCATGCGCAGGCTGAAGGAAAGGTTGAGTAACGAACCGGTTTTTTTCAGCGCCGGCAAGACAGCGCTATGCAACAGGAAGCCGTTGAAGGTCAACAGCACAACGATGCCGATTTTGGCCTGCAGTTTTGGATTGAGGAAATATTCCATTCCCTTGCCGGCATAATCGATTCCGACAATACCAATGCCCGTAATCCAAAGCACTACAAGTGCAAGCGATACGGTTTTTTGAAGGCTTTCCATGTGCGCGTCATCGTGGTGACCTGACGCATCCCCCTTCAGGAGTTGCTTGACCATTGCAATGTCACTGGTCAAGACCAGCCCGATTGCCACACAGCAGGCGATAAGATGAAAATATACAACGCCCAAACGCACATATTCCACGGTGGACGAAGAGAACATACTAAGTTCCATGGTTACCTCTCGGCTTCAATAGTGAATCAACTTGGCTTTCGGCACGGCTTGATTGGAGTTTGCCGTTGCTGACCGCCATTTAGATCCAGCCATTGTTATCAATTAATCTTGCGACATTACGCCATCAAGATAATAGTGAGTTTCACGAATGAACTTTTAGTCATTCGAACATGTCCATTTTCAGGTAACAAAAAACCTCAATCGCACTGAGCGCAGAGAAGGTTTAACTTCCACTTCTGGGGGGCTGCGAGGCCCGGAACCCGATCGACGAGCGTATCAGGCAATGCTGGTTGGGTCGGCGGGGCTTCCACCCCATTCGAGGAAACGGATCTTGTGAACCTCACCCTCACTGTCTTCGTAGACCAGGGTCACCGGCACCACGCCGGTCTTGTCGGATGTATCGGTGCGCTGCAGTACCCGTTTCACATCGATTTCCATTCCGTAGTGGTATTCGACGGCTGAGAGATGCGCGCCGGGTTCTTGCAGGCTGTTCTGGTCGAAGACACTGGGTGCGAGACTGGAAATCACTGCACTGACAATTGTGGCCATGCTCATAAGGCTGTACCTCCACTGACGTTTGCTTGACAAGGACCTAATGTGACACGTCGAGAAAGTGAAGTTCACTTCACCGCGACGAACGTGCCCGCCTGAAAAGCCTGTAGTGGCTGCAAACTCCCGGCAATTCCCCGCGCTTGACGGCTCTCGACCATTCGTCCTTTAACCCCCGAATTTGTTGGTCAAAGTCCATTTTTTGCGAGAGGTCATGACATGTCATGACGGATTTTCACGCAAGGTGAACCCGTGTTTTCAATTCAGTCGGATGAGTCCTGGCGATCGCGAACGCTGCTATCGAGCCAGGGAAAACATGTCGGGTATTGGACGATTTTTGCCTGTTAATGCGTGCTATCAGTGATTACATTGCTGCAACAGGTGCACTAAATTTCTGCAGTCAACCCGTCTTGTTCATCGCTGGGTCAGTTCTCACACTGGGGACCACCATTTGATAACGGCTTCTGACTGAAGGAGAAATGACCATGGTATCTGCGATCCGGTTTAACCAGTTTGGCACCCCTGAAGTACTGAACCTGCAGACACTGAGCGAACAAGCGCCAGGCCAGGGCGAGGTCTGGCTTGAGCAAGAGGCTGTAGGTGTGAACTTTCTCGACGTGACCCAGCGTAGGGGAGCGGTGCCCGTTTCATTGCCATCCGGGCTTGGGCTTGAAGGCGCTGGGCGTGTCGCCGCTGTGGGGGCGGGTGTCAGCAACGTGCGAACAGGGGATCGCGTGGCCTATGCCACCGGCCCCTTGGGTTCCTATGCTTCGGCCCGGCTTTATCCGGCAGAGCGGCTGGTGAAAATTCCGGATTCGCTGTCATTTGACGATGCGGCAGCCGTCATGTTCAAGGGCATCACGGCGCAGTACCTGTTGAAAGCCACCTATCCCGTAGGCCCTGGCACAACCATTGTGCTCTACGGCGTGGCTGGAGGGCTGGGGGAAATCATGGTGCCGTGGGCGAAGCACTTGGGTGCCACCGTGATCGGCGTGGTTTCAAAGCAGGCCAGTGTCGAGAAGGCCCTGGCATCGGGATGCGATGAAGTCCTGGTGTTCGATGCTGAAAGCCTGGCTTGCGAGGTGGCTCGTATCACCCAGGGCAAGATGGTCGACGTCGTCTATGACCCAATTGGGCGTGTTTCTTTCCAGGCATCCCTGGATAGCTTGCGACCGCGAGGGCTGATGGTATCGTTCGGCGCTTCATCAGGTGCACCGTCAGCCGTGGAGCTATCAACGCTCAATGCCAAAGGCTCGCTGTTCCTCACACGTCCTTCGTTGGCAGCCCATACGGCAAGCGCCTGCGAGTACCAGGAACGAGCGCAGGATGTGTTGGCCGCCATCGGTGCGGGTATTATCAAACCTTCGGTCCGGGCAAGCTACTCTCTGGCGGACGCAGCATTGGCGCATGCCGACCTGGAGTCGGGGCGTTCATCGGGGGCGATCATTCTAAAACCATGAATCTTGATGTTCTGAATAGTCAGCACAGTGACGAAATCGCTGCATTTCTGGCCGTGGCCTCGCAAGGTTCATTTGTCGGGGCCGGCCGGCTATTGCAGCGACACCCGACAGTCGTCTCGAAACGACTCGCCGCCATGGAAAAGCGCCTTGGCGTTCGGCTCGTGGAGCGATCAACCCGTCAGGTTCGAATTACTGAAACAGGTGCCAGGCTGGAGCAGCGCCTTCGCTCAGCCATCGACTTGATGAATGAAGCGCAGCAGCAAGCGTCCGAGGGCGCCAGCGAAATCCGCGGTACTTTGCGCCTTGCATTGCCGGCAGCCATGGGCAGGCGTTGGCTTGGCCCGATGCTGCCGGAGTTTCTCAAGGCTCATCCGCATGTCTCGATCCTCGCTGACTATAGCGAGCGTCTGGTCGACATCATCGATGAAGGTTTTGACGCGGCGATCCGAATCGGAGAGTTGGAAGACAGCCGGTTGATCGCCAAAAAACTGAGTGACCATCGCCGGATATTGTGTGCCTCGCCTGCCTATATCAGACAGCACGGTATGCCCGAATCGCCACAGGACCTGATCAGGCACAATTGCCTTCGCTTCAGCGGCCTTGCGTCTTTTCCCCAGTGGAGACTCCATCGCGGCAATGAGCTGCAGACGGTTTCTCCCAAAGGAAACCTGACGGCCAATGACAGCGAATCATTACTTGCCGCGGCCCGCGCCGATGCGGGAATACTGGGGGCCGGTGACTGGCTGATGAGTCGTGACATTGCCGCCGGGAGGCTGTTGCATGTCCTTCCTGACTGGCAACTGGATGCCGCCGGCGGGGTCTATCTGGTCAGGCCATCGGCCAGGTTTCCGAGCGCCGTGGTCGTCGCCTTCAAACAATGGATCGAGTCAAAGTTCATCCCCGCGCCTCCATGGGCCATTTGACTGGCTGACCTTTGGTTCCCACCTGACCGACACATGGCTGCCGGTCAGGTGTGTTTATAAAACCCGGTGGTGACTCACGTTTTCCATTGGATCAAAGCCAATACAGGATAGCAGTGGACCACAACCAGCCGATGCAGAGGGTGATAGCAAGGTAGATCGCCACAATCATCAGAGGCTGATTCCACATGACACACCTCCCATAACCGCTTTTCTTTACATGGGTGCCTGGTAAAACGGGCGCTCGTATGAGAAATACCGCAATCATCAATCCATTTGAGTGAAAAACGCATTCGTCAGAACACTCCAAGGGTAAATTCCATCGCCAGTACAGCGGACAACGCCAGCGTCATCACCAACGCGATAAACATCAGGCTCAACTCAGCGAGCTGCTTATAAAGGGGCAAAGGCCGTTTCGTGATTCGAGCGATTGATTTATTAGTGGAAGCCATCACCCATCCTCACGTTTGTGTGGAACACGCACCACAGGCTTGACCTGGGCAACAAGGCGATGGAACTGCATGGTAGTGTCGCTTGTTTCATTTCTCACCCCTCGCGTCATGCCGAATCCGGCGAGTCCCGCCGTCTCCATGATGTCCGGGACGACAGCTGTTGCGGGTACCAGGGGTGGTGCAACTAATGAGCCATTTCAATAGGGCGAAGAAAAAACTCAAATGAATTAGCAAACTGTTTCGGGGGGATTCAAGCGAGAGAAAGGATGAGGGGGGGATATTCCTCAAATTTGGTGGCAAACACCTGGTTGGGTGGGTGTAGTACCCCATTTATGGAGAGAGTAGTGGCGCTGTTTCACCGATCGCTTTTGGTTGGGGCTGCTTGCTCCAGAGGCGAGGTGGATTCAACGGGGCGGGAAGGGCCGCTTCTGTCTGTGGTTCAAACCGGTCGAAGCAATACACTGAATTCTGTTTAAAAGACCAGTGAGTTTCCGGCACCGCACATTACCCCGCGGAGAAACACCGATGCCGGGAATCACGTAACCGCTACTCAAGCAGCTGATCAATCAATACCGCGTTGGTGTAGATCAAACTGCCGTCACTCGCTCGGTGTCCAACCAGATGGAATTGACCACGTTCGTCGTGCAGATAGACGCGCATCTGGCAGTCGGACAAGGGGGCGTATCCCTCGGGCATGATCAAATCCATCGAGTCCATATCGACATCGACCATGGCTTCCCGCTCGTGGGTCTTCTGCAAGCGCTCTTCGGCCTCCTCCAGACGAACATGGAGAGGTCCGTCGACGTAGAAATGGACTTCCCCCATCGGGGTGGACTTTTGGGCGCCGCTGGGTTTGCACCAGCCTTCGATCGTCAGTGCACTCATGACGAAACCTCCCATGTGGATTGCTGGAATCTGTAGCTTTCGTTCGTGCTCAATGCCATCACTTAAGTTTGATGACTGCACAAGGGCAGGGTTCGATTTTTGGCGCCGCTTTTGGCCGATTCCTGCTGTGCGTCATCAGACATTGAGTATAGCCGGTCGCCGGGCCTCGCTTGCCAGCCCACGGTATAACCCGATGGGCTCTATACTCCTTACGGACTTTGCCGCCCGGTTGGGTGGTATTTGTCTGCCCTGCTTGGACGTCAGTGGCGATGCTTTTGCATAACCAATGAACAACAGGAATAGGATGAAGAGGAAATGGCAATAGCAATTATCCTGATACTAATCGTTATTGCATCAGTGCTATTCCACATACTGGCGCCCTGGCATGCGACGCCGGCAGCTTCCAACTGGGGGTCCATAGACACCACCCTGTTCATCACCCTGATCATCAGCGGAATATTCTTCATTGCCATCACGGTATTCATGGCCGTCGCGGTGATGCGGTATCGCCACAAGGAAGGTGCCAGGGCGGCCTACCAGCCAGAAAACAAAAAGCTGGAACTGTGGTTGATTATCGTGACCTCACTAGGTATTGCCGGGATGTTGGCGCCAGGCCTGGTTGTCTACAACGATTTCATCCGCGTGCCCAAAGATGCCTACGAACTTGAAGTAATCGCCCAGCAGTGGCAGTGGGCCTTTCGTTTTCCCGGCCAGGACGGGAAGTTGGGCAAGTCGGATATCAAGTTTGTCGATTCCACCAATCCCCTCGGTGTTGATCCCAAGGATCCCGCCGGGCAGGACGATGTGCTTGTAATGAATAATGAAGTTCGCCTTCCGCGCGATCGGCCGGTGAAAGTCTTGCTGCGCGCTAAAGATGTCCTGCACGATTTCTATGTTCCGCAAATTCGCAGCAAGATGGATATGGTGCCGGGGATGGTGTCGTACTTTTGGTTTACGCCGACTAAACCCGGAAAATACGAAGTCCTTTGCGCTGAATTTTGTGGTGTCGGTCATTACAACATGCGCGGCCATATGATCGTGGAAGAGCAGGGCGTCTTCGATCAATGGCTAAAGGGCCAACCGACTTTTGCGCAGACATTGACGACTGCGGCCAAACCCGGTCGAGACAGCGTGGTGGAAAAAGGCCGCCAGTTGGTCGAGCAACTTGGCTGCAAGGCCTGCCATAGCCAGGATGGCGGTGCCAGTCTCGGCCCGGGATGGAAGGGGTTGTACGGCCGCGTTGAACAGCTTGCCGATGGCACCAGTGTGCAGGTCGACGAGGCCTACCTGAAAGAGTCGATTCTCGATCCGAAGGCCCGGCTGGTGCAGGGCTACCCGCCGGTCATGGTGGCCTATACTCTCAAAGACGATGAACTGGGCGCTGTCATCGCCCTGATCAAATCACTGGGTGCTGCGGGGCAAGGCGATGAGCCCTCGACCGGCGAAGCATCGAGCCCGGGTGAGGACCTGGTGGCGCAGGGGCAGCGGCTGGCCGGGTCGCTTGGCTGTCTGGCCTGCCACAGTGTCGATGGCAACAAGGGCGTCGGCCCCACCTGGCAGGGCCTGTATGGCAAGACGGAAACCCTTGCCGACGATACAAGCGTAAAGGTCGATGAGGGCTATCTCAAGGATTCGGTTCTTCATCCCAACGCCAAAATCGTCAAGGGCTTTGCAGCCGTCATGCCGACCTTGGCTGCGAGTGACGAGGAACTCAATGCACTGATCGCTTTCATCAAGTCCAAAGCGAATGCTGACACTGACGCAAACAAGGCGGAGCCAGGGAAGTAGCCGTTAAGCAGCCAGGAATACACTGAAACTTCGGCAAGAGGATGACGTGATGGCCTATGCGGAGCAAGCCGAAACAGAAGCACTGCACGAGCCCAAAAGTTTCCTGACCAAATACATCTGGAGTCAGGACCACAAGGTCATAGCCATTCAATATTCGTTGACGGCCATCTTCGTGGGGCTTATCGCGCTGGTGTTGTCCGGTTTGATGCGCATGCAGATTGGTTTTCCCGGCAGCCTGGAGTTCATGGACGCCAGTGCTTACTATCAGGCGATGACCATGCACGGCATGATCATGGTCATTTACTTGCTCACGGCCTTGTTTCTGGGTGGCTTCGGCAACTATCTGATCCCGCTGATGGTGGGCGCCCGCGACATGGTCTTCCCCTACGTCAACATGCTCAGCTACTGGTTTTACCTGGTGGCGGTACTGGTGTTGCTCAGCAGTTTTTTTGTCCCTGGCGGCCCCACAGGATCGGGCTGGACGCTCTATCCGCCACAGTCCATCACTCAAGGGACACCGGGGGTCGAGTGGGGCATTGTCCTGATGCTCATCTCGCTGGCGATTTTCATTGTCGCGGCCACCATGGGCGGGTTGAACTACGTCACCACGGTGTTGCAGGCGCGCACGCACGGCATGACCCTGTTTCGCATGCCGCTCTCGGTATGGGGCATCTTCATGGCCTCGATCATGGCCTTGCTGGCGTTCCCGGCGTTGTTTGTCAGTGCGGTGATGATGCTGTTCGACAAGCTGTTGGGCACCAGCTTCTTCATGCCGGCGATGATCTCGCTGGGGCAGCAGCTCGATCATCAGGGTGGCAGCCCGATCCTGTTCCAGCACCTGTTCTGGTTCTTCGGCCACCCTGAGGTCTATATCGTTGCTCTCCCTGCGTTTGGTCTGGTCTCCGACTTGATCAGCACCCATGCGCGTAAAAACATCTTCGGCTACCGAATGATGGTGTGGGCCATTATTGCGATTGGCGTACTGAGCTTCGTGGTCTGGGCGCACCATATGTATGTCAGCGGAATGAACCCGTACTTTGGTTTCTTTTTCGCCGTCACCACCTTGATCATCGCAGTGCCGACCGCGCTGAAAGTCTATAACTGGGTACTGACCCTGTGGCGGGGCGATATCCACCTGACCGTGCCGATGTTGTTTGCCCTGGCCTTTATTGTCACCTTCCTGGTTGGCGGCCTGACCGGGTTGTTTCTGGGCAATGTGATCGTGGACATACCACTCTCGGACACCTATTTCGTCGTGGCCCATTTTCATATGGTCATGGGGGTCGCCCCGGTCCTGGTGGTGTTCGGCGGCATTTATCACTGGTTCCCGAAAGTCACCGGGCGCATGTGGAATGACACCCTGGGCAAGTTGCATTTCTGGATAACCTTTCTGGGCACCTACGCCATCTTCTTCCCCATGCACTACCTGGGTTTCCAGGGCATGCCTCGTCGCTACTACGCCTATGAAAACTACGCGTTCATCCCGCAGTCCGCGCAAGACTTGAATGCCTTCATTACGGTGGTCGCATTGACTGTCGGCGTTTCCCAGCTGCTGTTCCTGTTCAACCTGACCTGGAGTGCATTCAAGGGCAAGCCGGCCGGCAGTAATCCCTGGGGCGCGGCCAGCCTGGAATGGCAAACGCCGGACACTCCGCCGAAACACGGCAACTGGGGAGAGAAATTGCCGGTCGTGCATCGCTGGGCCTATGACTACAGTGTGCCGGGGATAGAGCAGGATTTCGTTGCGCAAACGGTCTGCGCCGAGGAGCTGGAGCACATGCGGCAACTCAGTGCCGGGACTAAGACAGTGGACGTTCGGACATGAACAGGTTGCTATTGAGAAACGTCGATGGCGCCGATCCCGGCGGCAGTTGGAGTCGCGATCCCGAGGGTATTCAGGCCGCTGAGGATGCCAATAGAAGGCAAACCGCAAGGGTCGGCCTGCGCTTGTTTCTGGTGGTGGTGAGTTCGTTATTCTTCCTCTTCCTGATCGCCTTTGTTGCCCGTTCTCAAATGGACGACTGGCTACCCCTGACAGAGCCTTTGGCGCCGTTAGGCAATCTCCGGCCGCTCTGGTTGAATTCGGCTTTTCTGGTATTGAGCTGCATCGCACTGCAGTGGTCGCGCCTGGCCGCCCGAAAGGCGCGGCCAGGCGCAACTGTCATTGGTTTTGCATTGGGGGGAGTCTTTGCCATTGCCTTTCTGGCGGGGCAACTCTGGGTCTGGCAGCAATTTGTCGCCTGGGGCTACTTTGTCGCCAGCAATCCGGCCAATAGTTTCTTCTATCTGTTGACCGGCCTGCATGGGCTCCACCTGCTGGGCGGGCTGATCGCCTGGTGCTGGATCGTCGCTAAATTCCTGCGTCATGTGCCACTGGCGCAACTTGGCGCCAGTGTAGAACTCTGTGCCATCTATTGGCATTACTTGCTGGGCCTGTGGTTCGTGCTATTCGCGCTACTGGCCAGCACGCCGCAAACCTATGAAGCCATCGCCAGATTCTGCGGCCTGAGGTAACAGCCATGGCATTGCACCCACAAGCCCAAGCCCAAGCCGAGATCAGTTCATCCAATCCACCAGGCTTGCCGCCAGCACCGGGATGGCAGGGCATCGCCAGCGATTGGTCCTCGGATAAAGAGGCCTTCAAGCAGGTGCCCTGGGGCAAGGCGATGATGTGGATATTCCTGCTCAGCGATACGTTTATATTCACCTGTTTTCTCACCGGCTACATGTCGGTACGCATGACCATCACCAGCGCCTGGCCGAACCCCAGTGAAGTGTTCGCATTGACGATCGGCGGCAGGGAAATCCCGCTTATTCTGATCGCCATCATGACCTTTGTACTGATCAGCAGCAGCGGCACCATGGCCATGGCCGTCAATTTCGCCTATCGCCGCAATCGCGCGAAAACCACGGCCCTGATGCTGGCGACCGCTGCCCTGGGGGTGACTTTCGTCAGCATGCAGGCATTCGAATGGAGCAAGCTCATCGCAGAAGGGGTTCGTCCCTGGGGGAACCCCATGGGAGCCGCGCAATTTGGTGCCAGCTTTTTCATGATTACCGGTTTTCACGGACTGCATGTGTCAATCGGCGCCCTCTATCTCAGCATTGTGGCGCTGAAAGTCTGGCGCGGAGACTATGAGCGCTCCGGAAACTATCAGAACGTCGAGATAGCCGGGCTTTATTGGCACTTCGTGGATCTGGTGTGGGTATTTATTTTTGCATTCTTCTATTTATGGTAGAGGAGCACGAGTGATGGCACATGCTCAGGGTCAGCAACATCCAATCAGTTTGTACCTTAAGATCTGGGGGCTGTTATTTGTCCTCAGCACGCTGTCGTACCTTGTCGACTATTTCCACTTTCATGGTTATCTTCGGTGGTCCCTGATTATCACTTTCATGTTGTTGAAGGCAGGTTTGATTGTCTCCATCTTCATGCATATGGCATGGGAGCGCCTGGCGATGGTCTACGCCATATTGGTGCCACCTTTGTGTTTACTGGTGCTCATCGGGCTGATGGCCACCGAGGCAGACTATGTCTTCCTCAGCCGGGTCATTTTCTTTGGCCAGTAAGCCGCTTTCCGATGGCCTCGAGTCTGCGGGCGTTAACCCGATATCACTCGCTTGAACTGATGCCATTTGTGCTGCCAGGCCACCGTCCAGTGGGGGGCTGCCGCTCCTGTGCCGGCGATCTTCAGCTTCGGATGCTGTTTGATTACCTGATCCAGTACCGACTCCTGATTCGGTTCAACATCCACGAAGAAGATATGTTTGCCTTCTTTTACTGCCTGTTTGAAGTTGCGAAAGTGAGTGTTCGGCACCTGGAACCCAAAAAAACCGCCTTCCCAGATGCAGAAGCCCAATACAACAATGGCAAGGAAGATAAAGGGCATCCAGCCTGCGGGGGATTCGGTCCAGCCCATCCAATAGGCGCCAAGCAGGACCAGCGCCGCGAGTGGAACACCGATCACCGCACCAATCTCACCAGAGTGAACAGCATCCTGTTCCATTAACGAGCTGATCTCGTGGAGGTGATGTTCTTCTACATCAGCAACTTTTTCACTGAGTACATGAATCTGTTCGGAGTTGATGCCGCTGGCTTCCAGTTCATTTTCAACGTTTTCAAGATCGTTGAGATTGTCACTGATGTAATAGTGTCGGTTCATGCCACACCTCCCGTCTCGGGTTTGCTGTAGACCTCCTGTGTCCGGCAGCAGTTGGTAGTTGTACTGTGGGGAACGTTGCACACTCCGTGCAGACTGAAAAAAGTATAGCACTCGCCACCCTGCGGACCGGTCGCTAGCTGATCTGCACAATGACCGGACCTTCCGTCACGATCGGCGGGTTTGCGTGGATATTCGATGCATTTTTCTGAACCCATTCACGGGCGACTTTCAGGCTCGCATCGCTGCCGGCCTTGTCCGTGCAAACAGTCACCGATGTGCCACCATCACCCGTATTCAACAGTGTGTAGCTAACGAGGCCAGGCACTGTCCGCAAGGTCGCTTCGATGTCGCCCTTGCGCTCTTCCATCAGCTCGAAAAGCTGCTTTGCTCCAGTACCCAGGTAGGTTCTTATCACCGCATACATAGTCGTCTCCCTTGGGAGTGCCGCCTTTATGCCAATCCAGATCCGTTGATGGCCGCTATCACTTGAGGTTTCGGTTCGTCCTGATTCATTAAGCTTAGCCAAACGCCGACGACAGTCGTAATGCGACGACCACCGGCCGTTTCTGGCCGATTGCTGTCTGGTGGCAGATTAGTGGCTATGCTTGGTCAGGTACCTGTACGCGTTGAAGGGGAACACCGTCCAGCAGGCTCGTGAAAACGTGATCATCTCGCTTGAGGCGTCATCACAATTTGCCCTTGTGCCACGGAGTCGTCACTAACATGAACAAAAAAGAAGCCAAAGCCAAAGTAAAAGACCTGCTCTCGTCCGGAGTACCTAGATCGGAAGTATTCACCCGGCTCTCAGGCCATGGGGTCAAGGACAGACTGCTTGCCCGCTTGATCGCTTCAACTGCTGACCCCTACCTCTGCGATATACATGACAGCAAGGTTAATGCCGTTATTACACTCATGTTTATCCAGGCTGCACTCGCTCTTCTACTCGGTTTTATTATAGGTTCAACTATTGGGCCTAACGCTAGATGGGTAATTGGCGGTTTGGGCGCACTTGTTCCGCTCTTGTTTGCCTGGGGGTTCTACAATCATCTGGCAGGCGCATACAATGCGTACATTGTTCTATCCATGGGCTCGACGGCGCAGCAAGTGGAAGGGTTGATTTCAGGCTCTGTCATAATGTTTGTCAGCTCGGCCATAGGCATCGGAATGTTTGCTTATATATTCTACGTTCGCCAGAAGTTATTTCCGGATTTGGCTTTTTTTACACCGAGAAAAGTCAAGGGGCGATATGTCTTCTCTAGTTGAAGAAGCCGTTAAAGATAAGTCAATTGAATGGTGCGAAATAAATAGTTGGATTCTTGAGTGAGGGCGCGGGGGCAGATCTGTTTTTCACGTTAACCTGAACAGTGATGGTTCCAGGCTCGCTGCGGGAAAATGAGGAATTGAAATGCAATGGCCGAAAGGAGAAATTGAGCAGATCAGGTTGACCTTCGGCGTCCTCGGAGTGTTCGCGTTGATTCTGCTAATTTTTGTCGATTCCTATGGCTACCGTGGAGCCGATATTGAGTTCATTCGAGGCAGGGCAGTTCATTTCATGGGTAATAAAGTGCCTGTAATCACAATTAGAGATTCGGAGTCCGGTCGATATAAACAGCTTGATTTTCGATTGACCCAGGCACCTGGATTGTTCAGGGAGGCAAAAGGTAAAGAGATTGAGTTGTCTTTCATAAATGGCAGCTTGCTGGACTGCAGTGTTGACGGCGTGAAGCTTTGCTTTGCTCAGTGTTCTTCAGGAAATGAGTGTGAAGAGTTTTATGAGTCCAGGGAAAGCAGCAAGACGCGTGATCGCTTATTTGAGTATTTCTTGTTCTTTGCATTTGCTCATCTGATACTCATGTGGAAAAGCTGGAAGCTCAGGAACGGCCACTAATTTGTCAATGGATAACTCGATGGAAGGCCAAGACTCCTGGCTTGATAACTGCAATCGAATGCCGTGACTATTCTTTTTTGGTTATAGAGCCAACAGGAGCCGGTCAGTGACCGCTCTCATAAAGCGTAGAGTTTTACTCACACTAATGGCGTTGTTTGTAATGGTTCCGCCGACAGCATTTGCTGCATTCTTCGCTACCGGTGGACTTTTTCGGGGCGATAGCGACGGTCCGGGCCTGACCGTCGCAAAGCCAGCAGCAGCCAGTCGGAAATGTCCACGAAACCATGGGCGATTCACTCCGGGGCACACAGGCATTCAGCTTCCCTGCGCCCTCGGTTCCCGACTGGGAGCGCGGCGCCTACAAAGTCGCCATTATCATTTGTCGTCCATCTTTGTTGACGATTGTGGCCGGCGCTCAGTGCTCTCTTCGGCGTTGGGCGCTTCTGGAATACTCCCTGGCGTGAACACATGGGTCTGCAAGTCGCTGGCATCGACTTCGGCGACACCATGAACCGAACGGGCCAGATCAATGGCCTGTTCACACTGTCTATGAGTGTTGACGCGGCCGCTTAACCCCACTATGCCCGCATGGGTTTTGACATTGATATGCAGGCTAAGGGTCGGATCGGAAAATGCCAGGGCCGACTTCACCTTGGCGGTAATCCATGCATCGTGAACGGCCATTTCCAGACCATGAGAGTAATGCTGGAAGGAGTGAATTTTCATGGCTGAACCCTCTCTCGCGTAATCAGACGTACTGTCCATCCCATTTGCTGTGCTGCCCTCTGCCTGTCAGGTGAACGCTATGGATACCTGATTCGTTCTGGAGCGCTCGCCACGCAAACATTGACAGAAATTAATTATAGTACGGTCGTTGCCTGCGGTCAGAGCGCTGTCCCCGTGAACGTCCGCCTAAGTCGCTGCCACTCACGTCAGGCATCAACTCACGGACCGGGCAGCATCGTTGGTGGGGTCGCCGTCAAAGAGCATTTGTGTGAGACGCTCACGTTCTTCAGTCCCCGGCAGCACACCGCAAGTCGTGGCCTCCAGTACCTGGATGCCCTCTGCATTGAATATCCTGACTTCAGCCTTTGCATGTCTTCGCTCATCGATGTCAACGATGAGCCAGTGGCAGGTGATCTGCTCTCCCGCGTAAACGGGGCGTTTGAAGTTGAAACTCATCCCTGTGGCCAGCCACCCGATTTGCCCGCCGACTTCGGTGAGCAGACTGGCTGTCAGAAGACCATGGGCAATGGGCGCCTTGAACCCGCACAACTCTGCGTAGCCTGTGTCGCAGTGAACCGGATTGTAGTCTCGGGAAATCTGCGCGAACTGACGAATATCGTCTTCTGAAAAACAGCGGATTACCGTGAATCGGTCGCCGGCCTGAAGACCTTCGGCGGCACGTTCTCTTGGGCTCTTCATGAAAGCTCCCTGGAAGGCGAGGGTGGAAAGGTATGCTCGGGGCCCGGAAATGCGCCTGCACTCAATGACCGGTGCCCGAAATTAACCCGGCATCTGTTCGATAAACAACGTCACGGCAATGATGATCATGGTCGCTCCGCAGATCCGACTGACCCACTGAGCGGCGGCCGGGCGTGCCTTGAGAACAACCTGTGAGCCAAATCCGACCAGCAGATAAATAACGCCACAACTAACGGTGTGGACAAGCCCGAGCGCGATCATCTGCGTCGGTACCGGCCAGGGGGCAGTGGCGTCGGCAAACTGGGGCAGGAGCGCCAGGAACAGCAGGAACACTTTCGGATTCAAGCCGCTGACGCAAAGCCCCTTGAGCGCCCAGCGAAGCCATGAGCCTGACGCCTGGACCTCATCCGTGTGGGGGGTGGAGGGACGGGCGAGCATGTTGATGCCCAACCAAAGCAGGTAAGTCGCCCCGGCCACCGTCAGCCCTGACATGACCCCAGGGTGGTTGGCGACCAGGGTGCCAACACCCGCGGCTACCACCACTGTGGCAATCAGGTGGCCGGATAACAGTCCGCCCACAGCCGGTATGACAACGCGATGTTTCAGGCCGGCGGATATCGCGTAGGCCCAATCCGCCCCGGGCGTCACGACGAACAGAAACGACACCGCCCAGAAGGCAACAAAGACACTGAAGGTCATGGCATCACCCGCGCCCGTTCATTAATCATCGCGTTGTTCATCGTCCCGCCTCTCATATCAAAGGCCGTCCCTCTTGTTTCCTGAAGAGGAGTACGGTTGTTAATGGATGGAGGAAGATTAATGAAATGTTGTTAGAATTAACTTTCAAAGATGATCGTATTTACGTTGCAAAGAGGGAGATTATTCTGCGTGGACAGAACTGACCGGAAGATTCTTGCCGAACTGCAAAAGGATGGCCGCCTTTCGGTCACTGAACTTGCCGAGCGTGTGGGCTTGAGCCTTTCACCCTGCCATCGGCGAGTGCGGGCACTTGAGGACTCCGGTGTATTGCTGGGCTATCGCGCGCAGCTTGATCCCGGTGCATTGGGCCTGAATTTTTCCGCAATGGTATTTGCCACGCTCCGCGAGGGTGACCGGCAAGCCGTCGAGGCATTCGAGGCGGCGCTCATCGATATACCTCAGGTGGTCGATGCCCAGAGACTGTTTGGGGAGCCGGACTACCTGCTGCACGTCGTTGCCCAGGACTTACCCGCCTTTCAACGGCTTTACGATGAGAGCCTCTCGACATTGCCTAATGTGCAACGGCTCACCTCGACCCTGGTCATGAAGCGGGTCATTCAAGACCGGCCGCTACCTTTGTGATTGGCGCGGCACATCGTCTGTTTTTTCAGGGTTATGTGGGGGCGGCTGACATCGTCAGAAGTTGGAGAACACCGTTTCCGCTTCGCCCTGAACGTGAATATCGAAGCGGTAGGCCAGCTTCCCGTCAACCGTGCAGCGCCTGGACCGCTGGATCCAATATAGCTTGAACGCAGTTTTATATTCCATAAAGGAAGTACAAAGTATTTTTATAGTGCGTTTTAATCTATTCAGTATTTTGAATCGATTGGAGTACTTGTCTGTGAACACTAAGGCGCTTTTACCTTTTGGCTTGGCATTGCTGGCTACCTGTTCGACGGCTTTCGCGGGCGCCACCCTGGATCGCGTAACCAGTAGCGGGGAGCTGACCGGCGTTCTGATGGAAAGCTATCCGCCATTCTCCTTTCTCAATGAACAGAACCAACTGGACGGGTTTGACGTGGATGTCGCCAAGGCCGTTGCGCAACGGCTAGGGGTGAAGCTGAAGCTGCAAACACCGTCCTGGGATGTCATCGCTGCCGGACACTGGAACGGACGATATGACATCTGCGTCTGCTCGATGACCCCGAGCAAGGCACGGGCCGAAGTGTTCGACTTCCCGGTGGCGTATTACCAGTCCCCGGCCGTGATCGTGGTGAATGCCAAAGACAAGGACATTGTCACGGGCAAGGATCTGTCAGGTAAAAAAGTCGGTGTGATCAGTGCATCGACCTATGAAGCCTATCTGAACAAGGATCTGGTGATCGAGGGCGCCGAGGACAAGCCGTTGAGCCATCCATTCGAAAGCGTCCAGGTCGCGCCATACGACAACGAAACGGTGGCCTTCCAGGATCTGGCCTTGGGCACGGGCGTGCGCCTGGATGCCATGGTCACCAACCTCATCACTGCGCGCGAACGCATCGCCCAGGATCCTCGTTTCAAAATTGCCGGCGACACGCTGTATGCGGAGCCCAACGTGGTAGCGATCGAAAAGGGCGATCCGCAATGGAATGCCAAAGTCGCTGAGGTCGTCTCCCAGCTCAAGGCTGACGGCACATTAAGCAAGATTTCACAGAAGTGGATCGGTGCCGATATCAGCCAATGACAGCCCTCAATCCACATCCGGCCAAGGCGGCTGTCGCCTCCGAAACCAAGACGCGTCGTTTCAGCCGGCTACCTGGTTTTCGCACTCGCCTGTATTTGACCTGGGCAGTGCTGTTGGGCCTGTGCGTCATGTTTTTCATGAGCTTCGATCTGAATTTCTCGATCATTGTGCAGAAGCTGCCCAATCTGGCTGGCCTGCATTTGGGGCCTGACGGTTTCTTGCAAGGCGCCGCGCTGACGCTGTTCTTGTGCTTCTGCTCGATCTGGCTTTCGTTGCTCCTTGGCTTCGTGACGGCGCTGGCGCGCCTGTCTCGCAGTGCGGTGGCTTTCGGCATTGCCAGTTTCTATGCGTCTTTTTTTCGCGGTACTCCGCTGCTGATCCAGATCCTGCTGATCTACCTGGGGTTGCCGCAGTTGGGTGTTGTTCCGGGCGCCATCAGCGCCGGGATCATTGCGCTTTCGCTCAATTACGGTGCCTACCTCAGCGAGATTTTTCGTGCCGGCATCATGGCTGTAGCACCCGGACAGCGCGAAGCGGCGATGGCTCTGGGGTTGGGGCCGGCGGCAACGTTTCTGCACATCGTCCTGCCGCAAGCCATGCGCACGATCATTCCCCCGACAACCAGTCAGTTCATTTCAATGCTCAAGGACTCCTCGTTGATATCGGTGATGGGCGTCTGGGAAGTGATGTTCCTGGCGCAGTCGTACGGTCGCTCGTCCTACCGCTACATCGAAATGCTCACCACCGCAGCCGTTATCTACTGGCTCCTGTCCATAGGATTGGAGTTGATACAGAACCGTCTTGAACGCCACTACGGCAAAGGCTTCAAGCATCAGCGCTGACCCGCCCGTTCAATGACTTTTTACAGGTACTACGATGTCCGATCCAAAACCTCTGTTGTTTGCGTTATACGAGCAAGCCAGTGTTGGCTGTGGCGGCGCGCCGAGCCTCTGGACGCACCCGGCTGACGAGCGACTGACCATCAACTCCCTGGGCTACTGGTCGAACCTGGCACGCATCGCCGACCAGGCTCATCTCGACATGCTGTTTTTTGGTGATGTACTGGGTTTCTACGATGTGTTTGGTGGTAATGCCGACGCGGCCATGAGGTGGGCGGTGGAAGCACCGGCCAACGATCCCTTGATGATCATCCCGGCATTGGCCGCCGTGACGGAAAACCTGGCCTTTGGCGTCACTGTCACCACCAGCTACGAGCATCCGTTCACCCATGCCCGGCGCTTCAGCACGCTGGATCACCTGACCAATGGCCGGGTCGGCTGGAACATCGTCACCTCCTACCTGACCAGTGCCGCTCGCAACTTCGGCCTGGAGCAGATGATCAAGCACGATGATCGCTATGAACGCGCAGAGGAATTTCTCGATGTCGTTTACAAGCTTTGGGAAGGCAGCTGGGCAACCGATGCGGTGGTTGCCGACAAGTCTCGCCAGGTCTATGCCAGGGGCGATCGCGTGCGACCGATCAATCATGTCGGCGAGCATTACCGGGTGGCCGGGCCGCATTTGACGTCCCCGTCACCGCAACGCACACCCTTGCTGATCCAGGCCGGTTGGTCAGGCCGTGGTCGCGAGTTTGCGGCCAAGCACGCCGAACTGATTTTCATCGCCAAGTCCAACCCGCTGGAAATTCGCCAGGGACTGGAAGATATATGGACGCAGGCCAGGGCAAGGGGGCGTTACGCTGAAGATGTCAAGTCACTGACGGTACTGCGCATCGTCACGGCCAGGACCGAGATCGAAGCCCGGCGCAAATATGACGAACTGCAAAGCAACTATCACTTGCAGGCGCAGCTGGTGAGCTATGCCGGTGATACCGGTATCGACATCAGCCGCTACGCGGACAGCGAGGCGTTGTCCACTCACACCGAAGGCATGACCTCTTATGTGATGCGGCCTGATGGCAGTGGCAAGCCCTTGACCGCTGGCGATGTCAAACAGCGCTTTGCCAATGTCACCCGGGGCAGTGATCTGATTCTGGTGGGAACGCCGCAACAAGTGGCCGATCGCATCGAAGAGCACGCCCGTATTTCCGGCACCAGTGGCTACATGCTCAACCCGCTGATCAGCCCGGGCAGCCTTGAGGACTTCGTTGAACTGATCATTCCTGAACTGCAAAAACGTGGCTTGTATCGAACCCGGCCACATCGCGGTACTTTCCGTTCGCGGTTACGGGACGATGGCGCGAACCATTTGCCGGATTCAGCCTACGGCGCCTCATTCCGTTTTGATAAAGGTTTTTAGGACGGGACAGTCTCAGCCGCGACACCCTTTGTAGCAGCTGCCGAGCCCGCGAGGCTGCGTTCGGCTGCGAAGCAGTCGTAAAACCAGTAATCGCGGTACGTCAGGCAGGCGCGTCAGCAGGGCTCACGGCTGCTATGCAGCCGAACGCAGCCTCGCGGGCTCGGCAGCTGCTACGGATCGCATTACCGATCAGGCTCTCCAGGAGCCCCTTTTTTGAGCAAATTTCTTGATCAGAAGTATTTGAGCCATCCGATATCGCGACGGCGTGCCTTCAATGCCGCGAACCAGCGCACGGGTAAATACAGGGATAAAGCCAGGAGCACCGCCGTCAGCCACACAGCCCAAATGCTGTCGAAACCGAAAAAAACTCCCTGGTTCAATCCGAACAACGCCACGCTGACCAGATACAGCGCCTTGAGTACGTAAAGGTGGAGCAAGTAGAAGAACATCGGCGCCGCGCCAAAGACTGCCAATGCATTGACCCACTTGCGTTGTCGGGCCCGTTCCAGGGCACGAAGCAGTAACAGGCCCATGCCCAGCGTCAGCGAAAGGAACAGCAGGGAAGGTGGGTATTTTGTAATGTTGAAGAAGCTCATGAGGGTTTGCGTGAGGCCTTCATGGGCGACCCAATGCGCCTCGCCATAACCATTGACTGCTCGCAGTGCGACAAATCCGATCAATGTCCCGGCCCCTGCAAGCAGCAGAATACGTTGACGCTGCGCGGCCAAAACCTGGCCGGCAAACCAGGGGCCGATGCTGTACCCAAGGGCGATCAAACCGATCCACGGCAGTACAGGATACGAGGTGCGCAGACGCAGGCCGTCGGAGAAATCGATCCAGCCACGATCATGCAGAATCGCCCAGGGTATATGCATGGGCGAGCCTGTTGCGAAGTGCACATTATCCAGCAGGTTATGCCCGGCCACGATCACCAGGCCCAGGCAGCACAACATGGGCCTGGGTAACCAGACCAGTCCGGCCAGGGCAATCATGCAGATGCCGATGGCCCAGATCACTTGCATGTAAATGGCCGTTGGCGGCAACTGAAAAGTCCAGGCGAAATTCACCAGGGTGAACTCCAGCAGTACCAGGAACAGACCGCGCTTGAACAGAAAGGCTGACACATCGCCCTTACCCTGATGCTTTTGGCCATACAGGTAAGCGGAAAGTCCGGTGAGCAGTATGAAAACCGGCGCACACAAATGGGCTAGTGTGCGGCTGAAAAATAGCGCCGGCTCAGTGGATTCGATGTCCATCGGGTCTGCCACCTGACGGTGCAAAAAGAACGTTTCGCGCACGTGATCCAATAGCATAAAGAGGATTACCAATCCCCTCAGGGCGTCAATGGACAGCAGGCGTTGGTTCAAGCTTGTGATGGGGGGGAGGTGATTAGACGTTGTCATCGAATGCCGCAAGCAGGGAGTGGATGGCTCTGCCAGTGGCGACTGACAGTTCATGTTAGTATAAGATATAACATAACATGTAAGCCTGCTTCATGGGCATTCACATGGGTTGGCTGATTTCGGTGTCATCGGCACTTGGAGGTGGGGGGCATATTGCCTTCAACGCCGACGAGGAGGGCGAAAGCGAGGCGCCCGTATCTCGTCGACGCTTTTAACCTGCGGGGCGTCGCACTAGCGACGATAGTAGCGGCGATCGTCCTCGTAGCGGTACCGCATGGCCCGATCCTGGTGGCGCTCCCAATAACGATGGCGTTCTGCTTCGCGGCGTGCTTGCTCTCGGCGCCAGTTATCTCTACGCCAGTCATCACGGCGCCAATCGTCTCTACGAGAGTGCCAACGGTCGTCATGCCAGTATCGGTCGTCATGGGCAAGCAACGGCCCTGGCTGCTTGTCGGCCATACTGGCCAAGGTCGGCCAAGGGTTGACGGCAGCCTGGGCCGGAACCTGAACGACCGCGACTTCAGGTGCCAAAACAGGGGTTGAGGTCTTCATCTGTGTGGCTGATGCCGAGCCCACTGCCGCGAACGCGAACAGGCCGAAGAGCACCATCCGTGGGTCATGGAATTTCATGAGCGAAGACAACCTCTGATTGATTTCTGGACGTGTGGCCATCCGGCTTCGGGGGAGCCTGCGGGTTCGCGCCTGGCGAGTGGATGTGCCTATCCACATAGACCGATAAATAGGAAAAAGTTCTAGGGGGCGTTGCTTAAATAGCTAACGAGGTCAGTGTGCGGTCCATTTGCGGCTCGACGTCCGCTTCTGGCAATCGGAAGCTGCCGACCATCAAGAGTTGCTACCGACCTGGAGCAGTCGGCGAACAGAATAATGGCAAATTAGTAGCTATGCTTGGTCTGTTGTCGAAACTGATCAAGCAGTCCGGCAGGCTGCGCGCAAATGACCCGCAACGTGCCCTGTGTCACCCGACTATTCTGCGTGAAGCATCCGGTTCAGGGGCGCAAATCCGCAACTACACTCGGGAAGACATGGAGCAAACCCTGCACCTGCAGGCGCAGGGTTTGGACTGGATCTGTCGGGATCATTCAGGATCGAATCGACTTTCGCTACGGTGCGGCTGGGCACTGCGAAAACGGGGATATGCTCACCCCGGACATGCTGGCCAAGGTCTGCACGCTCGCCAGAGGCGCAGAGCGAGGCTGAGGAAATTGAAAGGAACAGAACATCTGGCAAAAGTGATTGCCGACGTTCAGTTCTACAATGGAGAGCGAGGAGCCTCGTTACCTGAAACGATGATCTCAAACACAGCAAATGAAGATGATTTCGTTTTATCGCCGAAATGTTAAGAGACTGCTTCCGAGAGTAAAAAATTTCACCATGAAATCAGCATCGCCAAATGCATTGCTTAGTGTCGAATAGTTGGTTGGCGTGACACGTAAGACGTATAGCTTCGGTAGCGATTGCTTGTCTCGGGAGCTTCGCTCACGAAAACCAGCGTGAATCCAGAGCAGAGAAAAAATTTGGCCAATGCTACGTGTGGTGTGTTCTCAGGTTCAGGTGTCGACACAAAAGGTTAATTGGTTTCCGAATACCGCTTCTTTTGGTCAATTTAGAAGGATTATGTTTGGAGATTGTGAAATGGATTTTTTCAGGAATAAAAGCGCGGCAAAGCAAGCCATACCCACCAGTTCAAATAAGCCGCGCTCGACCAAATGGCACCGCATGTACTTTTTTCTTGCGGGATTCGACGTGCTGGTTGTTGTGCTGAGCGTGCTATTGAATCACCTGATCGTCGATACCTATCACCGCTCCATCAAGGCAAACCAGTCGTGGGTCCAACAGCTGTCGAGCTATTCAACGCTGGGCAGCCTGGCTTCCACAGTCAATGCGCCGGGCAATAATGTGTTCGATACACATAATGTTGAAGCCGAATCGCGGAACATGGATGAAGCCTTGCGCGCCTTCAACGAGCATTTGGCAATGGCCAAAAAACAGTTGGAAGCACGGATCTCCAATGAGGCTGAACACAGTGTAGATATACAAGCCTTTACCCTTGCATTGAAGGATGAGGTGGGTGCAGTTGATGCCGCGATGGTCGAAATGGTGAACGAGGCCTTGCTGATCTTTTCCTACTTCAGGGAGGGACAGTCGGATAATGCCGGCAAACGCATGGCAACGATGGACAGGAAGTTTGCCCTGTTGCTCGCCTCACTCAGTACCGTGCGCGATCGCGTTGGCCTGATTCAAAGCAAGCTCCTGGAGGAGGAGCTTGAGTCGGTCGAAGAACTGCGCCGGGTCGAGTACGCGATCATGGTGTTCGTGCTACTGATGGTCAGTGCGGCCATGATCTACGGGGGCAAGATCAGGCGCGAAATGGAGTCGCAAGCAGCTGAAAGGGAAGGTTATCTGGCAGTGCTGCGCGAAAGCGAGAAGCAGGCCCGCCAGCAAGCATCGCTGCTGGACAAGGCCCAGGACGCCATTGTCGTTCACGGGATGGATAATCGCATCCTGTACTGGAACAAAAGTGCCGAGCGTCTCTACGGTCTGTCAAAGGAAGAGGCACTCGGCAAATCGGCACAGGAGTTGATCTACCAGGGTAGCGCCGCTTTCAATGCGGCCACTAACAGTCTGATAGAAACGGGTGACTGGGCGGACGAAGTTACACTTCGACGCCGGGATGGCTGCACCATCACGCTCGAAAGTCATCGAACCCTGGTGCGAGACGATGATGGCCAGCCGCAATCCGTTCTGTCGATCAATACTGACATCACCCACCGTAAGACCGCTGAGCAAGAGGTCCAGCGTTTGGCCTTCTACGATCAGTTGACCGGGCTGGCCAACAGGCGGCTCATGTTGGACCGGTTACAGCATCTGCTGGCGGGCAGCGCCCGTACCCTGCATACGAGCGGGATAATTCTCATTGACCTGGATAACTTCAAGGCACTGAACGACACGCTGGGGCATGACAGAGGCGACATGTTGCTGCAGCAAGTTGCTCTGCGCCTTTGCGGCTGCATACGCGAGAGCGACACCGTGGCTCGCCTGGGCGGAGACGAATTCGTCGTCCTGCTGGATGGCCTTAATGAGAATCCTCCAGAAGCAGCTATCCAGGCCAAGGCTATTGGCGAAAAGATTCTCAGATCTCTGAACATTTCCTACCAGTTGGATGGATATGAGCACCACAGTACCCCCAGCCTCGGCATTGCGCTGTTCCAGGGGCAGCTGAGCACAGCGGACGATATTATGAAGCGCGCTGACCTGGCGATGTATCGCGCCAAGGCGGCGGGCCGCAATACCATGCGCTTCTTCGATCCGGAAATGCAGGCGGTTGCCACGGCACGCGCCAGACTGGAAGTAGACTTGCGCCAAGGCTTGCAGGACAACGAATTCCTTCTTTATTACCAGCCGCAGGTGAATAGTGAGGGCCGTATCATTGGCGCAGAGGCACTGATGAGATGGCAGAATCCTGAGCGCGGAGTCGTGTTTCCAGGCGAGTTCATTCCATTGGCGGAGGAAACGGGGTTGATTCTGCCGTTAGGCCGTTGGGCGCTGCTGGCAGCCTGCACTCAGCTGGTTGCCTGGGCAAAGCATTCGGAAACCGCCCGACTGGGTATGGCTGTGAATGTCAGCGCCCGCCAGTTTCACCATCCGGACTTCGTCGAGGAGGTACTGCAAGTACTGAGATTCACGGGGGCCGATCCGAAGAAATTGAAACTGGAACTGACCGAAGGCCTGCTGATAGAGGATATGGAAGGTACTGTCGCCAAAATGATCGAGTTGAAAGAGATCGGCATAGGCCTTTCGCTGGATGATTTCGGAACCGGCTACTCGTCATTGTCCTACCTGAAGAGCCTTCCACTGGATCAACTCAAGATCGACCAGTCCTTCATCAGAGATGTGCTGGTTGATCCCAACGACGCCGCCATCGCCTGCGCGATTGTGAGCCTGAGCCAGATATTGGGGCTTTCGGTGATTGCAGAAGGTGTGGAGACAGAAGCTCAGCGCACCTTTCTGGTCAAGCATGGCTGCCAGATCTACCAGGGCTTCCTGTTTTCCCCGCCACTGCCGGTCGAACAATTTGAGGAGTATGTTCACGAAAGATTAATGGCGAGCACTGATTTCCCACGGACCAAGACTAAATCGCCATAACTTCGCAGGTGCCTGGGAACGTCTGCTTTCGGCTGTGGATTCAACCCAATGCGGATGATAAGAGGTTGACTCAAATGTGGCTCGCGCCCGCAACTTTCAGAGGTAGCCTCGAACACCTACCTCTCGACATCCAGCTAACCCCAATTGGCACGTCGTGCCTATCGCCCGCAATCCGATTCCCGGCGTACGGATTGCAATAACCGATTGAGAGAGTCTGGTCACCACCGATTGGAATGAAGTGGTGCCTCCCACTGTGGCCCAATGCAGGAGAAGGGTGGGGTAGATCGGTCGTGTTGCCGCAGCCCTCAGTCGCCTGTGGAAAGCCCATGCTTGTGTGCGTAGGCGTAAAGATCTACGCGGTTCGTCAGGCCCAACTTGCTATAGATCGATGTCAAATGGTTGCGCAGCGTGTGCTCGCTGATGTGCAGTTTCTCGGCCACCAGCTTGCCAGGGGCTGAGGGGTCGCTGGCCAGCGATGCAATGGTTTGCTGTTCGCGGCGCGTCAGCTTGGCGATTTTGTGTTGCTCCGGGTCTATATCGCGCTCGACTTTCTTGCGCGCCAGTTCAAGGAAGATACGGCTGGTCGCATTTCGGTCGATCCAGAGTTCGCCTTCATGCACTTTTTCTATGGCCTTGAGCAATGTTGAGGCGGATGCCGACTCCCGCTTATCCACCACGCCACGTGCGCCCGCCAGCACCGCACTGTCATGCAGTGCCAAGTCACTCGACCCTGTCACTACCAGAATCTTGGCCTTGGTCCGGCTGTGCAGCTCGGCCAGCGACTCGATACAGTCGTCGCTGTCCAGATCCAATACCACCACATCTGGTGTGTATTGGTGCAGCGAAAGCAGGTATTGCGCCACCGACGCCGTCGATCCCGCCAGCTTCAACCTCGGTTGAGCGCTTTCCACCAGACGCTCAAGGCCCCAGGCCATGAGCGGTAGAGCAACTAACAGGACTTGAATTGGCATGCGGCTCGCTGCCTCTTTAGGCGGGTTGTGTTAGCTGATCATGATAGCAATCGTTGCAGCCCCCGGCTTTTTTCTATAGCGCTTCAGGCACTCCCTCCCATGACATTTGTCCCGTAAAACACTGTTTTCCTGGGTGATTGACTCCCAGAAAAAAGGGATAGCGCGCTCATGTAAAAAACAGAGGCCGTTTTTAGACTGCAGCCATGAAAGACACACACCGAATTGAGCCCCGTGAACAAGTCACCCTGTCGCTGCAACTGATCGGTGGGGGTAGCGGTGTCGTCCGTGACATCAGCGCCTCCGGTTTGTATTTCGAAACCGATAGCGAGCAGCAGGTGGGTAGCTTGATTGACTTCGAGATCGAACTCGACACTCCCGGCGGCCCCATGAAGTTCAAGGCGCAAGGACAAATCGTGCGCATTGAACCGCAGGGCGGCAGGGCCGGGGTGGGCGTGAAGCTACTGGCCAGCCGGCTGGTACCGGTGGAGTGATGTGTTCGTGGGTGGGGGAAGAATCGGATTGTGGCTGTTAGCGGCCCACAGCGGTTTTTTGCTCAGGGTGACATTCTAAGGAGAAAGACATGGCTAGCACTACAACTACCGGCGGCGGGACCGTTACCTCGTTTTCCAACACGCCGCAGGCGAAGGATGACGTCTTCACCACCACTGAAAATCTGCTGGGGGTCGTGTATTGGGATGTCATGTCCAATGACCTCGGCGGCAACGCGAAGACACTCTGGTCACTCGACAACGCGGACAGTTCTACTACTGCCACCAAGACTTATGCTCCGGCCGACCTCCTGACCCAGGATACGGCGAGGACTGAGGCGACGAGTTCTGACACCAGTTTGAATGGTGCAAAGATCTGGATCACCCCGGACGGCAAGGTCGGCTACGACGCCGCCACCTTCACCACTGCTTTCAAGGCTCAGCTCCAGGCGCTTGCTACTGGCGAGTTCCTGACGGACAGCTTTACCTATGCGATTCGCCTCGGCAACGGAACGCTCAGTTGGGCCACCGCGACAGTGCAGTTTTCGGGCGCGAATGATGGTGTGACGGTCAGCATCGGCGAGCAGGCCGGCACGGTGACCGAAGACGCCGCCACCACTGCGAGTACGACCGACTCGCTGACGGCCAGCGGCACGATTGCCTTTAACGACATCGACCTGAGTGACACGCACATTGCGACGTTCGCGCCGGCGGGGGGCAACACTACTTATCTTGGTACGTTTGTGCTCTCGCCGGTAAGCGAAGCAGCGAACGCGGCCAACGGTTCGGTGCAATGGACGTACAACCTCAGCAATGCGGCGGCGCAGTACCTGGCTCAGGGGCAGACAGTAACCGAAACATACCTGGTCACCATCAGCGATGGTCATGGTTCGTCGGTAACGCAGAATGTGACCGTCACGATCACCGGCACCAATGACGGGCCAACAGTGACGGCGACAGAACTTGAAAGCGGTGCGGTGGCCGAAGACGGCACCACGCTGGCCAGCGGCAGTTTCGCCTTCGGTGACGTGGACCTGGCCGATGACGCCCATGTGGCCAGCGTGAGTGCGCCATCCGGTGCGCTGGGTACGCTGGTGGCCACTGTCAGCGACGAAAGCACGAACGACGCGGCGGGCAGCGTGGGCTGGACCTATACGCTGAACAACAGCGCGGCGCAGTACCTGGCCGCGGGCCAGACCAAGACCGAAGTGTTCACGGTGACGCTGACCGACGATTTCGGGGCGGCGGTGACCAAGGCCGTGACGATCACCATTACCGGCAGCAACGACGCGCCTGTGCTCAGCTTCGCGACGGGCCATGATGCCGGTGCGGTGCAGGAAGACACCACGCTCAGCGTGGACGGCCAGTTCAG